>CALALQ010000207.1 GCA_937925595.1 uncultured Demequina sp. | reverse complement strand
GTGCTCCTCCCGGGCACGGCCGGCCCACATCACATCGTCGAACAGCAGTGCCGAAGCGTTTCCTGGAGTGAGTCGGTCCAGCTCGATGCCTGGCCGGTGCACGATCACTTCGTGCAGCTGGCCGACCTCCGAGCCCACCCCCAGCACGGTGGTTCGCTCCTGCTCCCGCGTGCTCATTTCGTCACTCGATTCGGGACCAGCACCGCGTTGACCTCGCCGTACTCGCCCTTGGTGCTCTTGTGCCACACGTACACCGGCACACCGAGCAGCACGCCGAAGATTCCGTAATAGACGGCTTGCTCCCCACTCCCTTGGATCGACCAGAAGGAGAAGACCAGGGCAAGCAGCCCGATCGCGAGATCACGCATGAAGTGCGCCGGTTGCCGCCACCGCCCTTCGGTCGCCACCCAGTAGACGTGGGCGGCAGCCGAGAAGAGGTAGGGGATCACCGCCGTCAGCACTGACAGGAGCACCACCGTGGTGAACACCTCCTCGAAGGAGGTGTACGCGACCACGGTCAGCACCGACGCGAGCACCGTGGCCGAGACGATGCCGAAGGCGGGGACATGTCGGGCATTCTCGACGGCGAAGATCTGAGGGAACACACCGTCACGGGCGGCTGCCTGAGGCATCTCGGCCACCACGAGGGTCCACCCCACGAGCGCTCCGAATCCGGAGACCACAGCGGCTACGCCCACAGCGTCTCCCGCCCAGTTCGCGCCGAAGATGGCGATCGCTGAGTCGGTGAACGGGGCTGTCGAGTCAACCAGTCGGTCGTGCGGGACCGTGCCGAACACCGCGAGGGTGCCCGCCAGGTAGACGACCGCGCACGCCAATGTGCCCAGGATGGTCGCGGTGCCCACGTTGCGCTCGGCATTGCCGACCCGTCCGGCCGCCACCGAGGCAGTCTCGATCCCGAGGTAGCTGAACAGTGCGATGGCTGCGGACGTCGTGATGGCGTGCCAAGGGGATCCGCCCGAGGCGTTGAACTCACCGAAGTTGGCTCGGCTCATCGCGAACAGACCAACGAGCGCGATTACCAGGAGCGGGACGAACTTGAGGATCGTGGTCAGGACTTGGACGATCGCGATGCTGCGGAGTCCGAGCAGGTTCACGACAGCAGGCACCCAGAGCCCGACCAGGGCGATGACCACCGAGCCTGCCTTCCCATGGCCCTGGTTGACGAACACTTCGACGTAGCCGACCCACGCGACGACGATGGCGGCATTCCCCGCCCAAGCAGTGATCCAGTAGCTCCACGCGTTGAGAAAGCCCGCGAACTCGCCGAACGCGTCCCGCGCGTAGATGTAGGGGCCGCCTGACCCCGGCAGTCGAGCGTTCAACGAGCGGAACGTCAGTGCGAGCGCCAGGGCGCCCAGCGTCACGAGTGCGAAGGCCACCAGGGAGATCGGGCCGTACGCAGCTAGAGCGCTCGGGAGGGCGAAGACGCCAGTGCCGATGACCGAACCCATCACGAGGGCCGTGGTGCTGATCAGACCGAAGCTGCGGTCAGATCCTTCGGGTGCTCTGGTCAGCATGTGTCTCTCCTCAGGTAGCGGACATCCCAGTCGACCGCGCAGTTCATGGACGCGTGACAGCGCAGAGCCTCGAGGTCTCGTGCGAACGTCAAAGTCGGAATCGGTGGACCGGCTCTGGCGACGTTTGTTCGCCGGCTGGGCTCTCCGAGCGAGTAGCTGCTGGCAACTCTCGACTTGCGAGAAGCATGGAGAAGATCAGGCAGGCCGCCGTCCAGATCGCCATTCCCGTGATCCAGAGTGTCCAGGCATCGATCGTCATGCGACGCACTCCTCAGCCGGCGCCGGGGCGGTGAGCGTCCTCGAGGAACGCGTCGCGCGGATGCTGGACCCGAGCGAGCGAGGCGATGTCCCGGCCCACCACCAACCCGGTGAGCCAGCCGAGCAGGACTCGCAGCTTGCGCTCGGCGGTGGGGACCGTGAACAGGTGATAACCACGGTGGACCACCCACGCCGGGAGGCCCTTCAACGTGATCGGCCCGGACTCGAAGATGCCCTGGCCGATGCCCAGTGTGGCGATCGTCCCGAGGTTGCGGTGTCGATAGGGCCGCGGGTCACGGCCGCGCAGCACGGCGACCACGTTGCGCGCCAACCTCTTCCCCTGTCGCACGGCGTGCTGTGCGTTCGGGGTCGTGTACGCACCCGGGTTGGCAAGATCCGGGACAGCTGCGTCATCGCCGGCCGCCCATGCGCTTGCCACCGGGTCCGTTGCCGTCCCCACGCGTAGATCCGGCCTCACGACGACGAGTCCACGGTCGTTGATCGGGAGGTCTGTGTGCCGCGCGATCACGGGGTTCGCGGCGATCCCCGCGGTCCACACGAGCAGCCCCGTGTCGATGACCTCGCCCGTCGACAGGCGCAGGTGGCTGCCGGAGGCCTCCTGGACAGTGGTGCGCAGGTGAACCACCGCGCCCTGACGCTCCAAGTACCTCTTCACCCACGTACTGGCAGAGGGCCTGACCTCGGGGAGGATGCGTTCCGCCGCGTCGACGAGATGGAAGTTCAGTTCCGTAGAGGCCAGAGCGTCGTACTTGGAGATGAGAGCCCTGGCCATGCTCAGGACCTCTGCGAAGCCCTCGACCCCGGCGAAGCCTCCACCCACGAACGTGACTGTCAGCCGCCGCCGACGCTCAGCGCCGGCCGGAAGCGCCGATGCCTCTTCGATGGACGTGAGCACCGCGTCGCGAATGGCGACCGCTTCCTCGATGCGTTTGAACCCGATCGCCTGTTCGGCCACGCCGGGCACGGGGAACACTCGTGAGACAGCGCCTGCCGTGACGATCACTTCGTCGTAGGCGATCGCTGTTCGGCTTCCATCGGGCAGCACGACGTGCACCGCTCGCTCCCCATGGTCGATCCGGTGAACTCTGCCTGCCAACAAGCGCGCTCGTCGAAGGTGGCGACGCAGCGGCACGATGGCGTGTCGGGCCTCGATGGATCCTGCTGCCACCTCTGGACGGAACGGCTGGTACGTCATGTAGGGGGCAGCGTCGATGACGGTCACCTCCGCCTCGCCGCGACGGAGGCGTCGCTCCAGGCCTCGTGCCGCGTAGAAGCCGGCATAACCACCCCCGACGATGACGATGGACTTCACGGTGTTTCCTCTCCAGTGCACGGTGGTGACTCTCGGGTCGACGGGCCGCGGTGACGAGCGGGTCCAGTCGCTCTCTGCTTCCGGCATGGCGTCGGGGACCGCCCCGGTGAAACCCGGTGATACTCGTGCTTACCTGCGACTCGACCGCGGCTCCGTCGCTGCTGCGTCGACCGGCTGGCATGCGGGGATGTGACAGCTTCGGACCTAGTCGTGGTGACCGCTCTCGTACTCCTCCAGTCCCGCGACCGCACCCAGCAGGCTGCGCAGCCTTGACGTGTACGCCTGCAGCTCCGTGTCCGGAGTTGCGGACGGCTCGTCAGCCATGGCCTGTTCGATCTCCGCATCCACCTGCACGTGTAGCTGGTGAATGTCAGTGCTGCCGTCAGCATCACCCTGGGTCATCGGTCGATCCTTCTCGGGAGGGCCGTCGTCCGGACGGACTGTCGACCGCTCAGAACGCGGCGTTGTGACACCCATCCGCGCTGTCACGTTCAGGACCGCGCACCACGCACTCGACTACGTGCGCCAAGGGCGCGCTGCGTGGCCTGTTGCGGGGACGGTGTTCTCGAAAAGACCGAGGAGGACGATGGACATGGACGCGTTGCCACGACTGACACCGCTCCGGCGCATGCAGACAGGGATTCTGGATGTTGCCTACTTCGAAGCCGGGCCTACTGAGGGGCCGACGGTGTTGCTGCTGCACGGGTACCCCTACGACATCCACAGCTACGTCGAGGTGGCGCCGTGGTTGGCCGACCTGGGCTTTCGGGTCGTGGTTCCTTATCTCCGCGGACACGGGCCGACTCATTTCACTCGCGCTGACACTCCCCGATCCGGTCAACAGGCGGCCCTGGGGGCCGATGCCGTCGCGATCCTCGACGGTGTCGAAGCGCGAGACGCTCTTGTAG
>CALALQ010000206.1 GCA_937925595.1 uncultured Demequina sp. | reverse complement strand
GCTTGAGGCAGAGCTGCGACCCGCCGTGCCCCAAGACGCGCCTATCGAAGCGCGTGTCCAGGCCCTGTCCGACGCTCTGGGCAAGAGAGGCTTTGCCACCTCGGTCCGTCCGGGGCCGGGCGGGTACACCGTTCAGCTGTGCCAGGGGCACTGCCCGATCCAGTCGATCGCGCAGAGCGCCCCTGAATGGTGCGAGGCAGAGGCTCGCACCTTCTCCCGCATTCTCGATGTTCACGTGCAGCGCCTGTCCACCCTGGCGAGGGGCGCCCACGTCTGTACAACGACCATTCCCGTCGCCACCGCGACCCTGAAGGAAGGACGAGCATGAGCGCTCCCACCCAGGGCGTCCCCATGACGCAAGACGAGACGATCGCTTCGATCGGCAACTACGAATACGGATGGCACGACGCTGACATCGCTGGCGCCAACGCCGCCCGCGGTCTGAATGAAGACGTGGTCCGCAACATCTCGGCGCTCAAGAACGAGCCCGAATGGATGCTTGACCTGCGCCTGAAGTCGCTGCGCCTGTTCGAAAAGAAGCCCATGCCTCACTGGGGTGCAGACCTCAGCGGCATCGACTTCGACAACATCAAGTACTTCGTTCGCTCCACGGAGAAACAGGCGACCAGCTGGGAAGAGCTTCCCGAAGACATCAAGAACACGTACGACAAGCTCGGCATCCCGGAGGCGGAGAAGCAGCGCCTCGTCGCGGGCGTGGCCGCACAGTACGAGTCCGAGGTGGTCTACCACCAGATCCGCGAAGACCTCGAGCAGCAGGGAGTCATCTTCCTCGACACCGACACGGGCCTGCGCGAGCACCCGGAGATCTTCCAGGAGTACTTCGGCACGGTCATCCCCCCGGGTGACAACAAGTTCGCCGCGCTCAACACGGCCGTGTGGTCCGGTGGCTCGTTCGTCTACGTCCCGCCGGGCGTCCACGTCGAGATCCCGCTGCAGGCCTACTTCCGCATCAACACGGAGAACATGGGCCAGTTCGAGCGCACCCTGATCATCGCCGACGAAGGCTCCTACGTTCACTACGTCGAGGGCTGCACCGCGCCGGTGTACTCGAGCGACTCGCTGCACTCCGCGGTGGTCGAGATCATCGTGAAGAAGAACGCGCGCGTCCGCTACACGACCATCCAGAACTGGTCCAACAACGTCTACAACCTCGTGACCAAGCGCGCGACGGCTGCAGAGGGCGCCACCATGGAGTGGGTCGACGGCAATATCGGCTCGAAGGTCACCATGAAGTACCCCGCGATCTTCATGCTCGGCGAGCATGCCCGCGGCGAGACCCTGTCGATCGCCTTCGCAGGTGAGGGCCAGCACCAGGACGCCGGCGCCAAGATGGTGCACGCGGCCCCGAACACCTCGAGCTCCATCGTCTCCAAGTCAGTGGCTCGCGGCGGCGGTCGCACGTCCTACCGCGGCCTTGTGCAGGTGCTTGAGGGTGCCAAGGGCGCCAAGTCCAACGTGCTGTGCGACGCACTTCTCGTTGACCAGATCTCCCGCTCCGACACGTACCCGTACGTCGACGTTCGCGAAGACGACGTCCACATGGGTCACGAGGCCACGGTGTCTCGAGTGAGCGAAGACCAGCTGTTCTACCTCATGTCGCGAGGCATGACCGAGTTCGAGGCCATGGCGATGATCGTACGCGGCTTTGTCGAGCCCATCGCTCGCGAGCTGCCCATGGAGTACGCGCTCGAACTGAACCGACTCATTGAACTGCAGATGGAAGGATCCGTCGGTTGAGCATCACCACCGATCACTCGCGCGCAACGCTCGCGGGTGCACACAGTGACGGCCCCGTTCCCGATTCGTCGCGAGCGGACCGCCCCACCTCCTTTGACCCCCAGGCCTTCGGCGTGCCAACGGGCCGCGAGGAGAACTGGCGCTTCTCGCCTGTGCGCGAGATCAAGGCGCTGTTCGAACTTGAGGGCGGACACGGCCACCTCGAGTGGTCAACGACCCCTCTGCCCGACGGCGTGACCCTCACCGAGGTCGCCCAGGCCGACGCTGAGGCCCGTTCCGTTCGCGCCCCCGGCGATCGAGCGTCGGCCGTAGCCGTCGCACTGAGCGGGGGAGCCATGGCTCTCAACGTCGCCCCCGGCACCCAGGTGGCCGAACCCATCACGATCACTCTGACGGGCACGGGTGCCGATGTTCGCGGACACCTGCTGTTCGAGATCGGCGAAGGTGCAGAGGCGACGATCATCATCGAGCGTCGCGGCACCACCCAGTACTCCGAGTTCGTGTCGATCGACCTCGCGGACGCTGCCAACGCGAACATCGTGTTCCTGCAGCAGTGGGAGGACGACGCGGTGCACGTGGGCGAGGTTGTTGCCCGCCTGGGCAAGGACTCGCACCTGCGCGGCACGGTCGTGACGCTTGGCGGCAAGATCGTCCGCCTCAATACGTCCGCGGCCTTCGCAGGAACGGGCGGCACGGTTGACCTGTTCGGCCTGTACTTCGCCGATTCCGGCCAGCACCAGGAGCACCAGCTGTTCGTCGACCACGCGGTGCCTAAGTGCACGTCTCGCGTGACGTACAAGGGTGCGCTCGCCGGTGCGACGGCTCGCACCGTGTGGATCGGCGACGTGCTGATCCGTGCGGCCGCCGAGGGCACCGACACCTACGAGCTCAACCGCAACCTGGTCCTCACCGACGGTGCTCGCGCGGATTCGGTGCCCAACCTCGAGATCGAGACCGGTGAGATCGAGGGCGCAGGACACGCCTCCGCGACCGGTCGCTTCGACGACGAGCAGATGTTCTACCTGCGCTCTCGCGGCATCAGCGAAGAGCAGGCGCGCAAGCTCGTGGTTCGCGGCTTCTTCGCCGACCTCATTCGCGAGATCGGCGTGCCGGCAGTCGAGGACAGCCTCATGCGCGAGATCGACCTCGAGCTCGAGCACGTGGAGGCGGAGCTTGCCGAGGAGGCGAGCGCCAATGAGTGAGCAGCTCGCGTGCTACACGAGCGACCTTGAGCCCGGCTCGGCGATGCTCGCCGAGCTGACGCTCGCGTCCGGCGCGGACATTCCGATTGCGATCGTGCGCAGCGATGACGGCGACTTCTACGCCATCGACGACCTGTGCACGCACGGCGAAGTCTCGCTGTCCGAGGGCGAGGTCATCGGCTGCTTCGTCGAGTGCTGGGCGCACGGCAGCCGCTTCGATGTTCGCACCGGTGAGCCGGACGAGCTTCCCGCCATCACCCCCGTCAAGACCTACCCCGTCCGCATCGACGGCGAGCGAGTGCTCGTCGACGTTGACGCCCCCAAGACTTCCCAGAAGGAGACAGTATGAGCACCCTCGAGATCCGCGACCTGCACGTCAGCGTCGAGACCCCGGAAGGCACCAAGCAGATCCTGCGCGGTGTTGACCTGACCATCCGCTCCGGCGAGACCCACGCGATCATGGGCCCGAACGGCTCCGGCAAGTCCACCCTCGCGTACTCGCTTGCTGGTCACCCCAAGTACGAGATCACCCAGGGCACCGTCACCCTCGACGGCGAAGACGTCCTCGAGATGTCCGTCGACGAGCGCG
>CALALQ010000205.1 GCA_937925595.1 uncultured Demequina sp. | reverse complement strand
GAAGATGGCGCGGTGCTCCGGGGGGACCGCCGAGATGTACTCGACGACGTCGGTGGGGATGTCGTGGGTGGTGCTCATCGGTGGATCACGCTCCTCGGTCGTTGTGGCGCCACGACGGTGGCGCCTGGTTGGACGAGGGAGCCGTGCGAAAGTCATCGACCGGCCGAGAGATGGACGAGGCCCCGGATCCGAGGGAACCGGGGCCTGTCGTGCTGGTGCGCGAGGGGGGAGTTGAACTGCCAAGGTTGGCTCGGCGCCCCGGACCCACGAGACCCCGATTCGCGCTCAAACTGAGCGTGGAATCCACGCTGGTGCAGCAAACGACATCGTTGAGAGACAGGGACCTACACCGTCGGTAGCACATGAGTTAGCACATGAGACCCCGCACCTGCGGAGTTGCGACGGACCTGCACGGGCCGCCAACGGCGGGCGATCAGAGCCAGAGCCCGGGGCCTACCCTGAGCCCCATGAGAGTCGGTTCGATCGCGCGTCGAGCGCGTGGCTCGAATGATTGGCGAGTGGAACGCGCCGCGATGTCCGATGCCATCCGTCGAAAGCCGGACGTGGCTCTCAAGATCGCGCATGAACTCGATGAGGACCTCGAGCGCCACGGTTACGACCTCGCTATCAGTGCCCTTCGGCACGATGCGTTCGAGCTGGCGTGCCAGAGCCCACCGCGCAGCTCCACGAGGATCGCCATACACCTGGGAGCGAGGCCTTCGACGCAGCACCCCAACTCCCCCAAGCCGGAGTACCTGCGCCTTAGAAACGCGATGCAGATCGCTGGGACCCGCCCGGCCGCCGACATCATGAACGTTCTTGAGAGCGACCAGAAGTTGCGCCGAGAAGACCCCGAGTTCGGGTTGCTGCTCAGCCACGAACTGGTGCTGCGGGGCACTGATCCATCGGCAAGTGCAGCCTGGTACCGGACCTGGGCACGCGAGACCAATCACCCTCTGGCGCCGTTACCGTTCCAACTGCTTGATATCGAGCGTGAGATCCCGACCGGACTTCCTCAGTACCCTGGCGCATTGGGCGCTTCGTCCTGGCCGACCACGACGATCATTGAGCCAGAGCTCGTCCCTCTGGGGGAGTTCCTATCGGGCCTCGGGGCTGGCATCCCCCTTGATGACCGTGTCGCCATGGCACCATTCCAAGATTGGCTTGATCTCTCCAACGGGCGGGTGCAGGTCGCGGCTTACCGCCCCGGCGACGCGTTCGCGGCCGATCTGCCGGAACCTCGTGTGCATGAAGGAATCCGAGCTACGCCGATCGACCCTGCGCAAGCCGTGCGATCTCTGTTCATCGCTGCGTCAGGAGGAGGCGCCTACTCCCCGAGCCCGGGTGGCGCGACCGCAAGGCTCCGCGTCTGGGCCGGGCTTGGGGCGCTGGTTGACCTCTCGGCCGCGTCTCCTCTGGAGGAGATCGCCCAACGCGCTGGTGACGCTCAATGGCTGCGCCTCGAAACCAGCGACTGGTTCGACGAAGTCGCCTGGGACGTCTGGATTGTTCTGCTTGGCGGCCAGCGAGTGGTCACGGTGGCGGCGACCGACACCGACTAGCGTCGGGGGCTTCTAGTCACGTGCCCAGAGCGCATCACGACACACAAAAAGACCCGGCCCACGAGGGGCCGGGTGAGTAAGTACTACAAGAGTAGCCGCTGCGCCCAAGCCGTGTCGACTTGAACCGCCGCTTTGAGAATGGTGTGGATCACCACCCGATCGGCTTCGTGTACGTACCAGCTGGCTCGGGAAGCTGGTTCCTCAGGAAGGCCTGCTTCTTGAGCTTCCACCACCAATGGTTGCCGACGCCCTCGGTCTTGCTCCCCTGGAGAACACCCGCTGTCGGGGTGTCCCGCGGATTGATGAGGCCTACCGGGACGCGCTCGCGCGCTGCCTTGACGGGGAAGGCGAGGTCGCTGTCGTTTGAGATGACGACGGCAGCATCCACGGCGCCGCCCAGCACGTCGAGCAGGAGATGCGCGGCGACGTTCACGTCGCTGCCCTTCTCCTCCAGGTGCAGGTAGCTGACCATGAACTGTGCGTCCCTGACGGGCGCGCCCGAGTTGTCGCGGACCATGACAGGCCACTGCGAAGTGACGACCTGGGGAGGAAGGCCAGGCTTGTTGCCGTTCACGGCAAGAAGGCCTGTCTTGGTCCGCGCCACGTAGTGGCCATATTCGATGTGGTCAACCGATCGGGCCGCCAGGAGCGCCTTCAGGTACACGTCCTGGTCCGCCTGGGCGGACGGATTGGTTCTGGCGTCAACTCGGGCCGTGCAGTAGACGACGCGTGCGAGCTGGGCGTTGGTCCAGGCGCCCTGAGTGCGAATCACGCTGTCGACCAGGCTCCGAACGTCGAGCCACCGCCAGCCAGGTGTCCCACGCCCGCACGAGTGTCGACCCCCGTAGTAGAGGTTGTAGGCGTCCACGTACACACCTACCCGCATCGTGATCACCGTCCCTTTCGGTTGTGCGGGTGGATGGCCGCCGCCGCGATTTGCTTCAGCTCGTCCGCGGTCAAGAGCGAACGATCCCGCCCACCGCGACGGGCTACGCCGCGCCAGATGGGCTCATACGCCTCCAGCAGCCGCTTGTACATTCCCAGCATCGGGGAGTGGGAGTTCCCTCGGTCATTCCGATCCGAGAAGGCTTCGGCCTGCTCTTGCCAGCGCTCGCCGTCGGAAACGATCCAACGCGCGTACCCCAGGAGCCGGCATTCGAAGTCATCGTTCAAGTCGTAGCCACGGAAGGTAAGCCACCGTGCCTCGTCGTCGTCGAGCTGGCCACCGACCGCTTCCACGCTGTACTTC
>CALALQ010000204.1 GCA_937925595.1 uncultured Demequina sp. | reverse complement strand
CCGCGATCCCTCGCGGCCTAAACCACACCTGTCACCGGATCCTTCCTCACGCCCTGTCGTCCACAAGCTTCAGGGCAGCCTTCTGCGCGGCGGGATTCGCAATGCTCAAGGCTTCCGCGTTCGGCACCATGCGCCTTCGCGTACGACCACATGTTGCTTCGCAGCGCCGGGTTCTCCCAGAGAACGCCGCCGATCACGACGATCGGCTCGAGTTCCTCGAGCTCCCCGTGAGGGGTAGCGTCGCTCCTTGATCAGAGACCACCTCAATCATGAGACGGGTTCTTTCAACGACATAACATACGCATGGAGCGAACCGGGCATGGCTAGCTCGTGCATGGAAACCGGCGTCCCAGCTCATCCCCGCATCGAACCCTAACCGGGTGGCATCAGTGGCATTCTCAATCAGCGTGACCACGACGGAACTCCCGCGCATCGATATGCGTACTCCATATGATCAGAACGGCGGATCGGACGGCCAGTCGGCATCGCTCAGGTCCGGATCGGCGGGCGGCTCCTCGCCATCAGCATCCTCGATGAGCGGCGTGAGCCACTCCGCGGTCGCCGACATGGTTCGGCTGTTCGGCGCAGACTCCGGCGGCAGCTGTCCTATCCGCACTACGACGGGCACCTGAGCCGAGACCCCTGCCAAGACGCAAGTGCCAGTCGGCAGGATCGGCAGGGACTCGAACGACACCCGGTCGAGGTAAGCGACCGCCTTCTCGATGGCGTGAACATCCAGGTTGTTCACAAGCCGGTGGAGGAAGTAGTTGTGCAGCTGCGAGACGATCGTCTCGGAGATGTCATGCGGTCGCTGGCTCGCGATCGTCAGGAAGACGCCGAACTTCCGACCCTCTTTGATGATCTCCTCGAATGTCTCCAGGCGGTAGTCCCGCCATGCCTCGCTCTCCCGCGCTGACTCCGTTGACAGGATGTTGTGCGCCTCGTCGATGATCAGGTTCAGATACCTCTGCCCCCGTGGGTCGGTGCGCTTCTTGGCGTCATAGAGATGCTTACAGACGATCATCGGGATGACCTTCCGCATGGCGAGGTTGACGTTGCGGAGTGACACCACGGTGAGCGGCACCTCGGTAAACGCATCGTCGGACACCTTGACCAGCCGCTGGATACTAGGCACCCGCTCATCCATCCGCTTCATCATGGGCCCCAGATGCTCGCGGTTCGCAAACCCGCTGATCACGTCACGGTAGAACTGCAGCACGAGCTTGAAGCGAACGAGATCAACGTCATCGACAGCCGAGAAATCCTGCTGTACGGCAGTCACCTTCGCCTTGATGAAGTCAGACCAGTCGACGTCCGTAGCCCACTTGCGCTGGGTAGTTGAGGTCGCCTCCCAGTAGAAGTTGTGGTTCAGACTGTGGTAGCCGAGGGATGTCCGCATTTCGTCGATCAGTGTGGCCAACTCTGACGACACCCGGTCGCCAAGGCAGGACACGACTTCTTCGAGGAAGTTGACCGGCAACTGACGGTCGAGGGCACCGTCGTTGTTTTTGGTTGCGCGCGCGACCAGGTCACCGATCACGTCGAGCAGGGCATGAGGGTCAGGGAGCAACCGGTCCCAATAGTCACTCTTGAGCACCCGAGAGATAAACGGGGTCTGAGTCTTCTCAGTCGCGTCGAGAAGCACGGTCCAGAACACTGGGTCGTGGACTGCGGCTTTCGGAAGCGGCAGGCGGTCCCCACTGTCGTTATGGGTCGACAGGTCGTAGACCTTCTTCACATCGTCCCCGGCGATTACTGCTATCGCGTAATTGTCACCTCCAGCCTCCCGATCGACATACTCGCCGTTGAAGTCGATCAAGACGAATTGAGACCGCTGCCGGAACGTCTCGATCGCACCGTACTTCTTGAAGAGCTCGTGATAAAGCTTGGCGAGCGTGTACGACTTCCCACTTCCGGTGTTGCCGAAGATGCCGACGTGGCTCGCGAAGATCGAGTCGATGCCGACGCAGACCGGCTGGGTTGGTTCCATCGCCAGTGCGCCGATCTCCAGCGGCTCATCACCGTTTGCGACGAATGTGTGGATGAGCCCGAACTCGTCTTCCGTCAGGATGAAGCATTCGTTGTCGAGAAGCGGCATCTCCCGGACGCCGCGCTCGAATCTTCCGCCTTCGATGTAGCCGACGAGGCTCACGTCGAGCTGTCGGGACAGCGCGTCCACGCCACGGCGGTATGCCGAGGGCGCGGCGCGATCCTCTTCGACGACCTCACCGTCAACCTTGGCGATCAGCTCGACGAAGCCTTTGACAATCTTGACGTAGCTCGCCACGGCGACGTTGCGCACGAGGCCGCCGAGGTACAGGAGGTGCGAACCGTTCTTGAGCTTGTCAACTGCGACTCGCACACGCCGCCCGTCCACCGACACCACCCTGCCAACTCGGAAGACCGCGTGATGATCAAGGACGTTCTCCTCAAGCACTGGAGGGCTCCGCAGAGGCGGTTCGGATATCCAGTTCAATCCGCTGGTCTGGCGCGGGAGTCTTGTCTCGCACGATCGGTGCGAAGTAATCGGACTCCAGAACGTCGAGGTCTATCTTGCGCTCGACTTCGTCCTCGCCAGGCTCGTCCGGGGCCACGAACTGGATGTTCCCGTTCTTGACCTCGGTGTTGGGTAGGAGCGTCTCGTAGTCAATGAGCTCTCCACCGGAGTAGCAGAACACGACCACTTGCAGGGTCGGGTTCGTTCTCGCTGCGCGCAGCACAAGGTTGCGCAAATGCTCATCACGAAATGAGAACCCATGGACGAACAGGACGCTGTTCTCCTTCTCTAGCTCGTTAGCAAAGCGGCGGATCAGCTCGTAGTACGTCTCGTTAAGCACGGTCGTTGCAAACTTGCGCTTGTCTGGGTTGACGATGCCGAGCTTGTCGTACGCAGCGGAGAAGGCCACCACAGTCGAGGGCGTCAAGGAGGCGTTGCCCCCTGTGCCGCGCAGGTTGAGACTTTTCAGATACTGCTTCCCCCCAGCGATGAGGTCCGCGATCGGACGGATGGTCGGGCGCCCGCCTTCGGGTTGCGGGTCGACGAGCACGGAGAGCATGTGTGGTTTCGCGACCTGAAGCAATTGCCCGACCTCTCCGATGAGCGTCAGCCCGTGATCAAAGTAGATGTCCGCTCTGCGGTTCGCTCGCTCCTGGTGCCGCCACGCGGCAGACCCATGGATCTTCACGAGATTGAAGACCGGCACCTCGAACCGGTGCTCGTATCGGCTGCCCACGCGGAAGCGGACCGTGTTGAAGTCACCGAGGTTGTATCTCGGCCGGATCTTGCCACTAAACCCGTCCGAGAAGTCGATGCCGAGCTCCTCCATGGCTACCTCGAACAACATGTCCACGTTCGTCGTGAAAATGTT
The DNA here is from genome assembly GCA_937925595.1 of uncultured Demequina sp. The sequence goes on along the minus strand of CALALQ010000204.1, from coordinate 5,972 downwards.
CGCCTGCTTTGCCAGAAGTGTGCTGTGCCGGCGGAGAAGGATGCGGTTCAAAGTTCGTAAGAACGTTGCATACGACCTGAGCACGGCTTCCGCCGACTGATCACGCTCGATGATCTTCGAGTTGGGAGCGAGTACCTTTTCAAAGAAGTACGCCTGGATCGAAGCGCGGACTAGCGCCTTGACAGGCTCAGGGGCGTCCGCGTCGGCGACCTCCGTGAGGGCGTCCTCGATGTTACCCAAGGCGGCAAAGAACGGGCTCGACGTGCCGGCGCCGATCAGGAAGTTCAAGCGTGCGGACTCAACGATCGTGCGAAGCCGCTCCGGCGTGAGCCGGTTGGGTTGAGCGTCGGGCACAGGCGTCTGCGCCGGGCCGTTGATACGTAGCTCGGTCACGGTGCGTCCTCCTCGCTTAGCGCGACCGGTACTTTCATGTAGTGGACACTGAAGGCCGATCCGATGAGACGGAACTCTTGGCGATTGCGACCGAAATCGAACGGGTTGTCGCTTGACCTCTGCCAGACGTCGAGACCCTTACCTAGATCGATACGCCAGCCGTGGTTGGTCTCGATACGGCGGTCGTGGATCGTGTCGTCGAGCCGCACGGCGAGGCGCACGCCCGCTGCGTCGGACGCATCCTTGATGTCCTTGAGCATCAGCAGTTGACGCTGCTTATACTCAGCTTTCGGTTCCTCCGTGGTGATGAGCACCGTGTCGATTTCGTCGGCGTCGTCCTTGGCGGCGGCGAGGAGGCTGAGCAGGTCGGCGAGGTTGCGCCCCTGGTGGGGCATGCGGATGTAGGGGTCCGTGATCGTGATCTTGGATGCACCGCGAAGGTATGGCAGAAGCAGGGCCTCGTAGGAGACTCCTCTCTGGCCTGCGATGAAGTCCCGATGCCCCTCGGCCAACACGGAGGGTGCGGGCCCCGCGGGTGCGTCCTGAGCAACCGTCGAGGAAGCCGTTGTTTGTGCCGGTGCCGGCTGGGTTGCGGCAGGCGCGGCTCCATCTGATCCGCCGTCGCCGTCGTGCGTTGCGTCGCAGGCCCGCCGGTACAGCTGCGGGTACTGGCTCTCTTCGAGAGTGGCGACGTCGCGCCAGACGCCTGCCTTGTCGACGTAGCGGAAGCGGACAGGCGTGTCGCGCATCGTGGCGTCGATCCGCAGGATCGAGTCCTTGACTCGCTTGCGCCCCTCGATCGCGAACTCGAGCAGCGCACGGACCTCGTCCTCCGAGGCCTCTCCCATGGGATGCACGAGCTTCATCAGCCCGGAGAACGTCTTGCGGATGCCGTCCTGGTCGCGCGTCGAGATCGAGTTGTCGAGCGTGAAGTAGTACTTGTACTTGTCCGAGAAGTCCTCCGACCGCTTCGCGCGCAGGATCTCGGCGAGGTAGTCAACGACGAAGCCGTACCCGGTGGAGAACATCTCCGAACGGATCGGTGCGACCTCCCAGCCGGGGATGTAGTGGTGGACGCGGTCGAGCCAGGCCGGGTCGCGGTAGGCGTCGGGCAACTCGTCGAACAAGTCGGAGTTCTTGAGCATGTACGGCACCGTGTGGGTGGTATTGCCGATGAAGGCCATCGAGGCCTCGGCGCCGTAGATGCTGGTCCCGCGCGAGAAGGACTTGTTCGCGAGGTAGTTCTTCATCACGTTGACGAGGTTCTGGTCGGTGCGCCGGTTGGCGGCGAACTCGTCGAACGCGACGCAGTCCCAGTACCCGACCAGCCCGATGCGGCCGCTGGCGTTGTTGACGAACAGCTTGGCGACAGTGACTTCGCCGCCGGAGATGAGGATGCCGTTCGGAGAGAACTCACTGAACGTGTGCGACTTGCCGGTGCCCTTCGGCCCGAGTTCGACGACGTTGTAGTTGCGCTCGACGAACGGGATGAGCCGCGTCAGTGCGATCAGTTTGCCGCGCTCGTTGTACTGTTCGGGATTGAGGCCGATCGACTGCATGAGCAGGTCGATCCACTCGTCGGTCGTGAACGCCTTGCGCGCCTCGTAGTAGTGGTCGATGTCGACGCCGGCGACTTGGATGGGCTTGAGCTTGTCGAGGATCCAGGGCACGACGCGCTGGTCGTCGGAGTGGAAGTACTCGATGTCGCAGATGCACCACACGCCGCCGACGAGGAGCTTGGGGTTCTGCTTGACCGTGACGTCGTCGATAATGACGCCCTTGATCTGGAGGTTCTCGAACTCTGCCTCGTGGACGTCGTTCTTATCGTTGAGTGTGACGGTGACCTTGTCGATCACGCGGTGGCGACCCTTGCGGCGGATCTCCGACTTCACGAGCATGTGCTCGTTGCGGTTGACGTAGTGAGTGGCGAGGATCTGTCGCACGCTGTCGATGCCGGCCTGGATGGTCGCCTCATCGTCCGATGCGGCGTACTGGCCCAACAGGTATTCCAGGACGTAGGACGGCACAACGGCATTGCCGCGGACCGCCTTGACGAGGTCTTTGCGGACGACGGCACCGGCGAAGTGCTCGTTGATCTTGTCGTCGAGTGCGGACTTCGCCGGCGTGGCAGCTGTTGCCTCCGCAGCTGCAAGCACGTCGATCTCGTCTAGTGCGTCTTCGAGGTTCGTCATGGCTCTCCTAGAAGTCGAAGTCCGTCGTGAACGACCGCTTGATGGTGTAGCTCCCCTTCGAGAACGACTTCCACTGTGTCGTGTTCGGGATCGGCTCTTCGAGCCGCAGCTCGACGGGCCGGTTGTTGAACTGGTCGGCGTCCTCGGTCAGGTACAACACAGTCCTCTGGTAGCGGTCGCGCTGATCATCGGATGCGCTGTCGAAGGTGAGGACGGGCTGGTCGGAGATCAGCGTCTCGCCGACGTAAAGGCCGAGGCGAACCTGCCGCGGCTGAATCTTGTCGGTGACGGCCTCACGCTGAAGCAGCTTGACCGCGAGCTGCCCAGTGGTGATCTTGTCAGTCTCAGGCATGAGGTCCACGTTCACCGGGCGGAGGTCGCTCTTGCGCTTCTTATTGACCGTGATCACCGGGACGACAATCTCCTGGAGGGATGCGCCCCCGTGCACGTAGCGCGTGCCGGCGCCGGGTTGCGGAATGCGGTGGATCGACTTGGGAATTTGGATGTCGACGTCTCCCGCGAGCCCGGCCTGAGCCGAGCTGAACGTCATGAAAGACGGGGACGGCTTCAGCGACCGGCCGAGCACGTAGCGGCGGTTGGTCTTGGTGACCGCGTCACCCTGGGGCTTCTCCGAGAGGTAGTACGCCTGTTCGAGCGGGAGGTCCTGGTAGAGAAACCCGTGGTCAGAGGTGATGAGGATGTTCGTCGCGTTCGCGTTCGTCCACTTCTTCACCAGAAGCAGCAGCTCGCGGAGGGTCTCCTCTGCGGCCTCGAAGACGGTCCGCTCGGTCGGGGCCTTGTCCCCTGCGGCGTCGATGCGGTCGTGATAGACGTAGAAGATCTGGTGCTTCGTGTACAGCTCACGAAGCTCGCTACCCGGCATGGCCAGCACCTTGGCGGCGGTGACGGCATGCCCCTTGACGACCTGCAGAATCTTGTCACGGTTCGCGGTGCCGTTCGTCGGCTTCCCGTCCGCCAGCACCGGCAGACCCTCAGGGTCGAGCTCCAGGCTCGACTGCGGCAACAGCGCCGCCATGCCGAGCTGGGTAAAGCTCGGCAACGAGCCCAACACGGCCGAGAGCGAGGCATCGAACCGGTCCTCGCTGCGGATCATCGACGCGAGTTCCTCGGCGACCTCGTACCGCATGCCGTCCGAGATGATAACGACGACCTTGGTGCGGCCGTCTTTGACCACGGGCGCGACGTGACGGTCGAAGAACTTCGCCTGCGGCGCGAGCCCCGCAGACTTCCACTCGCTCATCGGCTCGACAGCCTGCTGCCAGAGCCCTCCGAAGTCATACAGGTACTTGTTCGCGTACTGCTTATCGACCTCAGCCTTAAGCGCTTCTAGCGGTTTCTGGAAATCCGCCGTCTGGTGGGCATAGGTGAACCAGCGGTAGTGCTGGTCGATGCGGAACCAATCGGACTGGTACTTCTCCAACCCGACGGCCGCCGACGCAATGGCGTGCGGCAGGCCCGCGATCGCCGCGAGCAGCTCTGAGGCGCTTTGGATGGCCTGATAGAGCTTCGCGTACTTCGCCTTCCACAGACTCTCCTGACGCTGCCGCACGATGTCGGCAACCTCACGAGCCGTCACCGACTGCGTAGAGACCGCCGCGGCAAGGTCCACGACCACCTTGCGGTCGATCTCCTCGAAGATCGTGATCCCGGCGAGCTCGCGGTAATCCCGATGCTCGATCTTGGACTTCACGTCGAGCGCCTCAGCCGCGCGGGAGGCAAGCGTCGTCATCGTGTCCTGACTGCGAACGTCGTAGCGAAGGGCATTGAAGTCGCTGCGGATGTTGCGAAACTCGTCGGGAGTGGTCGACGCGAAGTCTTCGATGGCGCGGCTGAACATCCACAGGACGAAGTCGTCGATCGTCGGTGACGCACTCGGGTACTTGTAGATGCTCGCGAGCCCATCCCAGAAGAACTGATCGAGACCGAAGGTGACGAGCTCGTTGAACTTGGCGCTTTTGCCGGCAGCGTTCTCGACCAGGAGGTCCCGGACAATATCGGTCAATTTGCTGCCCGATGCCTTCACGAGCACCTGGCACATCTTGGCGCGAAGACGGGCTGCGTCGTCTCTGTCGTCCAGTAGCTTTTCCAGTGCCTGCTTGCGGCTGTTCGCAGCGAAGAACTTCTGGTGCTGCTCGATCACCGGCAGCAGAGCCGGGTCGTCCAGGCCAAGCTCCTGTTGGAGCATGGAAGTCTTGTCGGCCATGAAAACCCCGTAAGCGAGTTCAAGATCGAGCAGCCAGTTCGCCGTCCCGCGAGGGATGTCGCCGGAGCGGTAGACGACGTGCCTGCTGACGTGATCGGCGAGGATCGTGTTCCTCACGCCAAACTCATTGCATTCGACACGGAGGACGTTGACAGGCCCGAGATCGAGCGCATCCAGGTCCGCGCTGTATTCGCCGGCGGGGTCGTGCCAGAACACCACCCGTTGGGAGGCGAGTCGGGTCTGGAGCGCATCCTGGACGGAGGTAAGGTCAGTCACTCGCTGCCTCCAGTCCGGGGATCTTTTTGAGCGCGGCGCCGAATTTCGGGTAGTTCGCCTTCACGCCGTCATCGAGGTCGATGACGGCGTTCTCAGACGCCTTCGGGAAAAGCGTGTCGTGCTCGTACTCGTTCAGTTCGACGAGGATCTTGCGTAGCCGGTCAGCCTCCTTCGCGTTCCCGGCGCGCTCGGCCTGTTGCAGGGCGGACTCCAGCTTGGTGACGTACTCGCGCAGGTACGTCAGCACCGTCGAGACCGTCGACGGCGTGTAGCGGTGCATGTAGATCAGGGCGTTGAATGAGCCTCTAGGGCTGGAGAACAGCCAGTAGATCGGGCGCTTCTTGTATCGCTGGACGTGATCCTTGTAGAAGGACTTCACGAAGTAATCGCGCAGGCTCTTCACACCAAGCGACTCGGTGACGAACTGAACGTTCTCCTCGAAGTGCTGTTCCCCGAACGCGGCGCGGAGGAACTGACGGAACCGGTCGACGATGTCGTCCTCGAACCAATCGCCGTCCACGATAGGGATAACGTTGTCGGCGTCCGGTGTGAATGTCGGCGTCGGAATCTTCGCGAGGTAGTCCTGCAGAGTTGCGCCCTGGTCAGCGAGAACCAGCCCGGGCTCGTCGAGGCTGTACCGTCCGAACATACAGCCGACTCCGTAGGAGAGAAAGTCTCGGACCATCTCCCGTGCGACCAGTCCTTCGGCTTCAGCAGCCGCTGCCTTCGGAAACCGAAACGCAGGATTGGTGGACAGCGTGACGTGTGCGGCAGCGACATCCGGGGCGATCTCCCCGTCGAGCCCGTAGGCCGAGGCCAAGAGGCGGTTGTTCATTTCTTCCAACCGGCGCGCTTCATCACGAGCGCTCATGCCCGCTGACACAAGA
>CALALQ010000203.1 GCA_937925595.1 uncultured Demequina sp. | reverse complement strand
GCGCACAGTGAAACCCGGGTCCGCGTGACCCGGGTTTTCTGTTGCGCTGCGCATGTGCTCAGTGAGGCGCATGGTGCGCCGCGGAAGGATGCCACTGATGTCGGAGACGCTGCTCAAGGCCACCGGTGCCCCGGTGAAGATGGTCATGATCCACGAAGGCGGCGGCTTCGAGGCGTACTCGCTGCGGGCAGCTCGGCCGAAGCTCCGTATCCAAGCGGGTGAACCCGACTCTGTCGTCATCAACACCGTGAACCTGCTGGCTAACACGGGCGACGACTGCTCGACGCACATCGCCGAGGAACCCGGGTACGAGAGCTTCGAGGATGACAGCCTCATCTCCACCGCCGAGTGGGCGAACGTCACCGGCACCATCTGGAACGGGACCGCGGAGGCCTGGTCCACCGAGGACGGCTCGATCATGGTCGCTGCTACCGCAGCTGTCGACCTGGACCGTTACGGGCTCACTGAGTGCACGGTGGCGGTGGAGGCCATCCTTCACAACGTGCCGGCGATCGATGTCGCAGGGCAGGACGGTCACGACCTTGTCCACCACAGTGACGGCAAGGTGTACGTCCGCGTGCTCGAGACGTTCCAGCCTGACGAGTTCGAGCCCCGCATCGTCGCCGACGCGGTCTACCGCGCGTTGAGCGCCTACGACGTGGCTACCGCCATCCGCGCCGTCCAGGTCAACGGCATCATCTTCGACGACAACGTCATCGACCAGGCCGCAGACGTCGATGGCCGCGCAGTCGCGTACGCCGCCCTTCACGGTCGCACGCTGTCCGACGCGGAAATCATCGCCGCCACCCGGGAGTACGCGAAGCGGGCAGACCTCGCCTGGGGCTTCCTCGCGAACCGCGACGGCATCACCATCCCGGGCGGCAACGGCAACGTGACGCTCGCGAACGAGTTCCAGGCCGCATTCACCGCCTGGCGACGCAACCGCAGCGAGAAGGTCGCTTGTGCTGCTGCCTGACGCATAGGGGAGGGTGCGCCACATCGTGTGGCGCCCCTATCCGACTGGAAGACATGGCAGACGACAACGAGAATATCCTCGACGTGACCGGCCCTGAGGTCACCACCATTCTCCTGAACGACGATGAGGGCCGTTACGCGCCCTTGTCGCTGGATGAAGCGCGTGACCTGCTCGGCATCGCCAAGGGCGAGACCGAAGACGTGGTGACCGCGACGGTCGAGCTGATCGCAGAGGCCCACGACGAGAACCCGCCGAAGGTGCTCCGCGAAACCTCCTACGCACGCCCGCTTCCCGGCACGGTGTTCACCATCGACACTTCCGAGTGGGAGCCGCCGGCAGAGAACGTCACCTGGGCGGAGACCGCGAAGGTCGTCTCCGACGATGACGGGCACATCACCGTCGTCCCCGTCGCCATCTTCGGCCCCGCCGACCACGGCTTCACCGCCGAGCAGAGCCGCGCGTTCACATCCATCTTCACGATGCTCACCAGCAACATCGTCCCCGACGCTCCCGCCCCGGAGTTCGTAGACGGTGTCCTCGGCGTCCACCTGCTGACCACGTACCGGCAGACCCAGTTCACACCCCGCATCGTCGAGCACCGCTCCGCTCAGCAGCTTGCGAGCCTGGACGCGACCAAGAACCTCAACCAGGTGCTCCGAAACGGTGCCATCCTCGACGACGCCACCATCGACGCTGCAACCGACGTACCCAACCCGCGCGCTGTCGCGTACGCGGTTGCCCACGGACGCACCCCCACGCACGCGGAAATCGTCGCGGTCGCCGAAGCGTTCGACTACCCGTCGCCGATCCGTGACGGGTGGGTCCCCTCCGGCAAGCCCGTCTTCGACGACGAAAGCGACAACCCCGAGCACGAGCTGGTCGCCAAAGCGATCGCCGCCTGGTTCCGCGGAAGTCGGAACACCACAGACGTCACCGCCGACGAGGACGACGCCGAAGAGGCACCGGCAGAGCTCGAAGCGTGAACGTTCAGCTCTCGCACGCGTTCACTTTTCCTGAACCGGCGCGGGAACTGAACACTGGCCGCGCACATGGAGTGCATGGGAAACACCTGGACACCTGAGTACAAGGCAAAGGTCGACGGCGCACGCGACGAAGGCCGTTTCGGCAAGCAGCCGCACACCGCCGCGCGAGGCGACGAACTGGACATCGCCGGCGCAGCAGCAGAAGCGGAGGCAGCCGCAGAAGCGGAACGCGTCGAAGAGCAGGGCAAGGCCGCCGCCATCGAACGGCTCACCGGCATCCTCAAGGACTATCCGGAGCTCGCCGAGCGCGCCCGCGAGAACCTCGAAGCCAGCCGCTACTGGCGCCCCGAGCTCCACATGGTCACCTACGACGACAGGCTCAGCGCCGAGCAGATCGACGCACTCCTCACCGGCAACGACGAAGCACTCGACGCCATCGAGGAGAACCTGCACGAATACGACCACGAAGGTGTCGCCGTGCGCACGTACGCGGAACACGAACTCGGCATCGACAAGTACGACTTCGACGACCTCGACTTCGACACCGCCAACGAACTGCGGTTCTGGATCGAAGAGCACGACTCGTCCACCTTCGTCGCCGACCTCATTCGAGACACGAAGGCGACACTCATGCAGATCCCTGCCGTCGACGACGATGACGAGTTCGGGCACAAGCTCAGCCTGGCCAGCGACATCGAGAACGCCGACGAGCGGTACGCCGCCATCGAGAAGGTGTTCGCTGACACGCTGACCGCCGCCGGCATCGAGATGACCGACGCGAACAAGGAGGCGGTACGCACTCTCATCGCCGAGAACTCCCTCGACTTCGGCCCACAGCACTCCGAGCAGTGGAAGCTGCGCCTGCTCAGCTACGCCGACCCGAAGCCGGTCGCGATGAGCGCATGGGGTCCGCTCACACCCGCAGAGCGCACCGTGAGCGTCACCGACCCGGTACTGCTGCTCATCGACCCGTGGAACGGGCGAGGGATGGACGCCCGTGTCGAAGGGGTCTACCGCACCAAGGTCAGCCCTGACCGACCCGCCCGCGTTGACACCGCAATCGAGGGGTACGGATCCTTCGACAAGATCGCCGGGCTCAACTACAGCGCGTTCACAACAGACATCACGGTCAAGGAGGCCGCAGCATGAGCAACGACATCGACCCGCGCACCGGGAAGCCGTACGTCCGTGACGCGGCCGGCACCGGCCAGTTCGCCGGGCACGCTGGCCTCCTCCGGGACAGCGAAGGCACCCTGAACACCGGCCCGGACCTCAGCACCCACACACCCGTCGACATCGACACGAAGCTCTCCGAGCTCTACGACGAGCATGCCCGCATCCTCGCGGGCCTCGCCGGGAAGGAGCGGCAGGTGGAGCGGGCCCAGGAGAGCGTCGCGTTCTACGAGGCCAAGGAGGAGCGCGACGAGCAGATGATCGCGTACACCGCCCAGAAGCTCGAAGAAGCCGAAGACGCGCTCGCCGACCTTCTCGCCGCCGCCGAAGCGAAGATGGCCGAGACCCTCCCGTACGAGGCTGAGTTCCGTCGCCGCGGCGGGTGGACCCGTGCGTTCCTGACGACATCCGCGAACGGGCACGTGCACAAGTCGATGCACTGCTCGACCTGCAACCGAGAGGGCACCCTCACCCGGTTCGCGTGGATGACCGAATACTCCGGCGCCGACGAGAACACCATCGTCGAAGACGCCGGTGAGCGTGCGTGCACCACGTGCTACCCGTCCGCACCTGTGGACGTGCTCAACCGTCCGACGAAGATGTTCACTCCGGACGAGAAGCGCAAGCAGGAGGAGCGCGCCGCGCGGGAGGCAGCGAAGGTCGAGCGTGACCGCAAGCGCATCGAGAACGCCCTCACCCCCGACGGGTCCGAGTTCGTCATCTACCCGGAACCACCCGAGAGCGGACGCCGCCAGTACGGTGAGCGGTTCAAGACCGAACGTTCCGCTGTCATCTGGGCCACCGACCACCTCGGCTGGTTCCGCCCCGGCGACCACCAGCCCGACCGCCAGGAATCGCAGGCAAAGGCCATCCGCCAGATCGCCGAGGCGATCGCGACCAAGCACGACCGCCCCGTCGAGTTCGTCATGGGGGAGCTGCAAGTCAAGGCAGACCTCAAGATGAAGACGATCACCAAGAAGGAAGCCGACCAGCGGATCGCGGCGCTCGCCGCCGAGCACGGCGTCACACTCTGACC
>CALALQ010000202.1 GCA_937925595.1 uncultured Demequina sp. | reverse complement strand
GGGCTATCTCGATGGCGCTCGGCGAGTACGTCTCGGTGTCGAGCCAGCGGGACAGCGAGCGGGCTCTCATCCAGAAGGAGCGGCGCGAGCTGGAGGAGGATCCCGAGGTCGAGCTCGAGGAGCTGGTCGGGCTCTACGAGGAGCAGGGCCTCACCCCCGGAACCGCCCGCCTGGTGGCGACGGAGCTGACCGAGCGCGACGCGCTCAAGGCCCACCTGGCGCTCGAGCTGAACATCGACCAGGAGGACGTCGTCAGCCCCTGGCACGCCGCCTTCGCCTCGCTGATCGCGTTCACGATCGGCGCCGTGCTGCCGCTGCTGACGATCCTGCTGCTGCCGCACCCGGCGCGCATCGTGTGGACCTTCGTTGCCGTGCTCCTCGCCCTGGCGGTCACCGGATACGTCGCGGCCTGGATCGGCGGCTCTCATCGGTGGCGGGCCGTGGTGCGCCTGGTGATCGGCGGTGCGCTCGCCCTGGGAGCGACCTTCCTGGTCGGCTCCCTGTTCGGCACGGTCGTCGGCTGAGGCGGCGCGGACTCACCCCTTGCTCACAGTACGGCCCAGCCGATGAGGCCCGCGGCGATGACGACCGCCCACGCCGGCGCCTTCCACGAGGTCAGGGCGACGAACCCGGCGGCGGCGATCCCGAGGGCCGCGACCGATGTGACCCCTTCGGTGAACACCGGCGTGTAGAGCGCTGCGGCGAGGATCCCCACCACGCCGGCGTTCACGCCCATGAGCGCCCGCTGCGCGAGTGGAGCGCGACGCAGCCGGTCCCAGAACGGCAGCACCCCGACCACGAGCAGTGTCGCGGGGAGGAAGATCGCGACCAGCGCGATCGCGGCGCCGAGCAGCCCGGACGGCGGGCTGGTAGTCGCGGCGCCGAGGTAGGCGGCGAAGGTGAACAAGGGACCGGGGACCGCCTGCGCGGCACCGTAGCCGGCGAGGAACACGTCGTGGTCGACGAGGCCGGTCTGCACGGTCCCGGCCTCCAGCAGCGGCAGCACGACGTGACCGCCGCCGAACACGAGTGCCCCAGCCCGGTAGAACACGTCGAATAAGCGTACCGCCCCGTTCTCAGTGGCGGACACGAGCAGGGGGAGGCCCGCGAGCAGGATCACGAAAAAGGCCAGGCTCCCGATCGCGGCCCAGCGAGGCACCCGCACGACGAATGGCTCCGACTCCGATGCCGTGGCGGCCTGCGGGCGCAGCCACACCAGCCCGACGACTCCCGCGGCGGCGATCACGGCGACCTGTGCGAACGCGCTCGGGACGAGCAGGACGACGATCAGGCCCGCCACGGCGATCGTGGCCCGCTTCGCGTCCGGGGTGAGGGTTCTCGCCATGCCCAGCACGGCGTGGGCGACGACCGCGACCGCGGCGGCCTTCACCCCGTGAATCCATCCGGCGCCGGACAGGTCACCGAGCGCCGTGACCCCGTAGGCGAACGCGACCAGCAGGATCGCCGACGGCAGGGTGAACGCCGCCCACGCCGCCAGCAGCCCGCCGAACCCTGCGCGCTGCAGCCCGATCGCCATGCCGACCTGACTGGATGCGGGGCCGGGCAGGAACTGGCACAGCGCCACCAGGTCCGCGTAGGCGCGGTCGCCCAGCCACTTGCGCCGCTCCACGAACGCCTCGCGGAAGTACCCCAGGTGCGCGACCGGGCCGCCGAAGGAGGTCAGTCCCAGGCGCAGGAACACGAGGAACACCTCTCCGACCGTGCCGGGGTGGCGGCGCCCGCCGGTCGAGGGGGAAAGGCTCATCGCGCTCAGTCTGCCCCAGTCACTTGACGCTCACTAGACCAGCACCCTGGCATTCGCGGCCGACCACGCCTGCGCCGCGAGCTGCACGGCATCCCACGGAGAGCCGAGCGGCGGGGTGTAGGAGAGGTCGAGGTCATCGAACTGCCCGATGGTCAACCCGGCATAGAGGGCGGTGGCGAAGGTGTCGACCCGCTTGGCGACCTCGGTGCCGCGCCGCCCGACGAGCTGCGCGCCGAGCAGACGCCCGTCGCCGGTGTCCCCGGTGATGCGGAAGTGGATCGGGTGGGCACCGGGGTAGTACCGCTTGTGGTCGTCCGCGGCCGCGGTGATCGTTGCTGCCGCGTAGCCGGCGGCGATCGCCTCGTGGTCGCGCAGGCCGGTTCGGGCGGCGACGAGGTCGAAGACCTTGACGACCTGGGTGCCGACCGACCCCGCGAAGGCTCGGTCGCCGCCGAGAGCATTCTCTCCTGCGATGCGGCCCTGCTTGTGCGAGGTCGTCCCCAGCGGCAGATAGGTCGCGCCGAGGAGGCGGTGATGCGTGATGATGCCGTCGCCGGCGGCCCAGACGTGCGGGAGCCCGGTGCGCATGTGCTCATCGACCACGACGGCGCGGCCCGCGCCGAGGCTCGCTCCGGCCTGCTCGAGCAGCTCGGTGTTCGGCCGCACCCCGACGACCACGAGCACGAGGTCCGCGGTCTGTGCGAAGGGCTGCCCGTCGCGGGTGCCGGTGACGGTGAGCCCGACCGGGGTCTTCTCGATCCCGGTCACGGTCGAGCCGGTGACGACCTCGACGCCATGCGTCGTGAGTTCGTCGCGGACGAGGGCGCCGAGCTCGGGGTCGAGGGTGGAGAGCACTTCGGGTCCGCGCTGGAGCTGGGTGACCTGCATCCCGCGGGTGATGAAGGCTTCGGCCATCTCCAGGCCGACGTAGCCGGCGCCGACGATGATCGCAGACTGCGGCTGCCGGGTAGTGAGGTCGTGGTCGAGGGCGAAAGTGTCACCCATCGAATGAATGACATGCACCCCGTCCTCCGGGGTCAGCGCATCGAGGCCGGCGATGCCGGCGTGGGACGGGAGCGCGCCGGTGCCGACGATCAGCTCGTCGTAGGCCAGATCCTCGAAGATGCCGTCCGGGGTGCGGACAGTGAGCCGCTGCCCGGCGACGTCGATGCCCGTGGCGAAAGTGTTGAGCCGCAGCCGCATCCCGGTGGCCTCCAAGTCAGCGCTCGTGCGGTGCGCGAGCGACTGCCACGGGGCGACCTCGCCAGTGAAGTAGTAGGGGATGCCGCAGATGGAGAAGTTCGGGTACTCGTCCGCCACCACCACCGTCACGTCGGTGGTCGGGTCGAGTTCGCGGGCACGGAGCGCGGCGGAGATACCGGCGTCGGAGCCGCCGATGGCGATCAGATGGGTCATGGCTGGGCCTTTCGATTCGGGAACAGCAGGAACACAAGCCCGACGCCGACGACCGCGCCGACGACCTGGGCGGCGAGGAACCACAGCGCGGAGGTCGGGGCGATGCCGGCGAAGGTGTCGGTGAAGATCCGGCCGATGGTCACGGCGGGGTTGGCGAACGAGGTGGACGAGGTGAACCAGTACGCGGCGCCGATGTAGGCACCGACCGCCGGGGCGACCAGCGCCGCGCGGCCGGTGCGAGCCAGGGCGAAGATCGTGAGGATCAGCCCGGCGGTGGCGACGACCTCGCCGAGCACCTGCCCCGGTGCCGCCCGGTCGGTCACCGACAGCGCGGCCGGCACGGCGAACATGAGGTTCGCCAGCAGCGCCCCACCGATGCCGCCGACGATCTGAGCGCCAGCGTAGACGGCGATCTCGCCGCCGCCGTGCCGTGCGCCGAGGGCGCGGTCGGCGAGGGTGACGACCGGGTTCAGGTGCGCGCCGGAGACGGGCTGGAAGATCAGGATGAGGACGGTCAGGCCGAGCGCGGTGGCGATCGAGTTCTCCAGGAGCTGCAAGCCCACATCGCCGGGCGAGAGACGCGAGGCGGCGATGCCGGAACCGACCACGACCGTCACCAGCAGGCCGGCGCCCAGCAGCTCAGCGGCAGCACGCCGCCACAGCGGGACGGCCTCGGTCGTGGTGGTGTTCATCGCTGCCCATCTTGACGAATCCGGTTCGCTCAGTCAAACTTGAGGTAATGAACATTGAGGAAACTTGCCTTGCGGGTCGGGTCGCGCGGTATGCGGCGCTGGCCGATCCTGTGCGGCTGCGGATCGTGGACCTGCTCACCCTGGGCGATGTCGCCCCGGTCGAGCTGCAAGGCGAGCTGGGTGTCTCATCGAGCCTGCTCGCCCATCACCTGAACCAGCTCGAACAGGCAGGGCTGATCGTGCGGACGCGGTCGGAGGCCGACCGGCGCCGCACCTACCTCCACCTCGCGCCCGGCGCGCTCGACGGCCTCACCCCTTCCCCGATGCTCGGGGTGCGGCGGGTGGTGTTCGTCTGCACCGGCAACTCGGCCCGATCCCAGCTCGCCGCTGCGCTCTGGCACGGCAGCAGCGATATCCCGGTGGCCTCGGCCGGCACGCACCCGGCCGCGCAGATCGAGCCGGGCGCGATCGCCGCCGCGGACCGACACGGCCTCACCCTGCGAGCCCGCGCCCCGCGCGCGCTCGACGACGTGCTCGGCGCGGACGATTTCGTGGTGACCGTGTGCGACACCGCGCACGAAGAACTCGGCGACGCCGGCTGCGTGCACTGGTCGGTGCCGGACCCGGTGCGCGACGGGACGGACGCCGCCTTCGACGCGGCGTTCGAGGACATCGCCGCCCGCATCCAGAGCCTCGCGCCCCGGCTGACCACGACGAAGGGATGACGACGATGCCAGACGAGCACGAGCGCCACGCGACGATCACCATCGACCAGGAAGCGGGCCTCGCCACCAGCGCCGAGCGCCTGACGCGGGAGTTCGAGGGCACCTTCGGGCGGGAGACGATCGACCGTTTCCTGCACGCCTCCTACACCGACCTCGCCGCCCGTGCGACGGTGCCGACCTATCTGCCGCTGCTGACCGAGAAGTTCGCCCGGCAGCGGCTGCGCGCGCTCGCCAAGGTCGACGGGATGCACCTGACGGGCACGCCGACCGTGCTGTTCCTGTGCGTCCACAACGCCGGCCGCTCGCAGATGGCCCTCGGCTTCTTCCAGCACCACGCCGGCGACCGGGCGATCGGCTGGTCCGGCGGCTCCGAGCCCGGCGAGCAGATCAACCCGGTCGCCGTTCAGGTCATGGCCGAACGGGGCATCGACATCGCCGGCGAGTTCCCCAAGCCCTGGACCGACGAGATCGTGCGGGCGGCGGACGCGGTGATCACGATGGGCTGCGGCGACGCCTGCCCGTTCTTCCCCGGCAAGCGGT
>CALALQ010000201.1 GCA_937925595.1 uncultured Demequina sp. | reverse complement strand
TCCCGGAAGGCCCGGCCGCCGCGGGCGGCCAGCCAGCCGTCCTCGGGGTCGCCGCCCTCGCCGACGAGCACGTCGCGCACCGCGACCATCCGCTGCCGGACCGTCCAGCGCCAGTTGCCGACCGACACCGGGTCGCTGCCCGTGCCGCCACCGCGAGGCGCTTCGACCGCCTGCTCGAGCGCCCGCAGAGCCGCTGTCATGCCCGTTCTCACCGTGGTCATGGGCAACCTCCCGGGACTGGAACTTCGAGTCTGACCCCGCCCGTCCCGTTCCGACAAGGCCGGTGGGAGTACCAAAACCGGTGTCTTGTTCAATCAGTCCCATGGCCGCCACCGACCCGTCCGACTATCGGCTCGCACCCCTGCTGATCGCCCGGTTCGTCGGGGTCTACCTGGTGCTGCTGGCCCTGGTCATGTTCGCCGCCACCGCGGTCGTCGCCATCGCCGGCCTGCCGACGATCTCGCTGGTCGTGCTGCTCGTCGTCGCGCTGACCGGGCTGTTCGTCCTGGGCTGGTACTTCCGGTCCCGGGTGGTCGCGGTCCACCTCGACAAGGACGGCTACCGGGTCGCGCTGATCCGCAGCGCCGGCGTCCGGCAGGCGCGGTGGGGCGAGGTCGAGGAGGCGGTCACCGCCGACGTCCGAGGCCTGCCGTGCGTGGTGATCCGGCTGCGCGACGGCCGCACCACCACGATCCCGGTGCAGGCGCTGGCCGTCGACCAGGAGGAGTTCGCGCGCGACGTGCGCTCACGGCTGCAGACCGGCGGCCGGCGCCGTCGCCGGTCCTGATTCGGCGCTCCGCGCGCCCGCCTTGTAGCCTGTCGTCGCCGCCGGCGGGAACGCCGGGCGGCGTGGAGGCGTCGCCTAGTCCGGTCTATGGCGCCCGCCTGCTAAGCGGGTTGAGGGTCAAACCTCTCGCGGGTTCAAATCCCGCCGCCTCCGCCGACCGTTCGCCCCAGCCCCCGCGCTGGGGCGAACCGGCTTTCGGGCCCGGCCGGTCTTGGGTAAAGTGCCCGAGGTCTGGATTGCACGGTTGTGCATTGCACATTTGTGAAGCAGCCAATGGCTCCCCGTCGAGCCGTCCCTCGGGTGAGACTCGACTGTGAAGGGCCATTCCGTGGGCCCTGAAGCCTGGAAGTGGGACGAGAAACGATGAAGGTACTCCGTAAAGTCTGCGTGACCATCGCGGCCGCCACCCTCGGCATCGGGCTGGTGGCAGTCTCGGCGACGTCGGCCGAGGCCGACTCCAGCTGGGGCAACCGCGGCACCCCGTTCAGCAGCAACCGCTAGTCCTCTTCCCACTGCTTGACGCTCGGGGTCAATCGGTGGCGCCGTCCCCACTGCGGATGCCACGACTGCCCATCGTGTAGCCGAGCTGGAACCTCGTCTCGGCCTCGTACTCCGCCTTGAGGTCGGCGACGTAGCCGGCGTACGTGCGCGGGCTGACGCCGAGGCGCTTGGCGCTCACCGGGTCGGAGTGACCCTCGATGAGCATCCGGATCGTCATCGCGCGCTGCTCCTCGGCGATCTCGGCCATCATCCCGCGCTCGCGGTTGGCGAACGGCCGGCCGCGCTCCCAGGCGCGCTCGAACACGTCGACGAGGTAGGCCACGATCGCCGGCTCGCGGATGACGACGGCGACGGTGCGGTCCTCGCCGTTGGGGATCACCGCGACCCGGCGGTCGATGACGATCATCCGGTTGAAGAACTCGTCGAGGGTGCGCACCTCGGCGCCGCGCGCGGTGACCGAGGCGACGTACTTGCGGGTGATCGAGCTGCGCCGGGCGGCGTGCTGGTAGAGCGTGCGCATCCGGGTGCCGCGCTCGAGCATCTCGATGTCACGCTTGGCCGCGATCGCCAGCGCGGCGGCGCTGCGGCCGGTCTGCGGCTGAGCGGTGAGCATCTCGTCCTCGGCCTCGGCGACCAGCGTGGCCAGGTGGGCGTCGATCGCCTCGAGGCCGTGCAGGTAGGTGAACGGCCCCCGGGCCTGGGTGAACGACGCCCGCCGCCACGCGTGGGTCAGCGGGCCGAACGAGCGCGCCCACTTCGAGGACTCCTCGAGCAATTGTGCGCCCTCGTGGCTGAGCGGGGTGACCACGCGCGACTGGACGCTCGTCGGGTCCTCGGGCAGCCAGGTGTCCTCGGACCGGTCGAGCCGGAGCAGGCCGAGCTCGACGAGCAGGTCGAAGCCCGGACGCTGCGGGGAGTCCTCGGCGATCTTGGGGTCGTCGGCCTTGATGCCGCCGGCCGCCACGACCTCGTCGTACAGAGGCGCGGCCAGCGTGTCGAACAGCTCCCGCTGGTCCTGCTGCGACTCCACTCGCTGCCTCCCATGTCCGGGTCCTCCCGTACCCCGAGCAGGCGTCATGATCCCACACGGGGTGTCCGGGAGGCCCGGACCGCGCGGCCGGGTCGGGCAGCGTCAGAGGCCGAGGCGCGCCTTGAGCCCGTCGAGCTCGGTCCACAGCACGGCGGGCAGGTCGTCGCCGAACTTCTCGAACCACTCCTGGATCTGCGGGATCTCGGCCTTCCACTCCTCGGCGTCGACCGCGAGCGCGGCGGCGAGCGCCTCCTCGCTCAGGTCGAGACCCTCGGTGTCGAGCGCGCCTGGGGCCGGCACGTGGCCGATCGGGGTCTCGACCGCGGCGGCCTGTCCGTCGATCCGCTCGACGATCCACTTGAGGACGCGGCTGTTCTCGCCGAAGCCCGGCCAGAGGAAGCCGCCTTCCTCATCGCGCCGGAACCAGTTGACGTAGAAGATCCGCGGCAGCTTGGCGGCGTCGTTGTCCTTGCCGACGGTGATCCAGTGGTTGAAGTAGTCGCCGGCGTTGTAGCCGATGAACGGCAGCATCGCCATCGGGTCGCGGCGCACGACGCCGACCGCGCCGACCGCGGCGGCCGTGGTCTCCGACGAGAGCGTCGCGCCCAGGAAGGTGCCGTGCGTCCAGTCCCGCGCCTCGAACACCAGCGGCACCGTCGTCTTGCGGCGGCCGCCGAACAGGATCGCGTCGATCGGGACGCCGCGCGGGTCGTCGTACTCGTCGGCGAGGATGTCGCACTGCTTGATCGGCGTGCAGTAGCGGCTGTTGGGGTGGCTCGACAGCTCCTCGCTGTCCGGGGGCCAGGGCTCGCCCTTCCAGCTGGTGGCCCTGGCCGGCGGGTTCTCCAGACCCTCCCACCAGACGTCGCCGTCCTCGGTGAGCGCGACGTTGGTGAACACCGAGTTGCCCTTGTTGATGGTGCGCATCGCGTTGGGGTTGGTGTGCTCGTTGGTGCCCGGCGCGACGCCGAAGAAGCCGTACTCGGGGTTGACCGCCCACAGCCGTCCGTCGGGGCCGACCTTCATCCAGGCGATGTCGTCGCCGAGGGTCTCGACCTTCCACCCCGGGATGGTCGGCTGGAGCATCGCGAGGTTGGTCTTGCCGCAGGCGCTGGGGAACGCCGCCGCGACGTACTTCACGACGTTGTCGGGCGAGGTGAGCTTGAGGATGAGCATGTGCTCGGCGAGCCAGCCCTCGTCGCGGGCCATCACGCTGGCGATGCGCAGCGCGTAGCACTTCTTGCCGAGCAGCGCGTTGCCGCCGTATCCCGAGCCGAACGACCAGATCGCGCGCTCCTCGGGGAACTGCACGATGTACTTCGTGTCGTTGCAGGGCCAGGCGACGTCGGCCTGCCCGGGCTCGAGCGGCATGCCGACCGAGTGCAGGGCCGGGACGAACTCGGCGTCCAGCTCCTCCATCCGGCGCAGCACGTGGGTGCCCATCCGGGCCATCACCCGCATCGAGACGGTGACGTACGCCGAGTCGGTGAGCTCGACGCCGAACATCGGCTTCTCCGCGTCGAGGTGGCCCATCACGAACGGGATGACGTACATCGTCCGGCCGCGCATGCACCCGTCGTACAGACCCCGCATCAGGGTCTTCATCTCGTCGGGGTCCATCCAGTTGTTGGTCGGCCCGGCGTCGCGCTCGTCGACCGAGCAGATGTAGGTGCGGTCCTCGACCCGCGCCACGTCGATCGGGTCGGAGGCGGCGTAGAAGGAGTTGGGCTTGATCTCGGGGTTGAGCCGGGTGAACGTGCCGGTGGCCACCAGGGCGTCGGTGAGCTCGGTCCACTCCTCGTCGGAGCCCGTGCACCAGTGGATCCGGTCCGGCTTGGTCAGCGCGGCGACCTCGTCGACGAAGTCGAGGATGCCCTGGTGCGTCGTGGGCCGGCTGCTGGACGTGGCGGACGTGGTCGTGGATGCCTGCGTGTCGGCGGTCATGCCTGGAAGTCCCTCTCGCGCAATGGTTCGCGGGGTCTCGCGGGTGGTTCGCACGGCGTCGTTGTCGGCGACTGGTAGAACGACGAGGCCGGACGAACGCGCCACCGGCCCCGGGATGCGCCGAGGCTAACGGCGCCCCGACGGCAGGGGTATTGGATCGGTCCAAGGGCCGTGGCCTGGGTCACAGGCTCAGGACGACCGAGGCGATTCGGCATCACTCGACCCGCTCGGCTATCCTCGACCGGTCGCTCAGCCACGCTGACGACGGGCGCCCGTAGCTCAACGGATAGAGCATCTGACTACGGATCAGAAGGTTTGGGGTTCGAATCCCTACGGGCGCGCAGATCGGATTCATCGCATGACCTGCGCAAACAGGTTCACGAGGGTCGCTTCCCAGTCGGGTAGCGGCCCTGTTCCGGCTCAAGAACTGGCTCACATACTCTCCGCGGCTTCGCCGTCGCGACGTGTCGGCTCGGGTCGCGTCCCCCCGTGGCGTCCCCCCGAAATCGGGCAGCGTCCCCCCACGTCCCCCCGCGACGGTGATCGCCCGAGGCGCCAGATCTCACTTTGGTGTCACATGGAGACCACTGCACACACCCGCACCCCTGCCCCGACCGCGCCCGACACCCTTCTGCTCACCCTCGACGAGGTAGCCCGCGAGCTACGCTGCGCCCGCCGCAGCGTCGAGC
>CALALQ010000200.1 GCA_937925595.1 uncultured Demequina sp. | reverse complement strand
TCGTGCGTTGGCCAAAACTGAAGCCTATGTACTTCCCTTCTTCTCCCTTACCTTGCGCAAAGCCGAAGAAATCGCGGCTGTCGGCTCCGGCGCCCAAGGTATGACGGAATACGTTGTCATCCTTCAGGCGTGGCAAGTAAAGCTGCTGACAGGTTTGCTGCCAGACTGATAGAGCGCTTACATCTTTGGTGTCGTCCTTCCAGAACCAAGCGCTGAGGACATTGGACAAATGGATCGGCGCCCACTCGGTGATCAGAAGTTCGTTTTCCTTAAGAACGCGCTCGATCTCTTGTAACCAGTTCTGTGCACCGGGGTTGAGCTGGAAGTGTTCCCACTTCAGCTCTGACAGGCCTTTGCCGGGAACTGCCTCCTGCATCGGCGCGAGAACCCACTTGTATGTTTCCCGAATCATGCGCCGGAGCGTCTCGCTCGCCTGATTGAAGCTCTGCTTGGCTTGGTCGAGTTGGAGCCCATCGAGGTTGATCCGGCGCTTCTCGGCGTCGTCAACAATGGATTGCCACGCCAGATACGAGCGCGCGTGATCCTTTAGTCGGCTTACGCTGTCGAAGTCGGCGGCGATGAATAAGATTCGGTTTTGCTTGAAGCGGGGCTGCTCGCCGCGCTTACGCAGGATGTCGGCGGAGCGCTCGGTAGCCTGAGCAGGTGCGCTCTTGCTGAAGGCTGCATCTGGCGGCAGAACAACAAGTCTTAGAGACCAGTCATCAGGGACATCGGTGCTCGGTGTGAAGACGTGGATTCCCGTGAAGACTCCGCTCGCGAAGCCGCGCCGGATACGTTCGCTTAGCTCGGGGATAAGATCTTCCTTGTCCTGGAATCGGCGTTTACGGTCTTCCATTTCGCGCCGAAGGTTTGGCCGCGTATCCAACCAGAAGCGGTTGTTTCCCTGATTGAGGTAATGAAGTCGATCGTGGAGCTTACGCAGCGCATCCTTGTAGATGCCGATTTGCTGGCCGGGCTCTGCAACGCCAAGGAGCACGCGTTCGAGCTCAAGGCCTCGAACCATTTGCGACGAAGTGGTCGGGGCACTGCCGAGAAAGATCGCGCGTGCGGATCGACGGCATGCTTGGACACTGCCCATGCGAGCGTCGCGGTTCTCGATCTCCGTCGTCTCGGCGCGCTCGCCATCAACATCACGCTCGATGACAGGATCCCAGCCCGGTGGCAGGTAGTAGATCACCTCGTTTCGCATGTCAGGATCGTAGAGCGGAAGACTGCCCGGCATGACGAGCGGATCGTTGTTGCCGTCCTTCCAGAGCCGATGAACGACCTTCGCCATGAGCTTCAGTACGCCACGGGTGCGCTGGAAGCCATCGAGCGAGGACCAGTCCTCATAGAGGCGGTCGAACACTTCTGGATGAATCGGGTAGGCACGTACGAGGCGGTCGAAGTAACGGCCTTCCTGCGTCTCTTGCGGAAACTCATCCCTGTTCGCGACGTAGAAATCTGCGAAAGCGCGACACACCGACTCCGCCACCGGCTTATCGTTCACAGATGCAAACAAGCGGCGGCGAACGATCTCGAATGCTTCCTCTGTCGCAACGGGTTTCCACAGCGCCTGCACACGTCCGAAGTAGTGCTCGAGCTGGCGGAGCGCCTTGATGCCTTGCTGACTACCCGCTTCCCGATCGGAGTAGGGTAGTGACGCTAGTAAAACTGCACGAGGTGTGGCCTTTAATGCCTCCGTGAGGGACTGAATAAAAGAGAGCTGAGTGTCGTACGTCCCGCCTGAGAGTGTCTTTCCTTCTTCAAACTGGGATACGTACCGAACGAGTTCGTCCATCAAGATCACGCATGGTGATCGAGAGTTGATGAGATCGGCAAGCTGAGCCTTGCCTGGCGAGGTGCCGGTTTCATCGCACTCTCGGACGAGTTCATATCCAGCGTCCCTCCCAAGTTGCCACGCCATTTCACCCCAGAGAGTACGAACAGTGCAGCTGCCGTGCTTTCGCGGCTTGCTTGCAAGGCCCAATAGCTCAACACCATCGAGCACAACAATCTCTGCCTTGGGAAGCTCCGTGATACCCGCCTCATCGAGGATCGAAGCAACGCCTGGAAGATCGCTTATTGCCGATTCACCTCGAGCTATGTGATAAGCCGCAAGAATCGTATGTGTCTTTCCACCACCGAACGCTGTTTGCAGTTGAATGACCGGATCACCACCGTTGCCGGAAAGTCGTTTGACGACCGAATCGAGCAGCAGGCGCATACCTTCAGTAATGAAGGTGCGCTGAAAGAAGAGGGTGGGATTCTGGTACTCGGCGGTAGCTGTCCTTGCGTGCACGCGGGACAGATCTGCCGCGAACTCGGCCTGTTGGAATGTGCCTTTCAGCACATCCTCGTGCGGGACGGCGATCTCACGCCATGGCTTTAGCATGCTCATGCTCCTTGTACCCAGTCTGTCTGCGAGCCGAGCAGACCCGCTTCTCCGGCGGCCTGCTCTATGCTGCTCCAAGCAGTGACCAGTTCGTTGTATGCGCGCGCTTCTTCGGCCCAGCCCTTCCGTTCGCACAGCGTGTAAAGACGGTAAGCGAGCGCCCGGATGGGCTCGGCGCGGGCGGGCATCCGCGCGAGCAGCGCACCAGCCCCTGATTCACCGTCTTGATTCAACGCACGGATTATCTGATGCAGCGCCTCCCAAATGGGAGTGCGCTCGTCTCGTTCCGGCGACCAGTCCTGCGGCATCTCGGCCGATCGGAAGAGACGGAGTTCACCCTTTGAGCTACTGACTACTCCAGC
>CALALQ010000199.1 GCA_937925595.1 uncultured Demequina sp. | reverse complement strand
GCGCCCTGGTAACGCAACTCCTCATCGATTCGTAAACAGACCACTCGCTCTCGTCGCCGCGTTCGCGCTCGCCGTCAGCTCACTCGTCGGCCTCTCGCAGCTTCCGAACGCGGCAGCAGCAGGGCCTCTTGTCTCCGACAATTTCAAGCGAACCGCCAGCGCCAGCTGGGGCACCGCAACGTCGGGACAGAAGTACACCGTATCGCCCACGAGCGCCCATTCGGTCATCTCCGGCTACGGCCTCATCAAACTCAAGCCGGGCCAGACCACGACGGCGACGGTGGCGGCGAAGGCCGCCGATGCCACGCTCGCCACCACGTACGCGCTCGAGAAGGTGACCACGTCCGGCGCTGGCGTCACCACCTCGGTGATGCAGCGCATGAACGGCAAGTACTCGTACCAGGCCCGCGCTCGCCTCGCCTCCGACGGCCGGCTGAGCCTCTGGATAAGCCGCTATGACGGATCGACCTCGAAGGAGGTCATCCTCGCGCCGGCAAAGGTCGTCGCGACTGGCGTCACGGGCGGCAAGAAGATCAACGTTGAGTTCGCTGTCTCGGGCACCTCCAAGGTCGACCTCAAGGCGTCAGCATGGATCGCGGGAACGCCCAAACCCGCGTGGCAGCGCACCGCTACCGACTCGTCGAGCGCGCGCCTCGCGATGGCGGGGCAGATGAGCGTCGGAGCCTACCTCTCCGGCAGCTCACCGGTCTCCAACGTGCGCGTGAGCGCGCTCACCGCCACAGCACTCTCGTCGACGGCTACGCCGCCTCCGACGCCCACACCCACGGCGACTCCAAAGCCGACAGTCACCCCGAAACCCACCCCCACGGCGACTCCGAAGCCGACAGCCACCCCAACGCCCACACCCACCGCAACTCCGAAGCCGACAGCCACCCCAACGCCCACACCCACCGCGGCCCCGGCGCCGGCACCCGCGCCGGCGGGTGCGCGCGGCTCGGCCACAGTCGGATCGACGCGCTACGCCGTTCCCTCTGGCGCGATCTACGTCACCGCCAAGGGCAAGTCGACCGGTGTCGGCACGAACGCGGACCCGTACGGCAGCGTGCAGCACGCGGTCGACAAGGCTAAGTCGGGAAGCACGCTCGTGCTGCGCGGTGGCACCTACCGCGAGTCGGTCACGATCCCGGGCGGCAAGACGCTCACCATCCAGTCGTACCCCGGCGAGGCAGTGTGGTTCGACGGCGCTGACAAGGTGACCGGCTTCACCAAATCCGGCACCACCTGGGTCAAGACCGGATGGAACCACATCTTCGACCACAAGGTCTCGTTCTCGGCGGGCAAGGATGAGTCAAGCCGCTTCGTCGACCCGGCGTATCCGATGGCCGGCCATCCCGACCAGGTGTGGGTCGCCGGTAAGGCGCTCACTCAGGTCTCGTCAGCGAGCGCCGTCAAGGACGGCACCTTCTTCGTCGACCGCTCCGGCAAGCGCCTGATCATCGGCACAGACCCGACCGGCAAGACGGTCGAGGCGAGCACGCTCCAGAAGGCGATCAAGGTGCAGGGCGTCAACTCGACCCTCCGCGGCTTCGGGGTAAAGCGGTATGCGACGACCCTCGCCCAGATGGGAGCCGTCTCGACCGAGGTCAAGGGCGCAACGCTCGAGAACCTCGTCGTCACGCAGAACGCCACCGTCGGCATCTACGCCTGGAACGACGGCCACGCGTTCCGTAACCTCACGGTGACGGAGAACGGACTGATGGGTCTCGGCGCCAACGGCGCGAACGATATGTCGATCACCGCTTCGGACTTCTCGCGCAACAACGCGCAGCAGTTCAAGTGGGCGCCGGCGTCGGGCGGCATCAAGATCACCAAGTCGGAGCGCGTCCGCATCGCCGACAACTCGTTCCACGACAATAGGTCGATCGGCCTGTGGCTCGATGTGTCCTCCTACGACGTCGACATCGTGGGCAACGTGGTGTCGGGCAATCCTCGCTACGGCATTCACTTCGAGCTGAGCGCCGCTGGCGTCATCGCGGACAACTATGTGTACGACAACGGTCGAGGCATCGCGATCTTCAACTCCGAGCGCGTCGACATCTGGAACAACACGGTCGTCGGC
>CALALQ010000198.1 GCA_937925595.1 uncultured Demequina sp. | reverse complement strand
AGGCTCCACGCGAGTGGGGCGCGCACGCCGGTGACCTTGTTCGCGGCGATCTGCTCGCCGTTGCCGGAGCCGCCGATCACGATGCCGAGCGAACCGGGCTCCGCGACGACCGCCTCCGCTGCGGAGAAGCAGAACGACGGGTAGTCATCCTCGGGGTCGTACTCGTGGGCGCCGTGATCCACAACGTCGTGTCCGGCGGCGGTGAGGTGCTCGACAAGCGCGGTCTTGAGGTCGTAGCCAGCGTGGTCGGATGCAATGTGAAGACGCATGGCCCCCATTGTGCCAGCCCGCGATTTGCCGAGCGCGAACGTGGAGCGGTCACAGCGTCGGGCGCTATTAGGGTTGGCGCATGACTCGCGCCTCCGGCATTGACTCCTCTGAGCTGTCCACCACGATCCGTCCCCAGGATGACTTCTTCCGGTACGTGAATGGCTCGTGGCTCGACAGCCACGAAATCCCCGCCGACCGTGCGGCTGATGGCGCGTTCCACAAGCTCCGCGACGAGTCGGAGAAGGCGGTGCGCGCGATCATCGAGGAGGCGCCCCGGGACTCTCTCGTCGGCGCGCTGTACGCGAGCTTCATGGACACGGATCGGCTCGAGGAGTTGGGCGTCGCTCCCCTCTCCCCTGCGCTTGAGGCGATCGAGGCCGCAGATTCGCCCGACGCTCTTGCCGCCTTGGTGGGCAAGCTTCAGCGAGAGGGCACTTCCGGGGCGATCGGCTATTACGTCTTCGCTGACAAGGCCGACCCCGACGCGAACGTGGTGTACATGATGCAGGCGGGCCTTGGACTGCCTGATGAGGCGTTCTATCGCGAGGACATTCACGCCGAGACCCGCGCGAAGTACGTGGAGCACCTCGCGCGCATGGCAGCGCTCACCGGTGTCGACTTCACCGCGGAGACGGTCATGGCGGTCGAGACCGCTCTCGCCAAGCACCACTGGGACGTGGTGAAGACCCGCGAGGCAGAGCTCACCCACAACCCCACGACGCTCGCCCAGCTCGCGCAGGACGCCCCAGGCTTCGCCTGGGAGGCATGGGCCGACGCGATCGAGATGCCTGAGGCCGCGCGCGACCTGCTCATCGCGAGCGAGCCGGACTTCTTCCGTGGCCTCGGCGAGCTGTGGCAGTCGCTTCCCCTCGACCAGTGGAAGCAGTGGCTGCGCTGGCGCGTGGTCGTCTCCGCCGCGCCGTACCTCACTCCCGAGATCTCTCGCGCGAACTTCGACTTCTACGGCACCGTGCTGAGCGGCGCCACGGAGCAGCGCGAGCGCTGGAAGCGCGGAGTGCAGTTCGTCGAGACCGTAGCGGGCGAGGCGGTTGGCGCCGAGTACGTGAAGCGACACTTCCCGCCGTCTCACAAGGAGCACATGGACCGCCTCGTGGCGACGCTCGTGGAGGCGTACGGCCAGGCGATTCGCGAGCTCGACTGGATGACCGACGCGACCAAGGACAAGGCCCTCGCGAAGCTCGAGCAGTTCACGCCCAAGATCGGCTACCCCGACAAGTGGCGCGACTACAGCAGACTGCACGCCGATCCCACCGACCTGTTGGGCAATGTCCGCGCAGCGTCGGCGTTTGAAGAGGACTGGGAGTGGGACAAGATCGGCAAGCCGGTTGACCGCTCCGAGTGGCTCATGACCCCGCAGACCGTCAACGCGTACTACCTGCCGGTCGCGAACGAGATCGTGTTCCCTGCAGCGATCCTGCAGCCGCCGTTCTTCCACCCGGAGGCCGACGACGCCGTGAACTTCGGCGGCATCGTGTCCGTCATCGGTCACGAGGTGGGCCACGGGTTTGACGACCAGGGTTCCAAGTACGACGGCACCGGCAAGCTCGATGACTGGTGGACAGAGGAGGACCGTGCCGCGTTCATGGAGCGTGCGGAGAAGCTCATCGAGCAGTACAACGCCTACTCCCCCGCGCAGCTGAGCGATGAGCACAAGGTCAACGGCGCGCTCACGGTTGGCGAGAACATCGGCGACCTTGCCGGAGTGCTGGTGGCGCTGCGTGCCTACGAGATCGCGGTGGGCGGGTCACTCGAGGACGCTCCCGTGATCGACGGCCTCACCGGTGTGCAGCGCTACTTCATTGGATACGCGCTGACCGAGCGCACCAAGCGCCGCGACGAGGCCCTCATCACCCAGATCAACACCGATCCCCACGCGCCCGAGGAGTTCCGCATCAACGGCGTGGTGCGCAACATCGACGCCTGGTATGAGGCCTTCGACGTGAAGCCGGGCGACGCGCTTTACCTCGCCCCGGAGGACCGCGTCAGGATCTGGTAGTCCCTCACTCGCCGCGCGGTGGCCGCGGGAACCAGCCGGGGACGCTCGCGCGGTACTCCTCGTACTCGGCGCCAAAGGTGCGCCGCAGCGTCGGCTCCTCGTAAAGCGTGACGAAGGCGATGACGGCGACCACAAACGCCGCGAGGTAGGCGACGAGCATCCACGTGAGGAACAGCAGCACCTGGCCAAGGATCACCGCGCCCACGGCCATGTACATGGGGTTGCGCACGTAGCGATAGGGACCTTCGACAACGAGCCGCTCGGTGGGTGCGGTGGGTGACGGCGTCCCACGACCGGCCGTCGCGAATCGCCACACGCCGTCGAGCAGCACAAACACGCCGAGCACGATGAGCGCGCATGCGGCGACCCCAAGCAGCTCGTCCCAGCGGCCCCAGTCGTAACTGCGGTAGCGCGAGATCAGCCCAGGTATCACGCCCCCCACCACACCTGGCACGACGATGACGAACACGATGTTCCTGATGAGGTCCTGTCGCGTTGGAGTCCTCATAGCGCCAACCTAGTGGGACGACTGCTGCGCCGCGAGACGTGAATACAGCCCGCCAGCGGCCTCGAGCTCCTCATGGTTTCCGGACTCGACGATGCGCCCCGCCTCGAGCACGTGGATGACGTCAGCGTCGCGAATGGTGGACAGCCGATGCGCGACAACGAGCGTGGTGCGACCCTCCGCCGCGCGGTCGAGTGCCGCCTGCACGAGCCGCTCGCTCACCGTGTCGAGAGCGCTCGTGGCCTCGTCGAGCAGCAGCACGGCCGGATCCTTGAGCAGCACGCGCGCGATCGCGATGCGCTGCTTCTCACCGCCGCTGAGGCGATAGCCGCGCTCGCCAACGACCGTCTCGTAGCCATCCTCGAAGCTCGCGATCGAGTCGTGAATGTTGGCGGCCCTGCACGCCTCCACGAGCTCCTCTTGCGTCGCATCAGGCTTGGCGTAGCGCAGGTTCTGCGCGATCGACGCGTGGAACAGATAGGTCTCCTGGCTCACCACGCCCACGTGGTCGATGATCGAGGAGTGCGCGAGGTTCCGCACATCCTCCCCCGCGAAGAGCACGGTTCCGCCCGACGCCTCATACAGTCGGGCGGCGAGGTACACGATGGTCGTCTTGCCGGCCCCGGACGGGCCGACGAAGGCGTGCGTCTCACCAGGGCGAGCGATGAACGAGACCCCATCCAGCGTCGGGCGGGAATCCTCTGAGGCGTCCGGGTAGCGGAAGCTCACGTCGCGCAGCTCCACTTGTCCCAAGGGGCCGGGAGCCTCGGAGACGGTCTTCGCGTCTGGGGAGTCCGCGACGGCGGGCTTGAGGTCCAGGTAGTCGAAGATGCGGGCGAAGATCGCGCCCGAGGTCTGCACTTCGAGGGCCACGCGCATGAGCGCCATGAGGGGGAACAGCAGTCGCGACTGTACGGCGGTGAAGGCGACGATGGTTCCGGCTGTCACGTCTTGAGAACCGTCGTTCATGAGCAGTCCTGCAACCAGGTAGATGATGGCTGGAACCGAGGACATGATGACGGTTACCAGGCCAAAGAAGCGCTGACCGGCCATCGCCTGCTGCACCTGCAGGCGGATCAGGTTGCGGTTCTCCTCGCTGTATCGCTGCGACTCGAAGCGCTGTCGGTTGTACGTCTTCGACAGCATGATGCCGCTCACGGAGAGGGTCTCTTGGGTGATCGCGGTGAGCTCGCTCAGCGACTCTTGGGTCTTGGTGGCGATGCGAGCGCGCACCTGGCCCACGCGGCGCTGCACCACGATCAAGCCCGGCATGAGCACCGCGGCCAGAAGAGTGAGACGCCAGTCAAGCGCGATCATCGCGGCGAGGCTCGCAATGACCGTGACCGCGTTGCCGAGGATGGTCGAAAAGAAGGTCGTGAGCACTCCCGCGACGGCGCCCACGTCGTTGAGCAGTCGCGACTGGATGATGCCTGTCTTGGTGCGCGTGAAGAATGCGAGGTCCATGGACTGCAGTCGTTCGAAAAGCGTGATGCGGAGGTCGCCGGTCACGCGATTGCCCACATTGGACGTGACGTACGTCTGCCACACGCCAAGTCCCGCGATCAGCAGGTACAGCACCACCGTCAGGATCACGAGCTCCATGAGAAGCCTCATGTTGACGCCGCCCACGGCAGGGAACAGCGCATCGTCGAAGATCCTCTGCAACACAAGCGGCGGCACCACTGCGAGAACGGCTCCAACGAGCACGAGTGCTGCGGTGAGAATCAGGCCGCCCCTGTAGGGCTTGAACATCGCGACCACGCGGGGCCAGAGGTTCGCGACCCGCGGAGCCTCCGCGTTCGCGGCCCTGATCGCCTCCTCGTCACCGCGAGCGTGGCCTCCGCGGCCACCTCCTCCGAACGTCATTCGTTCACCCTACGCCGTGGCGCGAGTCACGATCTGGCAACCATGACGTCGGGCCTGCTTCTTGCCCTGTGCTTGGCGGTTAGGGTTAGTCGCGCGAGTCGTAGAAGGAGGATTGCGTGAGGGGTGGCATGCGCCTGTGGGCTGCTGCGGCCGTTGTGGGAGCTGCCGCGATCGGGCTTGGCGGGTGCACTCCAACGAGCACGGATCCATCCCCGAGCGCGAGCGTGATTCCCGCTGTCGAATCCCCCGCCCCCGTGCCGTCCGTCACCACCGACGCCGAGGGAAGAGCGCTTCCCGGCTTCGTCACCGAGCACCCCGAGCTGCCGCCCGCGCTGCCAGCCCCCGACGGGATCCTCGACACCACCGCTGCCGGCTGGTCGCTGCAGGCGTATCGTCCGGAAGTCGCCCCGGTGGTGCTCGTGAGCGGCATCACCCCTGGCTTCGAGCCCACTGTCCAGGTTGTGTACCTCGTCTCGCCGGAGGGCCGCCGGTACCAGCTGCTTGAGCTCGACCCGTCCGTGCCCATCGTGATCCAGTCGTGGACCGCTCGCGAGGCCGTCGCCTACGTGAGCACATGCGAGCCGCTCGACTGCGACCCCAACTCCCCCGTCCAGACGCTCGACCTGCTCACGGGTGAGATTGCTCCCGTCGAAGCGGTCGAGGGTCTGCACATCAGCGCCACGCTGGCTGGCTCATACCGCTGGTGGGAGCAGCCGAGCGGCGGCTCCGTTCTCGACAGCCGCGGTAGCCTGCGGCCCCTCACTCAGCGCTGGGCCGCTCATTCGGTTTCGCCGTCCGGCAAGTACCTCGCCGTGGAGCGCGTTGGCAGCTTCAACACGGTGGCGTCCGCCGGAATGGCGATCGTGGACCCGTCCACCGGCGCGCTGACCGACCTCGGCAGGCTGTGGAGCGAGCCGCTTTCGTGCGAGCCGTTCCGGTGGCGGGTTGACGACGCCCTCGATGTGCACTGCTGGGACGACAGCCGCGAGATGTGGCGCGTGTTCACGGTCGGTCCCGGCGCGACGGTCATGAAGGAGAACAAGGCCGCGAGCGCGACTCCTCCCGAAGAGGGCCCGTGGGTCGAGCCGGACTTCTTCGTCACCGAAGGCGTATGGGCTGGCCCCTACTCCGCCGATGCCGGGGAGCGTCGCAGACCCGTCGCCACCATCGGCCTCGCACGCAATGCGGGCTTCGAGGTGCTCACCGCGCCCGACGCTGTGGCCGGCACCACGCGCATCGTCACCTCGGTGGGTGGCTCGCTGTACCTCGAGGCGTCCCCTGCGCACAATCCCACCTTGGTGAGCGCTTGGCGATTCGACCCCTCGACCGATGAGTGGACCGAGCTGGCCCCCCTTCCTCCGACTGGCCCCACGCGCGGGTTCCTTGCGGGAGAAGGCTCGCCAGCGTCGGGCATGAGCTCCTGGGTGGTCGCTCCCTGAGGCCGAACGTGCGTGTCAGTGGGCCGTGGCAGACTGACTAGGTGACGGAGCAGATCGACCCCACCCCTGAATCCGCCGCCCCCGAAGGTTTCGCCACTGAACTGCCTGAGCCGGCCCCTTCGCTGTGGCGCAACCGCCCCTACGTAGCCCTGCTGGGGGGCGAAACTGTCGCGGCCGTCGGTGTGGAGATCGCTCAGGTGGCGCTGCCCATCATCGCGGTCACGTACCTCGTCGCCACCGAGTTTGAGATCGGCGTGCTTGGCATGGCGGAGGGCATCGCCTTCCTGCTGCTGTCTCTTCCCGTGGGTGCGCTCGTGGATCGCGTGTCGCGGCGCCGCGTCATGATCATCGCGAACATCGTGCGCGCGATCGCCATGGCGATGGTCACCATCTTGTGGTTCACAGGGATTCTCGATGTGCCGCAGCTGATGATCATCGCGCTCGTGATCTCGGCGGCCGCGGTGTTCTTCGACACCGCATACATGTCGATCGTGCCGGGGCTCGTGACGCGAGAGCAGCTCAACGACGCGAACTCCAGGCTGCAGATCAGTTCTGAGACCGCCCGTGCCGCCGGCCCGGGACTTGGAGGACTGCTCGCGAAGGCGTTCAGTGCCGCGTGGCTGCCGCTCGCGGCGACGTTCGGCTACCTCGTCTCTGCCTTCGCCATTTGGCGCATCCCTGCGGACGAGCCCCCGCCGCGAAAGCATGGTTCGAGCATGGTGACGGAGATCCGCGAAGGCATCTCCTTCGTGTTCCACAACAAGTACATCCGGCCGCTGGTGCTGTCCACGACCGTCTCGAACTTCTTCGGGTCCATTGCCTACACGATGTTCTCGGTGCTCATGCTGCGCTACCTCGATCTGGGCCCGGCCGCCTTCGGTCTGATGCTCACGATCGGCTCGATAGGCGGAATCGCTGGAGCGTTCACGGGGCCGTGGTGGGCGCGCAAGTTTGGCGACGGCCACGCGATTCCCGTGACCTACATCTTCGGGGCGATCCCGATGTTCCTTGTCGCCTCGGCGTTCCTCATGCCCCGCACTCCCGCGATCATCGTGGTGGCCATCGCGCAGTTCTGGGGACTCGCGGGCATCGTCGCATTCAACGTGGTGCAGGTGTCGATGCGGCAGCGGCAGTGCCCGCCGCGCATGCTCGCACGCATGACGGCATCCATCCGCACCCTCATCTGGGGCATCGGCCCGCTTGGTGCGTTCCTCAGTGGCGTGGTCGCCACGCACTGGGGCCTCGCGTCGGCGTTCTGGATAGGAGCGATAGGCAACGCACTTGGCGTGATGATCCTGGCACTGTCGCCGCTGTGGCGACTGCGCCACGTGCCAGACCCCGACTGGATGGTCGAGGATGCCGCCGCGCAGGCCGACGACTAAGGCGTGGGGTTGCGCGCGTCGTAGTCCCGCCAGGATGTGGTGAGACGGCTCAGCACGGCGATGAGGACCACGATGAGCACGCCGCCAAGCAGCGGCGGGAACCACAGGAACAGCGCGGTCGCGAGGATGCCAGCGTAGAGATCTCCGATGCGCGGCCCGCCGGTCACGACGACGATGAACACTCCCTGGAGTCGCCCACGCATCTGATCGGGAGCCGCCTGGATGATCATCGAGCTGCGGAAGATGGCGCTGACCTCGTCGGAGGCGCCCATGCCTGCCATGGCAAGGCCCAGCACAATGAGCGCTGGCCAGTAGATGCCGTTCCAGCCCGGGCCCGCCTCGTGATCGATCTGCGTCATGACGATGGTGCCGATGCCGAACAGCGCTACGAAGCCGCCATAGACCATGATCGCGCGGGACACGGCAATGCCGTGGCGATGAATGCGTGCCACCGGTCCGGAGAACAGGCTCGTGAGAGCGGTGCCCACGGCGCCCGCGGCGGTGAGCGCACCCACCGTAAGCGACTCGCCGCCGATCACCGTGGCACCCAGCGCGGGGAACAGCACGTACGGCCTTCCGAAGGTCATCGCGATGATGTCGAGGATGAAGCTCAGCCGGATGTTCGGCGAATGCTTGAGAAAGCGCATGCCCTCGACAAGCACATGCCAGCCGGCCTCCACGGGCTCACCGAGGCGAGGCAGCTTGGGCAGCGCCCAGATGCCGAGGAAGCCAGCGGTGAACAGCACTGCGTCCACGGCGAAGGTCCACGGCAGCCCCACGGTGGCTGCGAGCACGCCAGCAAGCGCCGGGCCGATCGTGAGCATCGCGCCAAAGGAGATGCCGTTGAGCGCGGTCGCGCGAGAGATCATCTCGGGCGGCAGGATGCGGCCCACGACGGAGCCGCGCGTCGCCATCATGATGGTGCCGGCCACGGAGTTGATGGTGGTCACGATGTAGAACGGCCACACCGGCGCATGCGAGCCCTTGCCCGCCTCGACGGCCTCCCACACCGACAGCGCCACAAGGCCGAGCACGCTCGCCCACGACACCAGTGCGGAGACGATGAGCACCAGGCGGCGGTCGAAGACATCGGCGAGCACCCCGCCCCACAGTCCCGCGACGATCATCGGGATGAGCGCGATGCCGCCGACGA
Source organism: uncultured Demequina sp. (assembly GCA_937925595.1). The sequence continues at coordinate 11,152 of CALALQ010000198.1, read as the reverse complement.
GCCCCACCATGAAGGTGGATTCGGTCATGTCGTAGATCTGCAGACCCACCGCAACCGAGGACACAAAGGTGCCGATGCCGCTGATCAGACCGCCGATCCACAGCCTCGCGAACGCGGGGCTCGCCTTAAGCGGCGCGAAGTCGACGAGGCGGCGATTCTTGGGGGCGGTGTCCTGCGCCGACGCTGAGGATGGGTCAGAGGCGTCGGTCACCGGAAGATTCTACGGACCTCAGGAGTTAGCCCTTACATGCGAGCAATCACGTACGCCGAGTTCGGCGATGCCTCGGTCCTCGAGCTGTCCGACATTCCGGAGCCGAACCCTGGCCCCGACGAGGTCATCGTCGAGATGCGCGCCGCTGCGCTGAACCCCGTGGACTGGAAAGCTCGACAGGGGTATCTCGAAGGAACCATCCGCACGGTGTTTCCCACCGTCCCTGGCTGGGACATCGCGGGAGTCGTCGTGAAGCTCGGAGCCGACGTGCCCGAGTTCGCGGTGGGTGACGAAGTCTTCGCGTACGCGCGAAAGGACGTGCTGCGAGACGGCACCTTGGCCGAGCGAGTCGCGGTCCCTGTCAGGGCGCTCGCGCACAAGCCCACTTCTGCGAGCTTCGAGGAGGCAGCTGCTGTGCCGCTGACCGGCCTGACGGCGTTGCGCAGCGTGCGCCGAGCCGAAGTCTCCGAGGGCGACCGCGTCCTCATTCACGGCGGCGCGGGCGGAGTCGGGTCATTCGGCGTCCAACTTGCCGCGCTCGCTGGCGCGAGCGTGACGGCGACTGCCTCCGCACGCAACCACGAGTTTCTGAGGGAGCTGGGCGCGACGCCCGTGGAGTACGGCGACGGCCTGCTGGAGCGCGCCCTAGCGGTGCAGCCGGATGGCTACGACGTCATCCTCGACTTTGCTGGCGGTGGAGCGATCGCAGCAACGGCAAGCGCAATGCGTCCGGGCGGTCGAGTCGTGACAATTGCCGACGGCAAGGGAGCCGCAGAGCACGGGGGCTCGATCGTATGGGTGCGACCCGACGGAGCGGCGCTCGCAGAGCTTGCCGAGCTGATCGACGCTGGCAAGCTCCGCGTGGAGGTTGCCAGCGTCTACCCGCTCGCCGAGGCCGCCGATGCCTACAGGAGACTCGAGGGCGGGCACGTTCGCGGCAAGCTCGTCGTGGTGCCGTAGCCCGCGACGGGCCGGACTTACCCCTCGGTGGTGTTGGGCGCCGCGCCGTCAGGCGCGGCGTCGGTCGCGCCTGGCTGCTGAGCGGGCTGCTCAAGCTCACCGTGCTGGAAGATGCGGATGTACGCGGCGCGCACGTGCACGTCCTTCTCGTTGGCTCCAGCCATGCGCGAGCTTCCCGACTTTGTCTCTCGCAGGAACGTGTCGCTCTCCTGAATGTCGGTCACCTTGTAGTCGACAACCACCTCGGGCTTGTAGCGCGCAGCAGCGTTGCGATAGTGCGACTTGATCCAGCCCCAGATGCCCAATGCGGTAATCGGCCCGGCGAGGAACAGGAACAGTGCAAAGGCACCGGGGCCGTCGCTGGAACTTTCCGCGAGGATCACTGCTTCAGTCCACACGGTCAGCTCCCAAACCACAGCACGGCAATGGCCAGCGGCCAGGTGAAGATCGAGATGCCGATGGCGGTGGCCCAACACACGAGGGCCGCCTTCTTAGTGTTGATCGGCACCGAGCCCATCGTGGCACCGGTGCGGCCATTCACCGCGATGTAGTGCGTGATCTCGCGGCCGTTCTTCTTCTCGACGTAGCCGTACAGCCACACGGGAAGCAGCACCGCAGTCCAGCGCGTGCCCTTGACCGCCACCTGCTCCGCATCCCACTTGACACCACGGTTGTACTTGGCGATCGACGGCAGCACCGCGCCGCGGGCGATCGTCATCATGTGGTTGTACGCGTAGTCGTCGGCGTGTGAGACGTCCATGTCACGACGCTCGCTCGTGAACTCCGAACCTAAGTAGTTGGCGTTGAAGCGCACGATGTTCTTGACGTCGAATGGCAGCACGGCGTTGATGATGTTAGTCGTGGACGTCACCGACTGGATGTTCGCCTTGTCCGAGGACGTCTCGACAATCAGGTCGTCGATGAGCAGCCCCACCTGGCGCATCACCTGAAAACGGTCTGCGTAGTACGTCGCGGACTTGTCGCTGCGAACAATGCGGGTTTGAATCTCGCCCTCGCCGTCGAGCCGGACTGAGACGTTGCCGTCGACCGTCATGTATGGCATGTATACGCCCATGATGTTCTCGGGCTTGAACGACGCCGCGAAGGCCGGGCTCGCGAAGCGCTTGCGCTGGTCGTAGAACGACTGGATCGAGTGCATCGCCTGTTCCTTCGTCACCAGGAACGGCAGGATGCCGTCGGGCACCGCTCCGTTCGGGATGACGTTGTTGATGGACAGCACGTGCTTGCACCAGTGGCAGCGCGCCTGCAGGTTGTGGTTGGTGTCGATGACGACTTCCGCGCCACAACCCTGGCATTTCATGGTGACGAGCGCGCTGTCGTCGGCGATGTCGACGGACGCCGAGGACAGCACCGTGCCCTCAAGCTTGTCGATGCCTTCAGAAAGGCCCATCGCCTCGTCGAGCCGCTCGCCCGACCACTCGAAGCGGCAGAATTCACAGCGGTACGTGCCCTTCTCAGGCAGCCACTGCACCTCGGTCGCACCGCATCGGGAGCAGCGATTCACGCCGTCGGCGGCGCCCGCGGGCGTCGCGTTGATGACAGGGCCCGACGCTGTGGTCGGCTCCGGCACAGAGCCCGGCGCAGCGTCGGGCACCGCAGGGGTGTCGTTGGTCATGAAGCGAACCTAAAGCCCGAGGACCTTCTTCTTGAGTGCTTCGAAGTCGTCCTGAGAGATCAGGCCGTCGTCGAGCATCTTCTTGTACTGGGCGAGCTGCACGGCGGGGTCTGCCGGAGCCGCCTCTGCCGGGGCCGCTGCGGCCTGCGTCGAGTTCACGCCAACGCCGGGGACGTTGCCGGGGGTGGGGGGAACGACGTTGCCGATCGCGCCCATGCCCATTCCCATCATCGCGAGGCCCGTGCCGCCGCCGGACTCGCCGGCGTTCTCGATGCCGCGGGCGACCGACTGCTTGAGGAAGGTGTCGGCACGGCCGCCGGACAGAGCGTCGGCCTTGCGGACGTCGCTGAGCAGGGCGGTGGTGTCCTCGTCGTACTCGATCGAGACGATGGTTGCGGAGGTGATGTCGAGACCGCGCTCAGAGGTCCACTGGTAGTTCTTCTCGACCTCTTCCGACAGCGACTTCGCGAAGCCCACAGAGTCACCCTGGATGCGGGTGATGCGGTGCTCCTTGTCGGGGTCGTTGACGTAGCGGCTGAAGGCGCCGGCGAGCGAGCCGACGACCTCGTTGAACAGCTGCTCGCTGACGGGGTTGGAGGTCTCGGTGATGTCGAACTGGCGAGCGTTCGCGCTGATGTAGCTCGCGGGAACCAGGGTCTTCACGAACAGGATGGGGTCCACGACCTTGAGGACGTAGGTGCCGCGAGTGACGGCACCCGCCTGGGCGTTGAGGTACGCGTCATCCCAGTAGATGGGCGCCTGGGTGCCGAACTTGTTGTTCGGGATCTCCTTGAGGTTCACGTAGAAGACCAGCTGCTGGCTGCCGGGGCGGCCACCGAACTTGAAGCGCTCCCACGAGGTCTTGACCGTGGAGGACAGGATGCCGCCGCCGCTGAACACGGACTTCGAGTTCTGGTCCTCGCTGTCCCACTTGTAGGCGCCGGGCTCGGCGACGAGGCCCGTGACGGCGCCGTCCTGGAACGTGAGCACGCCGTAGCCCTCGGGGACGACGACGACGGAGCCGTTGGTGATGATGTTCTCGGAGCCACGGGTGTTCTGACCGCGTCCAGCGTTCGTGCCCTGGGTGACGCCGGGGAACACGATGGCCGTATCGGTGATGCCCTGCGGGGGCACAACGAAGTCAAGGAACTGGTCGCCAAAGGTCGACTTCAGCGAGTCCCACGCGGCGCCAACGGCGATCTGTATGAATCCCACAACAACTCCTTCGTTAACGGCCCCCTCAAGCGGCGTGGCCAGCGCCGCAAGCCTACCGGCGGCGACTCATTTGCGCGTAGTGATCTTCGTCCACATTCGCGGCCTTTTCCCCACTTTTCCCCAGGGCCCCCCGCTGAAGGGGTCTGGGCATTCCGGAAATACTTAGCGTGCTAACTATGTCGGAGACGAGTACCCCTGCCCCTGGCGGGCCGAACGCCGCCGCTATTGCCGCCCTTTTCGCCAAGTACCAGGCATGGGAGCGGGAGATCCTGGACAGCGCGCAGTGGGATGGCGGCCCCGATGACAGCGTGCGGCTCGCCTTTGAGATTGTGCATATGGGCAAGGCCTTCGAATATCACCTGACTCGCGTCGCCTCTGGCACGCGCATGACCGCGCTGCAGGCTCGGTTCGCGTGGATTCTCGCCACGGCGCCCTACGGCATGCCCACCAGCAACCTCGCCATCGAGCTGGGCATCAGCCTTCCCTCTGCATGCGCGATGGTGCTGAGGATGCATGCGCGCGGCCTCGTCAGGACCGAGCCCAGTCCGGCAGACCCGCGCACGGTCATCGTTTCACTCACCGATCGTGGCCTTGAGGAGTGGCGGGAGCTGCGCGATCGACTCGCCGCCGTGTGCGACGAGGTGCGTGAAGCGCTGGGCGAAGTCTCCGCGGATCGGTTCGCCGATGATGTCGCGTCCGTCACAGCTCTCGATGAGCGCCACCCCTGGTTCGAAGCCTTGCGGAACCCGATGTCAGTCCTGGCGTGAAAGACTGAATGCCATGCCAGGAACCAACCTCACTCGCGCGGAAGCGGAAGCCCGCGCCACGACCGTCTCCACAGAGGCGTACGTCATCGAGCTCGACCTCACCACCTCCGAGGAGACCTTCCGCTCGAGCTCCACTGTCACCTTCACCGCCACCCCCGGTGCTGAGACCTTCATCGACCTCATCGCCCCCGAGGTGCTGTCGATCACCCTCAACGGCGAGGACCTCGACGTCGCGACTCACTTTGCGGACAGCCGCATCACGCTGCCCAACCTGCGCGAGCACAACGAGCTGACCGTTGTCGCCAACTGCACCTACATGAACACCGGCGAAGGACTCCACCGCTTCGTGGACCCCGAGGACGGCGAGGTCTACCTCTACTCCCAGTTCGAGGTTGCTGACACCCGCCGCGTCTATGCCGTGTTCGAGCAGCCCGACCTCAAGGCCACCTTCCAGTTCACGGTCAAGGCCCCCAAGCACTGGCACGTCGTGTCCAACTCCCCCACCCCTGAGGCACAGCCCGTCGACGACGCCTCGTCCGTGTGGAGCTTTGCGCCCACCGTGCGCATCCCCTGCTACGTCACCGCGATCGTCGCCGGCCCCTACCACCGCGTCGAGGGCTCCGTGCTCTCCCGCAAGGGCCGCCTTGGCGCCGATGTGTACTGCCGCAAGGCACTCGCCGACTACCTCGACGCCGATGTCATCCTCGACGACACCCAGCGCGGCTTCGAGTTCTACGAGAAGCACTTCGAGATGGACTACCCCTTCGAGAAGTACGACCAGTTGTTCGTGCCCGAGTTCAACGCGGGCGCGATGGAGAACGCCGGCTGCGTCACGCTGCTCGAGGACTACGTGTTCCGCTCCAAGACCGCCAAGGCCAAGATCGAGCGCCGCACCGTCACCGTGCTGCACGAGCTCGCCCACATGTGGTTCGGCGACCTCGTCACCATGAAGTGGTGGAACGACCTGTGGCTCAACGAGTCCTTCGCCGAGTTCGCGTCGACGCTCGCCACCGCAGAGGTCACGCAGTACAAGAACGCGTGGGTCACCTTCAACTCGCTCGAGAAGTCCTGGGCATACCGCCAGGACCAGCTCCCCAGCACCCACCCGATCATGGCGAACATTCGCGACCTCGAGGACGTCGAGGTGAACTTCGACGGCATCACCTACGCGAAGGGCGCGTCGGTTCTGCGCCAGCTCGTCGCCTGGGTGGGTCAGGAGGCCTTCTTCACCGGCGTCGCCGAGTACTTCCGCAAGCACCACCACGCCAACGCCACGCTCGGCGACCTGCTCGCCGAACTCCAGGCAGCGTCGGGCCGTGACCTCAGCGGGTGGTCAGATGTGTGGCTCGAGAAGGCTGGCGTCACCACGCTGCGCCCCGTCATCGAGACCGACGACTCCGGCGTGATCACGAAGTTCGCGATCACCCAGGAGGTGCCCGCCGAGTGGCCGACGCAGCGGCCCCACCGCCTGCGCGTTGGCGGCTATGACGTGGTCGAGGGTCGCCTTGAGCGCGTCTGGATCGAGGAGCTCGACATCGACGGCGAGAGCACTGACGTGCCGCAGCTCGTCGGCATCCAGCGCCCCGCCCTGGTGCTCGTGAACGATGATGACCTCGCCTACGCGAAGGTCCGCCTCGACGACGAGTCGCTCGCGACCGCCGTGAGCCTCCTCGACACCCTGCCCCCGCTGCCCCGCTCGCTCGTGCTTGCGGCCGCTTGGGACATGACCCGCGACGCAGAGATGCCCGCGCGGCAGTTCGTGTCGCTCGTGCTGGGCAACATCGCCGCGGAGACCGAGTCCACCGTGGTGCTGGTGCTGCTGCGACAGCTCAACACGACGCTGTCGCTCTACGTCACGCCCGAGGAGTCCGAGGCCGAGACGCACAAGGCCGCCGACGCGCTGTGGCAGCTCACGCTTGGCGCCGAGCCTGGCAGCGACAACCAGCTGCAGTTCATCAAGGCCTTCGCTGGACTCGCGAGCACCGACGAACAGCTCGACGTCCTCGAGCAGATCCTCGACGACAAGCTCCACCTTGAGGACCTGCCGATCGACGCGGACCTCGCGTGGGACATCCTCAGCGCCCTTGTCGCTGGCGGACGCGCAGACGAAACCGCGATCGACCTGCAGCTCAGCAAGGACGCCACCGCCTCCGGTCAGCGCCGTGCCGCGCACGCTCGCGCCGCACTGCCCACCGACGCAGGCAAGCGCGCCGCGTGGGATGCGCTCATCAACCCCAAGCCGGGCGAGGAGCTGCCCAACGCGATCCAGTTCGAGGCGACGAGCGGCTTCAACCGCGCCAACGACTGGAAGCTGCTCGAGCCGTACGCGGACGAGTACTTCGCGATGCTGCGCCGCACCTACTCCGAGCGCACCAACGAGACGGCGCAGAATCTCATCGAGGGTCTGTACCCGATCGAGCTCGCTGGCCGCGTGAAGGACCTGCAGGACAAGGCCGACGCGTGGCTCGCCGCCAATGACGACGCCCACGACGCTCTCAAGCGCATGGTCATCGAGGGTCGCGACAGCGTTCGCCGCGCCCTTGAGGCCCAGACCAAGGACGCGCAGGGCTGAGGCCAACAACAGCGAAAGAGGAGGGCGTGCCCCGTGGCTAACATCACCCGTGAGGAGGCCGCGCGGCGCGCCACCCTCCTCGCCGACGCGGAATACGACGTCTCGCTTGCCTTCACGGCCGAGGGCGACGTGTTCCGCTCCCGCACCGCCATCCGGTTCGCGGGCGTCCCAGGAGAGTCGACGTTCGTTGACGTCGTCGCGACCCAAGTGCTCGCGGCGACGCTCAACGGCGCTCCCCTGGCTGCTCCAGAGCACGACAGGATCGCGCTGCCGTCTCTCGAAGCCGTCAATGAGCTGATCATCGAGGCGGATCACGCCTACTCGACGGCTGGCGTTGGCATTCACCGCTTCGTGGATCCGGAGAACGACGAGGTCTACCTCTACAGCCAGTTCGCCACGATGTACGCGAGCCATGCGTTTGCGTGCTTCGACCAGCCAGACATCAAGGGCACGTTCGGTTTCATCGTGACCGCCCCAGCTCATTGGGTGGTCGTGTCCAACACCCGTGCGCCCGAGCCAACGGACAACGGCGACGGCACCCGCACCTGGGCGTTCGACCGCACCGTGCCGCTGTGCACGTACGCCACCGCGGTGTGCGCCGGCCCCTACGCCTACGTCGAGGGCACACTGCGCTCCGCGAAGGGCGAGATCCCGGCTCGCGTCTACGGCCGCAACCAGCTCGTCGAGCACTTCGACGCGGAGAGCATCTTCGAGACCTCGCAAGCGGGATTCGAACTCTACGAGCGGATCTTCGACACCGAGTTTCCCTACGACTCCTACGACCACGTGTACGCGCCGCAGTACAACTTCGGCGCCATGGAGAACGTGGGCTGCGTGACGGTGTCCGAGGACCGACTGCTGTTCCGCACCCGCCCCACCGACGCGCTGCTCGAGTTCCGCACCGTCGTCGTCATGCATGAGCTTGCCCACATGTGGTTCGGAGACCTCGTCACCATGAAGTGGTGGGACGACCTGTGGCTCAACGAGTCCTTCGCGGAGTACGTGGGCACCTATGCGGCAGCGGTAGCCACCCCGTGGACCGACGCTTGGGTCACCTTCGCGGCCGAGCGCAAGTCGATCGCGTACGCAACCGACCAACTGCCGACCACGCACCCGGTGCTGAGCGACCTGCCGAATGTCGACTCCGTGGCTGGCGCATTCGACATGATCACCTATGCGAAGGGTGCCTCTGCCCTGCGCCAGCTCGCCGCGACCCTTGGCGAGGACGTGTTCTTCGCTGGCGTCGCCGCGTATCTCAAGACCCATGCCTACTCGAATGCCACCCTTGCCGACCTGTTCGCCGAACTCGAGGCAGCGTCGGGCCGATCCCTTGACGCGTGGAAGAAGGCGTGGCTCGAAACGCCAGGCGTGACCACGCTGTCCGCCTCGATCGAGGCCGATGCGAACGGCCTCATCACCTCGGCGACCCTCACGGAGAAGGCCCCCGAGCAGTGGCCGCTGCCCCGGCCGCATCACCTGTCGGTGACGGGGTTCAGTCTCACGCACCCTGAAGGCAAGCCGGTGCTGACCCAGGAGTTCGAGATCCCGTTCGACCTCCACGGGCAAAGCGCCGACCTCGACGCACTCGTCGCCCAGCTGCGACCGGCGCTGCTGCTGCCCAATGGCGGGGACCTCACCTACGCGAAGGCGCACCTCGACCCGGTGTCGCTCCAGACCGTGATCGCGCACGCGAGCGAGATCCGCGACCCCATGACGCAGGCCTCGGTGCTCGACTCGCTGTGGCACATGTGCCGCGACGGCGCGCTGCCGGCTCGCGACTACGTGGAGCCGGTGCTGAGGACGCTCGGGGCGGTCGGCACGTCGGCGGTGCGCGATGCTCACCTCAAGTCAGTGGCGGTCGCTGCAGCGCGCTACGCACGGCCCGAGGACGCGCAGGCGCTCGGCGCCGAGGCTGCGGACGCGGTGTGGGCGCTGCTGCAGTCCGCTGAAGCCGGCTCCGATGCGCAGCTGCAGTTCCTCAAGGGCTTCGCGCTGCTTGCCCGCACCCCGGAGCAGGCCGAGAAGATTGAGTCGCTGCTTGCCGATCGTCTGCACCTCGACGGTCTCCCGATCGACACCGAACTCGCGTGGGATCTGCTCAGCGCTCTCGCCGCAATGGGCCGGGCCGACGAGGCCATGGTCGCCGAGTACCTCACCAAGGACGCGACGGCGGCGGGACAGCGGCGCGCCGCGGGGGCGCGCGCGGCCATTGCCACGCTCGACGCCAAGCGCGCCGCGTGGCGGGCACTCGCGGATCCGCACCTCGCCAATGCGCTCGCCTTCGAGACCGCGCTGGGCTTTGCTCGCGCGACGGACGCCGCCTTCATGGCCCCGCTCGCCGAGGAGTTCTTCTCCCAGGTGCGCGGCGTCTTCGACGGCATCGACCCGTTCGTCGGCCTGCGCGTGGTGCAGTACGCCTACCCCACGTTCCTCGTGGGTCGCGGACCCGACATCGTTGCGCTCGGAGCCGCTTGGCTTGAGTCGAATGCCGACGCGCACCCGGTGCTGGTCAAGGTCATGAAGGAGGGCCTCGACCACGCTCAGCGGGCCGTAAGGGCGCAGCAGGCCTAGCCGAGCGTTGCGCGAGCGTCCCGCACCGCGTCTACCAGGCGCTTCATGCGTGGGTGTTCGAAGAGATCGTCGAGCAGCACGGGCTCGCCGTCGCCGTCGCACAGCGGGATCTGCCAGTTGGGGTACTCGGTGAAGGTGCCCGGCTGATTCTGCGTGCGGCGCTCGCCGACGCCGTCAGTGATGGCCACCCCGATGAGCGCGGCCGGAGTGTTCATCGCGAGCTTGTTGAGTCCGCCGATGATCTCCTCATCGGTGGGATGTGGGCTCACCCAGCCGCGCTCTTCGAGCAGGTCCACCATGTCGCCGCGCTCGGCGCGTGCCTGCGCGAGCAGCACATCGGGGTCGGCGGTGAGCAGGCCCAGCTCTTCGCGGAGCGTGACGTGCTCTCCGGCGAGATACGCGGCGGTGGGAGGCAGGTCGTGGGTGGAGACGCAGGCGAGCGCATCGGCCCTGTAGTTCTCAGGCCGCCTGGCCCTGCCGTCGGGCTCCTTCTCGAACCACACGACCGAGGTGCCGAGGATGCCGCGCGACGCTAGGTAGTCGCGAACCCACGGCTCGACAGTGCCGAGATCCTCGCCGATCACCACGGCGCCCGCGCGATGTGCCTCAAGCACGCAGATGCCGATGAGCGCCTCATGATCGAACTGCACGTAGCAGCCGTCGGCTGCCTCTGCGCCCTCCTTGATCCACCACTGGCGGAACAGGCCGATGACGTGGTCGATGCGCAAGGCGCCGCAGTGGCGCACAGCAGCGCGGACAACATCGCGGAACGGCAGGTACGCGGCCGATTCGAGGGCGCGGGGCTGCCACGGCGGCTGCGACCAGTTCTGGCCCTGCTGGTTGTACATGTCCGGGGGCGCGCCGACGGCCATGCCGCGAGCGAGGACGCGCTGGAGCGCCCACGCGTCGGCTCCCTCTGGGTGAACGCCCACGGCGAGGTCCGTCATGATCCCGAGCGACATCTGCGCGGCCTTCGCGTTGGCCTGCGCTCTTTCGAGCTGCTCGTCGCACACCCACTGCAGCCACGCGTAGAACAGCACGCGCTCCATGTGCTCCTGTCGCCAGGCGGCGACATTAGGCGACAGCGGGCTGTCGAGCTCATGCGGCCACGGGAGGCCGCGATGGGCCTCCGCGATGGCGCACCACGTGGCGAAGTCCTCGAGCGCCTTGCCCTCGCGCAGGCAGAACGCCTCGAATTGGGCCTGGCGCCCGGCGCTGCG
>CALALQ010000197.1 GCA_937925595.1 uncultured Demequina sp. | reverse complement strand
GGTCCTGGGGCGGCGAACCGCGGCTCCTCGAGCCGAAGGCCGACGCCCTCGAATGGTTCGCCCTCGACGCCCTGCCCGAACACCTGGTGCATCACGAGCGCTTCGTGCTCGAGGGTCACCGCGACGGCACCCTGCTGCCCGTCACCGCCTTCGGGTTCTGAGCGCGCAGCGTCAGCGCACCTGGACGGACTCCGTGTAGAGGCCCCCGAACGCGAAGATCATCACGGTCGCGCCGGAGCCGGACACGAACCTCGTTCCATCCTGCGCCTCGATTCGCAGCTCGGCGTGCACGCGCGTACGGTCCGCGCACACTAGGGCCTGGGAAGACGCACCCCGGCCTGCGGACTGCCACACGTCGACGGAGATCGACTCTCGAGGACCGTCGCACCAGTACTCGATCGGGAGGATGACCGCAGCGCCGCCATCCACGACCGTGGCGTCATACACCCGGGTCAGCTGCCCCATCGCGGTCGCGAACTCGTTCGACTGGTCGGTGGTCGGTGCGGCCGACGCGGCGGGGAGCCGCAGCACCGGCCGACGCGTGAGGGAGGAATGACGCACGATGAGCACCTTTCGAACGATACGGTTCTACTAATATACCGGTAGAGTCGTTGCTTGGCAACGAATGGTTGGTGAGCGGACGCCTCGGTCAGGCGCCCTGGGGTGGGTTGGCGAGCAGCGCGGCGCGTTCCGTGAGGTAGCGGTCGAGCGGGACGAACGCGTTCGCCTGAGTGGGACTCCAGCGCACCTGGACCACGCCATCACGGAGCACGACGTCGGGCGCCGTGTCGGAATCGCCCGTCGCAAGCGCGTCGAGCACGACGGGCCGGGCGTCGAACACGACGGTCTCCCCCTCGGCGATACCGCCCCTCACCGCCGCGGCACGGAAGGCACGGTGCTCGGCGACCGAGTTGGCCGTGATCGAACGGCGAGCCGGGCGCTCGGCGCGCACGACGCGGCCGGCCTCGTAGAGTCGACCCTCGTCGTCGAGCACGAGCACCCCGAGCCGCCACACGCGCGCGATGGGACGGAGCCGCGCAGCGTGACGGAAGAGGCCGAGCACTCGGCGCTCGGCCTGGTACTCGGCGAGCACCTCCGTGCGCGCACCGACCGACCCGAGCATCGCGATCGCATCGTCGACTGCACGCCGCGCCGCGCCGAGCGCAGCGGCGATCGTGGGGTCACCGGCCGCGTGCGAGCTGGCGGAACCATCCGGCGCATCGGGACCGCGCGAGGCATCCGGTCCGCACGAGGCATCCGGTCCGCACGAGGCATCCGGACCGCCTGCCGCACCGGGCGCACTCATCGTGACCTGCCGATGAGCTCGAGGAGGGCGAGGCCGTAGGCCTCGGCGGGCTCGGGATGCTCGAACCGGAGGCGTACGCCGTCGAACTCGACCTCGACCTCGAAGGCGTCGTCGAGGCGCCGCAGTGCCTGGAACGTGTTGCGCAGGAGCTCGCGCAGCTGGTCTTCCCGCGGCAGCCAGACCGCGTCGCCGAGGCTCACCGAGTCGAGTGCCCACTCGGTCGTGCCGTTGAAGCCGAGGATGGTCGCCCCCGACGGCGTGCGGTGCGACTCGATGGTCATCTCGCTCACGGTGAACACCTGGGCTTCGAATTCGGCTTCGACCTGGTCGGACAGGTCCAGCTGAAATCGGTCGCCCGACGCCGGGCGCCAGACCAGACCGGCCTGCTTCAGGGCCACCGCGAGTTCTCGGCTGATCATGGGTCCACGCTACCCGCGCGAAATGGCGTAAGCCCCGCCGGGGTGAGTGGCGGGGCTTACGCGATCGGCATTGCTGCCTGACGCGATCGACGGCTCCGGGGTGGTGAGGGGAGAGCGCCGGTCGCGGTACCTCCACACTACCCCACTAATATATTCTGTGCAACAACAGTCAGGCCTTCCAGTACTTCCCCGTTGCGAGCTGTCCGTATTCTGGTATCCTGACCGACACACAACGATGTTCCGCAAACGGGGTAACAATGACGTTTCCATCCCGGGCGAGATGGGCGGCGTTCGCCGCCGGCCTGTTCTTCACCGTGCCGTTGCTCGCCGACGACCCGGCTCACGCCGGTGATCTCGCCACCACACCGACCTGCGTTGCGCGAGTCGGCCTGCCCGTCGACTGCCTCGTTCGCGAGGGTGGTGAGGTGCTCGAGGCGACCGCGACCGCCACGGCACTGCCGCCCGGACTCGAACTCACCGGGGATGGGAGGATCGCCGGGACGCCGACGCAGGCCGGCATCTCGAACGTCAGCCTCACCGTCGACGGCGAGGCATCCGTCACCGTCCCGGTCGTCGTCTCGGACGTCGACTATCTCGCGGTGACGCTCTCCTCAGACGGCAAGACTCTGCGGGGTACACGCTGGGACGGCAGCCACGCCATTTTGCATTCGGGTCTGTTCGGAAGCGACGTGCGTGGCCTCGGCATCCACCCGAACGGATCGGTGTACCTGCTGACCGTGCGCACCCTCCTCCGAATCGAGCGCCCAGGTCAGGTCACGGTCGTGCTCGACGGGCTCGAGGCGGAGGCCATGGACGTCGCGCCCGACGGCCAGATCCACATCGCCTCGCGCACCGAAATCCTCAGCCTTCAGCCGAGCGGCGCCGTGTTCCATCGCGCCCGCGGCCAGAAGGTCTGGGATGTGCTCGAAGACGACGCCGGTGACATCTGGACCATCGAGTTCGAGTCCGGGACGCGGCGGGTGCGCCACACTGACGTCCGGACGGGCGAGAGCCATGTGCACGCGGCCGGGGTCGACCCGATCTCGATCGCGGCCGATCGAGGGCGCGTCTTCGTGTCGACCGCGCCGTCGTGGTCCGAGCCCACGCGCGTCGTGGCCATCGACCACGACGGCACCGAGACCACACTCCTCGACGAGCGGCACCTTCGGGTGGAATACAGCGACGCGTTCGGCTTGCTCGCCACCGATGTGAAGGTCAGCTCGCAGGTCGCGTGGGGCTCGCCGCTCCGTCGCACCCAGCTCGCCGACCCGACGTTCCACCGGGTCGCCGTCGCTGAGCACCTGCGATTCACCGACTAGGAGCGGCACCGGCGAAGGGGCGAAGGCGGGCTCCGACCGCTCGTCTTCGCCGCCACCGGAGCGTGTCGAACGCTGAGCCGGTCGGGGCGCGATGAGGTCGGTCGTGGCGGCGGCATCGGGCGGTCGCTACTTCGCCGTGACCGGGTGGTTCTCGACCGGAACCCGTTCGCCGCGCGTGATGAGCTCGGTGGTGATGGTCGCGTGCGGCGGGAACAGGTTCGGGTTCTGCAGCACCGCGCGGCTGCCGTGGAAGGTGAGGGCGTTGCCGACCAGACGGAGCTGCTCGGCGGGTCGGTCGGGATGGATCAGCGGGAGCGACGCGACGCCGGGGACCGCCACCGTGCCGAACTGCACGGAGACCGTGGTGGCGGTGAGGGTATGCAGCGCGGGGCCGGCCACGGGGTCCACGAGCGCGCACGGCACCCAGCCGCGTTCGTCGCAGGAGCCCGCCGCCAGCCCAGCGGCCCCGGTGCCGTCGGTCAGGAGCGCGTTCACGGACGGCTGCAGGCCCACCGGACCCACGTAGACGCCGGGTGAGGTGCCGTTGCTGCGGAACACCGCCACTATCTCTCGCGGGGCCGTGCCCCGCGCGGAGAAGAACACGTCGATCGCGTTGCTCGCCGCCGCACTCGCACCCACTTCTGCGTACTGACCCGGACGGAGTGAGAACGCGGTCAACCGGTTCGGGTCGTCGGGGACCCCGAGACCGGTGATCAACGCCTTCGTCGCCCCGTCGCGGTAGTAGACCCGGTCGTAGAGCGCCGCGTACGTCACGGTGTCGAGCCCCTGCGACGACGAGTCGTACAGGCTCACGCGGGCGGGAGTCTGATGGAGCCCGTTCGCGCGAACCACCCCGGCGCCGGACATGTTCACCGACCCCACGCTGGTCGTGGGTGCGGGGGCCTCGAGCCCGCTCACGTCGATGACGTTCGAGACCGTCCCGCCGACACTGACCCGGAAGAATCGGTAGTCCGCCGAGACGCCGTCGCGGGTCTGCCAGTCGAACACCGCCTCGCCGGTCGTGACGAGGTC
>CALALQ010000196.1 GCA_937925595.1 uncultured Demequina sp. | reverse complement strand
CCTTCTCGAGCGACGCAACCACCTCGTGGGGCGCGTACTCCACGCCCACGATCTCGCCAGGGAATGCCACATCCATCGCGATCGCCTTGGGCGGCACGGTGTTGTCGATGTCCGTGTAGACGTCCTCGATCACACCGCCGCCAAACTCCTGCATGAGCCGCAGCGCACGCTCCACCGCCACCGGCGCAAGAGCCGTGTCCACGCCACGCTCAAACCGGCGCGACGCCTCCGAACCCAGTTTGTGACGACGTGCGGTGCGCGCAATCGACACGGGGTCAAAGTGCGCACCCTCGAGCAGGATGTCCGTGGTCGTCTCAGAGATCTCCGTGTCGAGACCACCCATCACGCCTGCGAGGCCGATCGCGCGAGCGGCGTGCCCACCCTCAGAGTCGGTGATGAGCAGGTCCTCAAGCGACAGCACACGCTCCGCCTCATCGAGCGTGACAAGCGACTCCCCCGCCGCCGCCCGGCGCACCACAATGGGGCCGGTGAGCTTGGCGAGGTCATACGCGTGCAGGGGCTGACCCAACTCGAGCATGACGTAGTTGGTCACGTCCACCGCAAGGGAGATGGACCGCATGCCGGCCTGCTCCAGGCTGCGCTTCATCCACGACGGGCTGGCAGCCGCTGGGTCAAAGCCGCGCAGGATGCGCGCCGCGAACCGGTCGCAGCCCACACGCCCACGAATGGGCGCCTGGTCCTCGATCAGCACCGGGAAACCGTCGCCGGGCGTTCCGGACACCTCAATCGCAGCGGGGTCGCGGAACTTCTGACCCGTCGCATGGCTGTACTCGCGCGCCACACCGCGCACCGAGAACGCGTATCCGCGGTCCGGCGTCACGTTGATCTCGATCGTGGACTCGTCGAGACCCAGCAGCGAGATCGCATCCTGGCCAGGAATCAAGTCCTCGGCCTTGAAACCCATCTCAGTGAGCACGATGATGCCCGTGTGGTCATCGCCAAGGCCCAACTCACGAGCCGAGCAGATCATGCCGTCAGACCAGTGGCCATACGTCTTGCGGCCACTGATGGGGAACGGCCCGGGAAGCGTCGCGCCCGGCAGCACAACCACCACATAGTCGCCCGGGGCGAAGTTGTGGGCGCCACAGACAATGCCGCGGCTCTCGGGGTACTCAGCCTTAGCGTCGGGCCCCTTACCGGGACCGGCAGGATCGTTGTGCTCACCCACGTCAACGCGGCAGTAATTGATGGTCTTGCCGTTGGACTGCGGCTCCTTCACGAGCGACAGCACGCGGCCAACCACGAGGGGGCCGGTAACGCCGCCGCCCTCGATACCCTCCTCTTCCAGCCCGACGCTGGCGAGAGCAGTCGCCACATCCTCCGGGGACGAGCCGGGAACCAGGTCAACGGACTCCTCGAGCCACTTCAACGGAATCTTGGGCATCTCAGACCTCCAGGCCGAACTGCTGGGAGAAGCGAACGTCGCCCTCGACCATGTCGCGCATGTCGCGCACTCCGTGACGGAACATGAGCGTGCGCTCAATGCCCATGCCAAACGCGAACGCGGTGTACTGATCCGGGTCAATGCCGGCGGAACGCAGCACGTTGGGGTGGGTCATGCCGCAGCCGCCCCACTCGATCCAGCCGGTGCCGCGGCAGGTGCGGCACTCGGCGTCCTTGCCCTCGCAGATGAAGCAGCGCAAATCCATCTCCGCGCTGGGCTCCGTGAACGGGAAGAAGCTGGGGCGAAGGCGCGTGACGGCGTCCGGGCCGAACAGGCTGCGCGCGAACGCGTCGAGCGTTCCCTTGAGGTGCGCCATCGTGAGGCCCTTGTCGATTGCGAGCCCCTCGATCTGGTGGAAGACGGGCGTGTGCGTCGCGTCGAGCTCATCCGTGCGGAACGTCTTGCCAGGGCAGATGACGTAGATGCCGCGGCCCTCGTTGATCAGGGCGTCGCGGCGAGCAAGCGCGGCGCGGACCTGAACAGGGCTCGTGTGCGTGCGCAGCACCACGCCGCTCTTTGGCGGGTCAATGAAGAACGTGTCCTGCATCTCGCGCGCGGGGTGGTCGGGGTCAAAGTTGAGGGCGTCGAAGTTGAACCACTCCGCCTCCATCTCCGGGCCGTCCGCGACCTCCCAGCCCATCGCGATGAAGGTGTCGCACATGCGCTCCTGAAGCGCCTCTAGCGGGTGGCGGGCGCCGGTGCGCGCGCGGCGGACGGGCAGCGTCACGTCCACGGCCTCTTCCACGAGGACGCGCTCGTCGCGCTCCGCCTCAAGAACGGCCTGGCGGGCCGCGAGCGCAGCGTTGACCGTGGCGCGGGCCTGGCCCATGTTCTTGCCGGCCGTCGCCTTGTCCGCGGGCTCGAGGTCCTTGATGTGACGGTTCGCGAGCGTCAGGGGCGCCTTGTCGCCCGTGTGGGCAAGGCGCGCTTCCTTGAGCTCATCCAGGGTGAGGGCCGCGTCGAAAGCCGCAACAGCGTCGGCCACAGCCTTGTCGATGGCAGGCCCATCGAGGGGGTGAAGTTCAGTCATTGTGGGGGTTTCTCCGGGTGGGGAATCGGTTGCGATTCTAACGGCCGCGGAGGGGGCGCTTTGGAGGCCCGACGCTGGGCGCGGCTCGCACTTTCAGGCCAGCAGGTTCTCTGCTGGCCTAGATAAAGGGCGAAAGTGCTCCGTGCGTCATGGGACGAGTTTATCCCCAGATGCCGATCTTGCCGCTGAGCAGGGTCAGGATGACCGCCGCGGCAAGCGTGTTGATGAGAGGAAGGGCAACGCGCAGGCCAACGGGCATCTGCTTGTTCTTGATGCCCGGCAGTCCCATGAAGAACAGGATCACGGCGAGGAACATGCCGAACGGGACCCACAGCACCAGGATGAGCGGGGCGAAGACCGCGATGCGCTCCGCGATGCCCACGTCAGCGCCCATCTGGTACAGCGGCTTGCCGTCGAGCCACAGCTTCTGGAAGCCCGGAATGAGGCCCGAGGATGTGATGCGCGCGTTGGAGCCGTTGCGCAGCGGGATGTCCCAGCCGCCCTTGCGGCGCTTCACGAGCTCGCCGCCGTGGCGGATCTTGTAGAAGATGCCTTCGGCGTTCTCGAGTTCAACCGGCTTGCGGGCGCCAGGAACGTCCAGCGTGACGAGGTCCATGATGGTGGAGGGTACCAGCGCGGGTGATCGGCGCCGGACCGGTTGGGGTGAGTAAGGTGCTGTTTGCGCGCGCGGGCGCGCGCGTGAGGAGGTGGCGTGTGGCGCGAGTCATGACTGTTGCCGGGCTGCTTGCTGTTGCCGCGCTGGTGACCGGATGCTCTGGGGCGGGGCCGGACGAGGTGCCCACAGCGTCGGGCATGCCTGGTGGTGGCGTTGAGCCTCAGGTGACGCCGCCCTCCGCGCCCGGCGCGCTCGAAGTGCACTGCGATGAGAACTTTGTGCTGACCGTGTCGGCGCAAACCGTGCAGGCGACGGCCGCGGGTGTGCCGCTGCGGGTCTCGAGCGCGGCGCCGGCCGGGACATACCTGCATTACCCCGCTGGCGGCGACGAGCTGCCCGCCGAGCCCAGTGTGTGGATGCTCGAGGAGCCGCCGGGCGAGCTGGCGCTGTCGTGCTCCTCTCTCGATGCCGAGGGGGCCGACGTGGTGGTCACCGTCGTGGATCCCGGCGGGCACTGGTCCGATGCGACCGCCGAGGACTTTGGTTGCGCGGTGGGCGGGATGCCTGGTTGGGCGATCGAGGGCGGGACCGGGGCGACGCCAGAGGAGGCCGTCGAGGAGCTCATGGGGCAGTTCGCCGAGCCGATGGAGCGCGCCGAGCGGGCGTGGGTGGGGTATCCGGATGCGGCGGTGCAGACGTGGATTCTGGGGGACGAGAGGCTGACGAAGGTTTCCGCGATGGTGTACGAGGCGAACGGGGAGTATCAGGCCTCGCCCGACTACATATGCGTGGAGACGCCTTGGGAGGAGACGGCTTTCTCTTAGTGGGTGTTGTGCGTCCGTTTTCCACAGATTTGGGCTGTGCGCCCTCTATGTCAGACCCCTCTGGTTGGCTTGTCTCATGGACCAATTGGACGCGCTGCGAGAGCGGGTTGACGCGTTGGCGGGGCTCGCCGAGGTTGACCCCCGCGTGCTCTCCGGCGATGCCGCGCTGTCGTGGGTCAAGTCCATTGGTGAGGTGCTGCGCGCGGGCGAGACGCTGCTCGCGCCGTTCGCTGTGCGGCTCGAAGAACTGACCGAGGGGCCCTCGCGTTACGCGCGGTGGAAGGGGCACCCATCCGCCGCTGCTTTGATCGCCCACGTCACGGGGATCAGCCAATCGCAGGCCATGGCGTTGGGTGCGCTTGGGCGGGTGATGACGCGGGAGATTCCTGTGGTGTCCCCGGAGGCGCTTGATTTCGACAGTCTGCCCGACGCTCCTCCGGCTCCCCCTGTCGCGTCGCCTGAGGACGCCTCGCCTCAGGACTCAGCACCTCAGGGCGCCGCTCCCGATTCGTTGCCACCCGTCCGTCCGCAGGCGCCCGTCATGGAGCTCTCGCCACTTGCGAAGGCGGCGCGCGACCGGACGCTCAGTACCGAGGCGATTCGCGTCATCGAGACGACGCTCGAGGCGATGACCATCGACACCGCAGAGGTCGAGGCCGTGCTGGTGTCCAAGGCGCGCGGCATGAAGATCCGCGAGGTGCGGCGCTTGTGCCACGCGGTGTTCGCCGAATGGGATCGCGACGGCTACGAGGCTCGTCAAGAAGCGCAGCGTCCACAGCGCGAACTCGTGTTTTTCCAGCGCCGGGACGGCATGGTGGGCGTCCACGGCACGCTCGATGCCGCGTCCGCCGCCAGTGTGGCTGCGGTCTTTGACGCGGAGGCCAGCGCAGCGCTGCACGGACAGCGCGAGCTGCCCGAGGACGAGCGCCGGTCGCTGGGGCAGATCAATGTGGACATCCTGGTGCAGTTGGCGCGCCACGCGCAGGGCTGCGATCAGGCGACGACGCGGCCCAAGACCACAGTGGTGGTGCGGGTAGACGAGAAGGCGCTGCGCGAGGACGTGGGACTCGCGACGTGCGATGCGCTCGAAGGGCCGATCTCCATGCAGACCCTGCGTCGCATGGCCGTCGATGCCGAGGTTGTGCCCGTCGTCATGGGTGCCGGGTCGCTGCCCCTCGACGTGGGGCGCGCGGCGCGGTACGCGACGCCCGCGATCCGAGTCGCGCTGGGCGAGCGCGACAAGGGCTGTGCGATGTGCTCCAGACCCCTGCCCTGGTGCGACGCCCACCACATAGATTTCTGGTCCCACGGGGGCCGAACCTCAACCCGAAACATGGTGATGCTCTGCGTGGGCTGTCACCATCGGGTGCACGACTGCGGCTGGATCATCGAGGTGGACGATCGCGACAACGTGAGCTTCATCCCGCCAGCAACCGTCGACCCCCACCGACGACGACAACCAGCCAGCTCCGCACGCTTCGCCGCCTGAGGGCACGAAGCGGGGCGAAGTGTGGGCGTGGAAAGGTTTGGTCGCTGGAGCACGGCCGACTAGAGCAGCCCCGAGTACAGGCAGAGCGTGACAGCCGAGGCGAGGTTGAGGCTCTCGGTGGGGCCGACCATGGGGATGCGCACCACGTCGTCGGCGAGGGCGAGCTCGTCGGGTGTGAGACCGCGGGCCTCGTTGCCGAAGATCCACGCGGTGGGGGTGGCGGCAGTTTTGGCGGGAGCGGCGGCAGTGCCGGTGAGACCAGCGCTTGCGCGGGCATTGTCGGCAGGCGCAACGCGAGCACCCGTGGCCGCGAGTTCAGTGGTGCCGGTGCCGTCGGTGGCTCGCACCGTCATGCCGGCCGCGCGCGCCGCCGCCACCGCGTCCTCGAGCGAGACTCCCCGCACCACCGGCACATGGAACACTGCCCCAACCGACGCGCGCACCACCTTGGGGTTCTCAACATCGACGGAGTCGCCCGCCAAGATCACCGCATCAGCACCTGCCGCCGAAGCGACACGGATGATGGTGCCCACGTTGCCGGGGTCCCGGGCCTCGGAGAGGATCGCAACCAGGCGCGGCGACTCCCCCAACGCGGCTGTGAGAGCGGCGCCCGGGTCCGCGGTGCCCGGGTCAGCGGCGCCCGGTGTAGCGCCCGAGTCAGCAGGATCTGCATCTACGCCGAGCGACTCGACAACCGCCAGCACTCCCTGGCAGTCGGCGCTCATGGCGCGCAGCACCTCGTCGGTGCCAAAGTGCAGGTAGATCCCCGCCTCCTCCGCAGAGGTGACGATCTCGCGATACCTGGCCGCAGCGTCGGGCGTGAAGTAGACGTCCCGCACGCGCGCGGGGGCGAACCGGACGGCCTCCCTCACCGCTTGCGGACCCTCAACCAAGAACAACCCAGCCCTGGAACGCGCAGAACGCCCCGCCAAGGCTGCGACTCGCTTGACGCGCTCGGCTCGCGGGTTGGCGAGCGTCGCGTCGGAATCGCGCCCAGCGGGGCGTTCTGTCATCGTCCTAGGGCTGGTCCGGGCTGCTTAGGCCGCGGGAGCGTTGACGTCGGCCGGAAGGGCCTTCTTGGCAACGTCCACGAGAGTCGCGAAGGCGGCCTCGTCGGAGACGGCGAGCTCGGCGAGCATGCGGCGGTCGACCTCGACGCCAGCGGCCTTGAGGCCCTGGATGAAGCGGTTGTACGTGATGCCGTTCGCACGGGCCGCAGCGTTGATGCGCTGGATCCACAGCTTGCGGAAGTCACCCTTGCGCTTACGACGGTCGTTGTACGCGTAGACCATCGAGTGAGTGACCTGCTCCTTGGCCTTGCGGTACAGGCGCGAACGCTGACCGCGGTAGCCCGCGGCGCGCTCGAGGGTAGTGCGGCGCTTCTTCTGGGCGTTGACCGCCCGCTTGACGCGTGCCATTTCTTAACTCCTTGTTTCCGGGGCGGTTACTTGCCCAGCAGCTTCTTGATCTTCTTCGAGTCCGGGGCCGACAGGATGTTGTCGACGGCGACGCGACGCTTGCGGGCGTTGGTCTTCTCCTGGAACTTGTGGACGTTCATCGCCGAGGCGTGCTTCACCTTGCCCGAGCCAGTCAGCTTGAAGCGCTTCTTGGCACCGGAGTGCGTCTTGTTCTTGGGGCTCATGGCTCCACCTTTCGCTGTAGGCCCACCGGGGCGGGCACATCTTGTGGGCGCGCGGGGCGCCCAACGTCTCTAGTTGCCCGACGCTGTGCCGGGCTTGGGCTTGGCCGGCGCCTTGGGCGCAGGCTTGGGGGCAGCGGGCTTGGCCGCGCCGGGCTTGGCAGCCGACTTGGCGGCCGGCTTCGCAGCAGGCTTGGCGGGCTTGGCGTCGGCAGCGGCCTCGGCGGGAGCCTCAGCAGCCTCAGCGGCGGGAGCCTCAGCAGCCTCAGCGGCGGGTGCCGCGGCCTCTGCAGGAGCCTCGACCTCCGGAGCCTCGACCTCCGGAGCCTCGACCTCAGCCTCCGCGGGGGCGGCAGCCGGTGCGGCCTGCGCAGCGTCGCTCTTGCGACGAGCCTCACGCTCGGCCTCCGACGCTGCCTTCGCAGCCTCGCGAGCCTTGCGCTGCTCCTCCTTGGCCTCCGCCTTCTTCTTCAGCGGGCCAAGGACCAGCGACATGTTGCGGCCCTCCTGGTTGGGAGCGTTCTCCACCACGCCGAACTCGGCGACATCCTCGGCGAGCTTCATGAGCAGGCGACGACCCATTTCGGGGCGGGACTGCTCACGACCACGGAACATGATCGTCACCTTGACCTTGTCGCCACCCTTGAGGAAGCGGACAACGTGACCCTTCTTGGTCTCGTAGTCGTGGTCGTCGATCTTGAGACGGAAACGCATCTCCTTGATCTCGGTGTTCGCCTGGTTGCGACGCGCCTCACGCGCCT
>CALALQ010000195.1 GCA_937925595.1 uncultured Demequina sp. | reverse complement strand
GAAGGAGGGATCGATTCGGTTCTGGTCGTCCCCCTTGCACCGCAGCACAGGGGTGCCCCGGGAGCGCAAGCGAATTGGCACTCGCGGTCGATCACTTATGCGGAGCTGGGGGCGCAGATTCGGGCGTCGGCCGAGTTGGTGGATCACCTGCTGAGCCCCGTGGATCTCAACCAGCGGCGAAGCCTGGATCTCTTGCAGCAGTTCATGGAAGCGCGGACAGAAGGACTGAGTATGACCGATAACGCGGCAGAAGCGGCTCGGATCGAGGAGTGGCGGAACCTGCTCGACGAGCATGGGGACGCGGTCAGCCGGTTCTTGACCGCACGCAGCAACGTCGAAAAGACGCTGCGCGCACGCATGAAGAGACTCGAACCGCTGATCGGCGCCCTCCTGAACGACGCCGGACTCGTCCCCGACTGGGAATCGCACAGCGGATCCAAGGGCGTCTCATGGAACGCGTATCACTTCCCAACCGTCGGGTGGAGTTACGAGCTGAAGCTGTCCGTGCGGCCGGAACATCCGAGCGTCTTCATCTACGCGTACCGGGGGAGGACGTACGAGGACACGACCATCGAGCCGCTTAGCCTGGGCTGGGGCGCCAGCGACGCCGAACTAGCGACCGAGTTCGTCTCCGAGGTAACTCGACTCATCGCGGAGCGGCGGACCGCGGCCACGACGGAGGCTTGACGTGAACGCGTCCACTGACCCTCGTTCGAATGCTCTCGACGGAGAGTCCACGCCGCTCGTGTCTTCTCCGACCGGTGAGCCGTGGCAGCGGGTTCTCTCACGTCCCCGCCGCCTTGCCAGCGGTGTCGCCCGTGGCGATATCCCGTCGCAGCCCGGAGTCTACGCATGGTTCCGTGACGGGCAGTGTGTGTATGTAGGGAAGGCGTCAGATCTTCGGTTCCGACTGTCCACGCACCTCGGTACCTCACTTGATCTGAGTCGGAGCACCCTCCGGTCCTGGGTCGCGGTACGCGAGCTCGGGCTATCCCGCGCACACACCCGTCAACGTCCCACGGTCATGACCGCTGAGCAGGTCGCGGTCGTCAACGCATGGATGAGAGGGTGTGACCTCGCTTGGGAGTCGACCGCGACGAGGGAAGGCGCTGCGGCGCTCGAAGCGGAGCTTCTCGCTGCGTGGCGGCCACCCATTAACGTCGCGTGACCGGGGCGGCGTTGTCCGACGCGGCGTACGAAGACCTCAACGGGGCGCGACGCCTCACCTGTTGCTGGGAATGGACCGGCGTTGGATGGCTTCGAGGATCTCGCCTTTCCCCGAGAGCCGTGTCGAAGTGTCCCGCGAGGACGGCCTTCGCGAAGGTCGGGCTCAGCGTCAGAGCGAGGTCGGGCAGGTCGTCGAGGAACCGCCCTGCGGAGATGTCGGCGGCGTTGTTCACCAGCCAGGACTCGCGCCCGAGCGCTGTGTCCGCGCACTCAAGTAGCGCACGAAGGAGCACATCGGCCGCCTCTTGCGAATCAGTGCCGTCAAGCGAGAAGCCCGCTTCGTCGGCCCACTCTATAGCGAGCCCGCGCGACAGGATCTCCCAGTCCTTCGCGTGCTGAAGATGCGCGATGAGTATTCCGCCGCTCACCGACGGGAACCTGCTCGACGGGTCTGAGTCATCGACCTCCCAGAAGCAATCGTCGGCGGTGGGCAGCTGTGGGTGACGGTAGCGGTGGGTCATGATCGGTTGTCACTTCGGTGAGGCGCGGTTGGGCGCGTGGACGTTTCGGGTCCTATGCGCGTCATAACGAATGGCGAGAGTCGTCGGCAGCGCGCTCCCGGTCTCGCCGTAAGCGGCAATCCACACCTCACGGACGCTGTCAATCGGTGTCTATGCTTTGGACGCCGAGGGCTTTTATCGTTTCGGGGAACGATCACCGCTATCGACTCCTCGCCGGCCAACTTAAGCTCCCTGAGGATGCGACAAACATTTCGCTGTTGTTCTGCGGTGAGCAGACGATGACCTTGACGGTCTCACGCGCCCCGTTGGCCTTCTTGTAGATGGCTACCTAACTCGAGATTGCGCTTGAGGCGGCTGGAGGTAAGTCTCGTCGGCCAAGAGGCGCTATCCGCTCGTGAGCAAACTCGCCGCCAACCACTACGCTCAGAGCGTGACTGACCTGCCCTCGCGTGCAACGCCGAATCAGAGAATTCTCGCGGACTACGAGGAGCGCTTCCGTGGGTCTGCGAGCGGCGCACCCGACTTCCTCCTTTACCTCAAGCGCAGCGAAGTTGGTACGTGGCGCTTCGAGCAGGACTCAACACCCGGGCGGTGGTGGATCAACATCACACTGCCTCCGCATCAGGCGGAAGTCTTCGGGCTCCACCGCGAGATCCAAGTGCTCTACACGGAGTACCGTCATGTCGAGCCCCGCGCCCTATCCCTGATTCAGGCACGAGTGCGCAGAGACATGCGAGTCGAGCCTGACGTCGCGATTCTGGTGAGCCGTGATAAGGATGTGCGGCATACAACGGCTCGAAGACGAGGCGAGATGGCTATCGTTCCCATCGACCTCGACGACATTCGACGCCCTGATGCTCGCCCACTTCACGCGTTAATCGGAGAGTCAGTTGCGACCGTCGATCACTTCGACGTTTCTACGCCTGTGCGGGACCCGAGTGGCTTCTACGGGCGCGCTGCGGAGGTTGACGCGATCGCGGCGGATCTTGGGCGGGCGATTTCGGTGGGTGTCTTCGGTCTCCGCAAGACTGGAAAGACCTCCCTACTCAACTCGCTGACGGCGCTTCGTGCGGATGACCAGCGCAACGTGACCATTCGCGTCGACGTGAGTGAGATCGTCACCGGTGAACAGTTCAGGTCATCGATCCTCGAGGGCCTGTGGGATGGGATTCACGCTGTCCCCGGCAACGAAGACTTCAAACCTCGAACTCGTACGATGACTCGTCAGGGACGGCGTCGTGTCGACCTACCTGACTCATCTGCGAACTGGATTCAGGACATTCGCATGATGCTGGAGGGTGTCGAGCGCCCTGCGGTCCTCGTTGTGGATGAGGTAGACCAAGCCTTCCCCCCGCGCTCGAACATCGAGCCGAACGAGGCGCGCGCCCTCTTCTCTTCGCTCGTTCAGCTCCGAAGCCTGCTGCAGGAACAAGAACGGCTGGCCCTCCTCTGCGCGGGCGTCGATCCAGCCATGTATGAGCGCCCGATCGTGGAGGGAAAGGACAACCTGCTTTACAAACTGGTGAAGCTCGTCTGGCTCGCGCCCATGTCACGCGAGGAGATGGCTGAAATGGTTCGCTCGTTGGGGAGACGGATGGGCGTCCGAGTCCGCGATCATGAAGTGATTGACCGGCTGTTCAATCAGTACGGCGGTCACCCATTGCTCACTCGGAAAGCATGCTCTCTCGCGACGCGTTCGCGTTCACCCGAACAACTCCCTTTCCACATATCAAGAGACGAAATCGAACAGGCCATCGCAGCCCGCGAGTACGGGGGGCCACAGGACCAAGCAGCCGATGTCGTCACTTCCTTTACGGAGTGGTTCCCTAACGAAGCCGCGCTACTGCGCTTGTACTTCTCGCCACAGGATGACGAGCGCGAACTCGCGAAGAGCCTCCTTTCGGATGACCCTGACGCACTCATCCACGCAGTCGCCTATGGCCTGTGCTTCTCGGATCACTCCCCTCGAGTCCAGGCTGCGATCGATGCACTCGAAGGGTAGCGTCGTGGCGCAATGCATCACTGGCTGGGTCGAGGATGTCGCGGTACGACTTCTCGAGGGCGACCGACTGCTCCTTCGACTTGCACCTCGAATGGGTAAGAGTCACCTTGTCCGCCTCCTCGCCACCACGCTCGGGCCCACAGCCGTGGTCGTGGACGGGGCCGACTTCACCGAGGCGGATCAAGCAGGGCAACGCGCTCGCCTTCAGTCGGCACTTGAGTCAACGCTCGAAGAACATGGTTCGGCACAACTTTTGTTCGATGGGTTCGACCGGGCGCTGATGCGCACGCAAGGACCACGCCTCCAGGCGTGGCTCACGAAGCAACTGGTCGACGGCAAACACGCACGCGACCTCGGCGCCCTATTCACGGCTCGCTGCAGTACCGCGACGCACCGCGGTGGCGCAGGTAGCCCCTTGATGTCGCGCGTAGCACCCATCCTGCCGCCAACTGGAGGTGCACCGACTTCGGAGGCTGAAGTGGAGAGTTCGTGGTTTGGAGACGCTGCCCTCCTCGACGACCACGTTGAACGCGTCGGCGAGCTAACGCCGGAACTTCTTGTCGACCAGTTCGAGCTCGATCCGACGTTCCTCGCGGACGTACGCGCTACTGCAGGCGTTTTAATTGCAAGGGGTACCGTCGACCCCGTACATGACTCATATGCAGCGCGATGCGCCGCATATGGATTGATTCACACCGGGCGGAAGACTCGGTTCCTTGAGCGGCTCGAATCATCGCTGCTGGCTTCCCCCGAACCGAACCCAGCGTGGCCCGAGCAGTTCGAGACCAGCATCGACCGATTCGTTGATCTCATCGCTGGTGCCGATCAAGTCCTCTGGTCTGACAGGTACATGTTCCGGGACGTCGAACCACTGCGGTCGTTCGTCCAAGCCGTCGTGAGCCGTTCGGACACAGAGATACACCTACTTGGTGGCGCTCGAGTCAGTGACCGGGTGGTATCTAAGGCGGAGATGGCGAGGCTAACGACGCTCACAAAAGTCAGCGCGCGATGGATGACGGAGTCCGACTTCCGAGATCTCCACGAACGACATCTCGTCACCGGCATCGGCGGCTGGGTTATTCCGCAGGTGCACGTTATCGTCTGCCGTCAACGCCCAGGCAGCGCTGTCGCGGCCCGCACGAGTGGTTTCGGCGTGGATTATTGGGCGGTGTGGGAACGCTCAATCGACCCATGGGCTACCCCCTGATGTCGGTGCGCCACGCGAGGATGTGAGCGTCGACTCGTCGGTGCATGTCCGGGAGGTGGAGCGAAACGATGGACCGCTCAGCTCTATTTGTGAAGGATCAACGCCTGATAGCCATGGCAGTACTGGTGGCGGCCACCGCCACCACGACCGGGTGTGTCCAAACAGGTGAGGCGGGTTCCGCGTTGGACGCCGCGCAGGGGGTCGTGGCACAGAGCGCAGAGTTCCTCTCAGAGCAACTGGTCCTTCGGGTTGTTGAGAACGGGGACACGCCGATCACACCTCATGAACTCCTTGAACGGAACGCGGTCTACTACGTCGCCCTCATTCCGTCGGAGCAAACAGAACTCGTGAGCGAGTCGAACGCTGGCGTCACGCTTTATGGCTTCGCGACTAACGGCGACGAAGTCACTGCGTCGGTGTACCTCCCGTGAGACGGAAAGTCGCAGGCGGGGTTCGCGACGAGCACAAAGTCCGTGTACTCGTGCGGCGCAATCCGAGTCGACATGCCTACCAAGACGGCTTCGATTCAGGACCTCAAATGCCCAGACGTGTTCACTTCGTGGCGGGGACGATCAGCGGAGGAAGTCTCGATGACGGACGCCGTCAACATCTTCAACGAGAAGCATGGGGAGCGATGAGGGCGGCGAAAATCATCGTCGTCCTCGCCGCGTCGAGAGTCGGGGCCACATTGACGGCGAAGTCCTTGCGTGGACGGCGGGCACTGCTGTCGCGTATGTCGACGACGGTTGAGAACCAGGCCAAAACGACGGGCGAAATCTAGGCCACCTGGTTGTCGTGTGCTTAGTCTGTCGGATCTTGGGTCTTGATGCTGGGGAGGCTGTCGATGCCTCGTCCGCGGAGCCGGTAGCTGGCGCCCTTCAACGTGAGGACGTCGGCGTGGTGAACGATCCGGTCGATCATCGCCGCGGCCACGGCTTGGTCTCCGAAGACCCCGCCCCAGCCACTGAATGGCAGGTTCGAGGTCAGGATCAGGGAGGCGTGTTCGTAGCGGGATGACACCAACTGGAAGAAGAAGTTGGCGGCGTCTTGCTCAAAGGGGAGGTAGCCGACTTCGTCGACGATGATCAGCCCGTATCGCCGCAGCCGGGCGAGCTCTCGGGGAAGGTTCCCTTGCCGGTGCGCTTCGGTGAGGCGGGTGACCCACTCGGTCGCGGTCGCGAAGAGGACTCGGTGTCCGTGCCGTGCGGCGACGATCCCGAGCGCGGTGGCGAGGTGGGTCTTCCCGGTGCCGGGAGGGCCGAGAAGGACGACGTTCTGTGCTTCGAGGAGAAACCCTCCCGAAGCGAGCGCCGCGATCTGCTGCCGGGTGGTGGGTTGCGCGCCCCAGTCGAAGTCCTCGAGGGTCTTCCGGCTCGGGAACCCCGCCGCTTTGATCCGCAGCTCCGCCCCCGAAGCGTTGCGCGCGGAGACCTCGCGTTCCAGGACGGCGGCGAGGTAGTCCTCGAACGACCAGCCC
>CALALQ010000194.1 GCA_937925595.1 uncultured Demequina sp. | reverse complement strand
CGATCCGCCCGTCCTGCGACGTTGGCGGGAATGTCCCCGGCGCGCGGGGCTACTTGACGCTCGGATCGCCCGCGCCCCCGCCAACGTCACTATCGCTGAGTCAGGTGCATCAACCGCCGGCTCACCCTCCCCGCCGCCCTCCTGCAGGCCTGAGTGTCGTGCGAGAGATGTTTCACGTGAAACAGCCGCCGCGAACGCGCAGAGAAGCAAGTGGCTCCCGTCACCCCTCAACGACGTTTCTAGACGCCTGTTCCCAGAGGAGGTGCCCGCTTGTCACGACACCACTGGTCGCGAGTCGACGAGTGGAAGCGGACCGGATGTTGGCCGGCATCGGTTGCGAGGAGCTCTTCGACGTCCGTCACCGTCGGCTCGTTGACGCGGCACTGCTTCATGGTGGTTCCGTGAAGATCGACCACTTCCCGCCAGGCGCTCTTCGTGCAGTCGGGGAAAACCTCCGCACGCGGATGCGGACGTTCATACCCCTATCGGAGGACGGCTCCGGGGGCGGCGTGATCCAAGATCGGCTGATGCCTACTGCTTCTGCATTGACGCGATCGGAGCAAAGGCGAATGACGGTCAAGCTCCTGCGGCGGCTGGCTCCAGACCGGAACCCCGTAGAGCTGGGGAGGGCCGACGACTCCCGGCGACATCGCTGACCGACAGTTCAAGCACCAACCCAGGTTCGAGGGTCGGATGATCACGTGCATGTCGTCGCGAATCCTCGGCCGAGCGCAAGGCAAGGGTGGCTCCGCGGACGCCGAGATCGGACGAATCAAAGAGCGAGTGCGGCACCCCAGGGGCGTACCGCGCCCGAAGTCACCGCAATTCCCCGCCGCAGTCCACCCCGACCACCTGCTTCTCACCGTCGCAGCCACCACCTCCACACCGGTCGACTGAGACGCGCTGATCCCACGAGGTGTGCGGCGCGCCTGATGATCGAAGGACGTGAGGCGTGCCATGGAAGCAGCGGTGAGGCGAACGAGCGCCCACCGTTGGAGGCGCGGACGGTCCGCTCTCGTCGCGCGAGCAGTTCTCGCGCACACGTGCTTGTATTGAGGGCGCGCCACCCACTGGCGGTCGAGAGGGCGGACGAGATCGTTCCACTGCACTCTCGACCCCATCCGTCACCGCAATCGATCCCGGCGCGCGTCGCTCACCCAGACGCACCGTCCGCAAACTCCGATACGACGCCTCGAGTCACGGACGCGCCTACCAGCACCAGCGCCAGCACGTGTGTTGCCGCAGCACCCCCTTGAGCACGTGCGCTTCATCGGCATCTGCTGCGCCCGATACCCCTAGGTTGGCCCGTGCTTCTCACCGCGGCATCCAACTTCCACGTCGAACCCGCCCGGGCCCCGCACTCACTCACTCAGACGTCCCACGCGAGAGGACGGCAGTACCGACTCAAGCGGTCGGGGCGAATCACGCGTGCAGGCAGGCGGGCTTACACGCTCATCCCCTTCGGCGACCGCAACAGTCGGTCGTAGCCCGGCAATCGGAACGGCGCATCCTTTCCAGCTCGCCAAGCCAGCAGACGGCTCCGTCATGCGGTGACTGCGGGGGATCACGAAACCGCCGGAACTGCTCAGCCTCGGGAACTCGCCGCCCACGCAAGAATGCAGCCGCTCTGGGTCTTGCGACGGACGTCCTGAACGGTGGGCCAAGGCAAGAGCGCTCGCCAACGGCAGACTCACCAGCCGGAATGCGCGCCTGAATGAATATTGGTCCAATCCCGCCCACAGTTCTGCACGCAAGCGGCGCCTGGAGACGATGTTTCACGTGAAACGCGACGTGGACACGACCGGCCCAGACGGGACGTCATCTTTATGACCGGGAGCGGGGCTGCTACTGGGTGCGCCATCTACTTGTCCTCACGTCACTGACCTGGGCCCAACCGGACGACCAGCCGCTGGGCTTAAAGGAGACGCGCGCTCGACGAGGGCCCATGGCCGCCGGGGATCAACGACCGGCGCACCACGGACGCTCAAAAGGCTCGCGTTTGCTGCAGGACATGCGGAAGGGTGTGGGTCCATCGACCTCGTGAAGACGGGCTCTGCCTCAAATGGTTCAGCCGGCCGCAATGTTTCACGTGAAACAGGCGCACAGTGTCGCTCTCCGTCGGGGGAGAGGCTCGTGACGACGATCCCGATTGACCGCTCTCGGGCGATGGTCGGGGAAGCGACGACCGCGCCGATCTGAAGAAGGCCGCCGGCTGCCCGCGTGATCAATCGAGCCGAGGACGCCGAGCTCGCGGAACGGACAAAGCTCGAGGATCAGCTTCGGCGGTGTCTCAGGCACTCAATGCGCGCCCCAGGACGAACTGCGCCCTATCGCCAACGATGTCGTCACCTCCGTGGGGCGGACCGACGCGGCGACCTGGAACGAGGCAGCCGCGGGGGAGTGAGTGGTGGACTCGGGACAGACGATTGCCTCACGGCAGAATTGACAGCTGCTGCGCGACCTGGAGAAGCACGGCACGCATGTACCTCAGCGGTCGACCACCGGGGTAGAGCCGCGAATCTGGGTGGAGGCTCTCGCGTCCAAGGACCAGCCATCCCTTCAGGGGCAGGCTAGCCCTCGACACCCTCAACAGTGAGTCTACAGATCTTGAACCCCGGGGCCGTCACCACCATCACAAGTCACCTTCATAGCCACGGACACCGCGACGACCGCCGTGAAACGTCCGCCACCGGCGATCCTGCGCCCGTCTGTGTGCGTGCGGCTTACACGGAGGTGACCCCGGGCGAGCTTCCCAACCCGGAACTACTTCCGCAGGTCATCGCCGTGGACAGCAGCCG
>CALALQ010000193.1 GCA_937925595.1 uncultured Demequina sp. | reverse complement strand
AAGCACTCCGGCCTGACGTCCGGAACGTCTCGTACCTCGACATCACCTTCGACGAGATCGCAGCCGTCGGCGAGAACCCCCTCGTCGTCCTCGATCCGCCCTACGAGGGCACGAAGACCCCGTACAACAAGAAGAACGGGCAGTTCGACTATGCCACCTACTGGCAGCACGCCCGCGAGCTCGCCCGGTCCTTCGACCTGGTCATCTTCGACACCGCCGGGAACCTCGAACGCGCCGGCTACCCCGTCCACGGCACCCGCACCATGCTCATGAACGGTGCCCGCCGCGCGGAAGCGGAAGCCGTGTCGTTCGTGACCGACGGCGCCAAACCCACCGGCGACCTCGCCAAGCTCGGGTTCACAATCTGATGTTCGAACGTCGGCGCAGGGAAGCGCGCACGAGACAGTTGGCGGCCGCAGGCGTGCGCAACACCGCCGACGCCGAGTACCGGCAGCAGCGCATCACCCAGTTCGCAGGCCTCATCGCGGACCCGGACCAGGTCGCGCACGTCATCGCGCGACTGGACTGCTGGCACATCCTCGAGACCAGCGGCGGATACGTCGCCCACCCCCTCTGGGAAGACGAGCCGATGCTGACCCGGGACGTGCACCCGACCCGCGACGGCGCGATCGCTGAGGTGCACGCCGTCGGCGGGACGCTCCTGAACGATGCCATGGAGGCACAGTGAGCTGCACCCACTGTCACGCTGACACTCCGACCGTCGCCGTGGGGAAACGTAGCCCGGACACGGGCCGGCGTCGCGGCCGCTGGACGACCATCGACCTGTGCGAGCCATGTCTGCAACGCGCGGTCGCCCGCATCCCCGTTCGCCACGGGCTTCTCGCGCTCGCCGTCATGACCGACCAGCGACACATGGCGTATGAGCTGCTAAACGCGCTCGTCACCGTCACCAGCACTGGTGCCGAGCTGGACACGGCGGTATTCCGCGACGGGCACGACCCGGCGGTCACCGGCGTCACCGAAGACGAGTTCCTCACCGTGCTCGCCCGCTACCTGAACGGCCGCAGTCGGAAGCTCCGTGAAGCCATCCGTCACATCGCCTGGGAGACCCGCTCCGGCGCATAGAGGAAGCACTATGACCACGCACATCCCCCTCGTCATCGTCGGCGCCGGCCCCTCCGCGCTGACCGCCGCCATCTACGCCGCCCGCGCCGGACACGCACCTGTCGTCTGCACCGGCACCACCCAGCCCGGAGGCGACCTGACCACGACCACCGTCGTGGAGAACTTCCCCGGCTTCCCCGAAGGTGTCGACGGGACCGAGCTCATCATGTCGATGCAGGCTCAGGCTGAGCGGTTCGGCGCGGACATCCGTTACGGGGACGTGGCGAACCTGAACGTCACCGACCAGACGTTCGCCGTGGGCGACGAGGACTACACCTACGACGCGCTCATCCTCACCACCGGCAGCGAGCACCGCAAGCTCGGGCTCACCCAGGAAGCCGAGCTCACCGGGTACGGTGTCAGCTACTGCGCGACCTGCGACGGTGAGTTCTTCAAGGACCAGCCGGTCGCTGTCATCGGAGGCGGAGACTCCGCGATGGAGGAGGCTTTGCACCTGGCCCACTTCGCCAGCAAGGTCACCGTCCTCGTCCGCGGCTCCCAGGTCTCCGCATCGAAGGTCATGGCTGAGCGTGCGCTCGCCCACCCGAAGCTCACGTTCCGTTTCGGCGCTGTCGCCACGGAGCTCCGCGCTGAGGACGGCAAGCTCACCGGTGTCGTCTTCGAGGAGCAGACTCACGACCACAAGGAGCGGCTGGACGTGACCGGCCTGTTCATCGCCATCGGCTCCGACCCCCGCACTGACCTCGTCAAGGGTCAGGTGCCGGTCACCGAGCACGGC
>CALALQ010000192.1 GCA_937925595.1 uncultured Demequina sp. | reverse complement strand
CGACCTTGCCCGTTCCAGAGATCTTCGGAGCAGGCGACTTGGTGAAGAACTTCTTGAGCACCTTCTTTGCAGACGTCTTCGCCACCGCCTTGAAGCCGGCCTTCTTGCCCGTCACCTTCACCGTGATGGTCTTGCCGGAATCCGCAGCGACGAGCTTGTACGTCGCGGACTTCGCCCCACTGATCGCCTTGCCATTGCGATACCACTGATACGAGAGGCTGTCCGGAGCGGGCGACCACGTGCCGGGCTTCGCCGTGAGCTTCGCGCCCTTGTATGCCGAGCCAGTGATGGCAGGCTTGGGCGTCTTCTTGAACAGATGGAGCACGGACACGCTCTTGGTGCGGGTCGTGGTCTCGTATGCGGTCTTGGTGGCCGTCACCTGTACGGTGAACTTGCTGCCGCGCGCGTTCGCCGGAAGCTTGTACTTCGCCTTAGTCGCACCCGCGATGGGCTCGCCATCGCGCAGCCACTGGTAGGTGAACTTGGGAGCAGGCGACCAGGTGCCCGGGCTGGCCGTGAGCGTCGCACCAGGCTTCAGCTCGCCGCTGATTGACGGCGCCTTGGAGACCTTGAACAGTCCCGGCAGGACGGTGGTGCCGCCCGTGGTGCGCCACGTGTTGCCGTAGCCGTCCTTGTCGACGTACACGCGGAACTCAAGCCGCAAACCCAGGTCCGCGGCGGTGGGCGTATAGGTCGTCTTGGTGGCTCCCTTGATGTACTCGCCTTCTCGCGTCCACTGGTAGGTGATCGTGTCGGGCTTGGGAAGCCACGTGCCCACCGTGGCCTTGAGGGGAGTGCCGACTCGAGGAGCCTGCGGGAACGTGGGCGAAGGCGCCGATGTATACAGACCCAGCATCACCGTCTGACCTTCAGACGTCAGGGTCCTATCCGCATAGCCGTGCAGCTTGGCGGTGACGCTCACGCGCACCAGGTGACCTCTGTCCGCTGGCGTGAGCTTGTACGTGGACTTGGTCGCACCTGGGATGTCGACTGAGCCGCGCTTCCACTGATACAAGATCGAGGAGGGCGTGGGAGACCACGCTCCCGGCACGGCGGTCAGCGTCTCGCCTACACGTCGCGTGCCGTTGATGACCACCTCCGCAGGAGCGGTGAACTTGCCGCGGTCGATCTTGAAGATGTTCGTGTACTTGAACTCGCGAGGCGTGTAGCCCGGCTTTGAGATCACCGCGCCAATCCCGATGCGCTGGTCGAGCTCGGCCGGCGTCAGCGTGTACTGGGTGCCAGAGATGCGGGGCGTGTAGACACTGTCGAGATACCAGCGGAACGTGACGCTGCTGTACGAGAAGCCGCTGAACACCGGGGCCACGGCGCGAATCGTGTCGCCTACAAACAAGAACCCAGCCGTCTTGTCTCCCTTGAAGATGTCGGGATTCACCGCGGCGTCGGGGATCTTGAGCTCAAGGGCGAAGTCGAGGTTGGAGATGTTCGCCGCGACCGTCACCACCGTCGCGTCTTCGGGACGGATCTTGTTCCCGTAGTACTCCCAGGAAAGCGGCGAGGACTCGTCCGGGATGATCCTGAGCGTGTACGAGCCTGCAGGCACGTTGGTGGCGCTCCACCGACCGGTGGCTGGGTTGTACGAGCCCGCCTTCGATTCCTTCGTCGCGGTGTTGTTCAGCCACACTCTCGTGCTGCCGAGGTGCGCCGGGGTGTAGCCCGAAGGCAGCGTCACGGCGCCGCTCAAGGTGTAGTTGGCGGCACTTGCCGGAGGAGCCGACACCGCCACGATCGACAGCGCGAGCGCCACCACGGTCATCAGAGCGACCCCGCCGCGGCCCCAAGACGGTTTGATGGCGAGTACACGAGCAGACAAGGTTCCCTCCCCTGGAACACGGCTGGTAGACAGCAAAGAGCCGTCACGGTGTGACGGATGTCACACATCAAAGCGTGTGAACGCCTTTCGGGTCAAATCGTTTTGACATTTTCGAAAGTCGTGTCCGATTTATAGCCGATTTTCCGGTGTGTGTCGAAAACCGTGCCCGGCGTTTCAAATCGTTACGACTTTCTGGCCCGGACCCCTACCGCCGGTCGAACGCGCGAAGTAGGTTGGTCTCGTGCCCCCCAAACGTCCGTCGCGATTCGCTGCGTCTTGGGACAGCGCCGTGCTTGCCCGAGTTCGGATCTGGGAGGTCATGCCGCTCGCCGGGCGCGGTCGCGAGCGCGAGCGCGCCAAGCACGACGTTGGGCACGATCGTCTCGCCCAGCTTGTGGTGAGCGCGCGCGGCGCCAATCATCACCGCAGCCAGACCGACAGCTGCTGCCGGAGCAAGCCACACAGCGATTCCCGTGAGCGGCGGCACGATGAGCCCCACGGCGCCGAGCAGCTCGAGAACCCCAATGCCCTTCACCGCGCGCGGCGAGTACAAGTCCGTCCAGTTCATGCCCTTGGCCTTGAGCTGTTCTTTTGTCTGCACCAACTTGAACACGCCAGTGATCAAGAACGCCGCAGCGACAAGGCCTCCAACGATCCAGTAGACGATCTCCATCGTTGCCCTTCCATTAGGTACTGACGCGCGGGCACCCTGCTCCATTACCATCGACCGGTGGCGACCGAACGCGAACGACTCCTGTGGAATCGCTACAACGCGCTCCTCACCACCGTCCCCGGAATGATCGACGAGCGCATGCGCTCCGTCACCGGAGTGAGCCGCTTTCAGTTCACGCTGCTTGAGACCATACGGGAACACCCTGATGAGAGCGTGCAACTCGCCGCCGTCGCGAGAGCGACCGATTCAAGCCTGTCCCGCCTGAGCCACGCCATTGATCGCCTGGTGCAACTGGGGCTCGTCGAACGACAGCCGTGCGATGACGACCGGCGCGCGTCATGGGCGGTGCTCACGCCTGAAGGGCGACGAGTGGTCGACGAGGGGCGCGATGCGTTTGAGCGGCTCATGCACGAGGTGCTGATCTCGCGCATTCCCGAGGAGTACCACGACACAGTGATCACCGTTCTGACC
Source organism: uncultured Demequina sp. (assembly GCA_937925595.1). Next base: position 7,110 of record CALALQ010000192.1, on the reverse strand, counting down.
TCGCTGCTGCCGCCCGACGTAGCGGTAGCCTGCGAGGTTCTCGATTCGGCTCCCGTTACAGGATCGGCTTGATCGTCACGGCCTTCGACGTGACCGCCTTGGCCTTGTAGCCGCTCTTCTTCCCGGTGACCTTGACGGTGATCTTGGCCCCAGCGTCGGCCTCGGTCAGCACGTACGTCTTCGCCGTGGCGCCGACTATCGCCACCCCGCCCCGATACCACTGGTACGTGTACGAGGACGGCTTGGGGCTCCATGTGCCCACAGTCACGTTCAGCGTCGCACCAACCGCTTTGGTGCCCGTGATCTTGGGTGTGGGCACGGTCTTGAAGGACTGAAGCGCCACGGTCTTGGCGGCGGAGGTCTTGGCGGTGGTCGCGTAACCGGACCGCTTGGCCGTGACCTTGACCGTGATCTTCTTTCCAGCGTCGGCCGCCTTGACCTTGTACGTCGACTTGGTGGCCTTCGAGATTGCCTTGCCATTGCGGTACCACTGGTACGTGAACTTGCTGGGCTTAGGCGACCATGTGCCCACCTTGGCCGTGAGCGTCTTGCCTACCTTGGCCGTTCCGGAGATCTTGGGCACAGGGCTCTTGGAGAAGAACTTGCCGAGGCTCTTCTTGGCGGACGTCTTGGACGTCGTCTCGTAGCCGGCCTTCTTCGCCGTCACCTTCACGGAGATTTTCTTGCCGCTATCGGCGGCGACGAGCTTGTACGTCGATGCCTTCGCCCCGCTGATCGCCTTGCCGTCGCGGTACCACTGGTACGAGAGCGCATCCGGCGCGGGCGTCCACGTGCCGGGCTTGGCCTTCAAGGTAAAGCCCTTGTTGCCGGTTCCAGAGATGGTGGGCGTCGACGCCTTCGTGAACAGGGGTAGCACCTCGACAGGGTTGGACGTGCGATAGGCGGTGCCATAGCCCGTCTTGGTCGCGGTGACCTGCACAGAGAACTTGCTTCCGCGAGCATTGGAGGGAAGCTTGTACTTGCTTGAGGTGGCGCCGTCGATGTAGCTGCCGTCGCGCAGCCAGCGATACGTGTAACTCGCGGTCGGAGACCACGTGCCAGGCTTTGCCGTGAGTGTCTCGCCCGGCTTGAGCGTTCCAGTGATTGACGGCAATACAGAGTTCGCAAGCACGCCCACGGTGGGCCACTTGTTCGCCGAACTCACCGAGCGGTCCTCGTAGGCGCCCTTCTTGGCGGTCACCCTCACGACGAGCGCCTTGTTCAAGTCCCCGGCGCGGGGTGTGTATGTCAGGCTCGTCGCGCCAGCGACGGGCACACCATCGCTCAGCCATTGATAGGAGATCGAGTCCGGTGTGGGCGTCCACGAGCCCTCCACGTTGGCGGCGACCGGCGTGCCGACGCGGACCGTTGCCGGGAGACTGACTGTGGGCACGGTCGAGAACCGGCCTTCCCTGACTTGAGAGGACGCCCAACGCTCCGCGTCGAAGTAGCCCTCAAGTTTTGCCGTGGCGACGACCCTGACAGTCGTGCCGTTGTCGGCAGGCGTAAGCGTGTAGGCGGCGCTTGTCGCGCCAGGAATATCAACACCATTCCGCTGCCACCGCCACGTGAAGGATGACGGTGTGGGGGTCCAGCCGGAGGTGCTTGCCATCAGCGTGTTGCCCACGCGCGCCTCACCGGTAATCGTGACGTTCTTGGGCGCGAAGGAGCCCTTGCTCACTTCGAAGATGTTCTCTTCCCTGAACTCACGTGGGGTGTAGCCGGTGCGAGCCGCGATGTAGCCGACGGCGATCTCCTTGCCCAGTTCCGCAACCGTCAGGGTGTACTCCTGGCCCACCGCGCCCGGAATCAGTTCGCCGTCGCGGTACCAGCGGTAGCCGACAAGCGTTGTCTCGAATGGGAACACCGGAGCCTCGATCCGCAGCGTGTCACCAACGGCCAGAAAGAAGGCTTCGCTGGCGCCACGGAAAATCCGGGGCCACGTGGTGGGGTTCTCAATCTTGGGCTCAAGAGTGAAGTCGATGTTGTTGCGGTCGCCCGTGACAGTCACCACGGTCGCTTGGTCGCGCACCGGCACACCAGGGAAGTACTCCATGCCAAGCGGACTTATCCAACTCGGGTCAATCTTCACCGTGTACGTGCCCTCAGGCACGTTGTCCACCGTCCAGCGGCCCGTCTTGTCGTCGTACCGGCCCAAGTAATTGGCGGGACTCGTGGTGCTCTCAACCTTCACAACGTTGAACACCGAACTCAGGTCGCTCGAGCCGTAGCCCGGTGCGAACGTCACGGCCCCGCTCAAGGTGTACGGCCCCGCCGCCCTAGCTTCGGGCGCTGCGGCCGTCACCGTGGCGAGCGCGATCGCGAGCATCGTCATGACGGCGACGGCCGTTCTCAGCAGTGGCGATGTGGTGGCATGTACGCGATCGGACATGGTTCCTCCTTTGACAAGAGTGGATGTCGGTGGCAGATTTTCGGATTTCCGTGGAGCTATGGCATGGCCAGGGCCGCTGATGTCACCTGCGTTGCGTTGTACCCGTCCCGCAACCGGGTGACTTTGACAGTGATGCTCTTGCCAGCGTCGGCCCCCCACCAGACATCGGTGGGGGCCACGGCGCCGCCCACTGCGATGCCGTTGCGGTACCACAGGTGCCAATAGGTCGCCGGAGTGGCGGCGCGCGCGTGATCCGACACGATCCCTCCCCGTACATGGCTGGTAGACAGCAAACGGCCGTCAGCGTGTGACGGACGTCACACATCAAACCGTTTCGACGCGTAGCGGTCAAATCGTTACGACTATCTGGGCCTACCCCCTCCCGCTTGTCAGACCCGCGCACTACCTTGAGAAGCGTGCCCACAACACCTCAGTCACGCGTCGCTGCCTATTGGGACGGCGCGGTGCTCGCTCGCCTGCGCATTTGGCGCATCATGCCACTCGCCGGCTGGGGGCGAGTGACCGGCCTGATCGCGGTGAGCCTGGTGCTCGGCGCCCTCCCGCTTGTCTTCATGGTCACCACCTCCGCGATGATCGGCCATGTGCCCGACGCCGTGGCTGGGGGCGTCGGATCCGCGCCGTGGGATCAGGTGGTGCGGCTGTTTCTCATTGCCGCCGGGGCGTTCGTCGTCACGCAGATCCTCGCTCCGGTACAGCACATGGTGGGACTGGCGGTGCAGCGCCACGTCGACGGAGCCGTCCGCGACCAGGCCGTCGCGGCCGTGACTGGCTCCGTTGGCATCGCCGCGCTCGAGGATGGCGAGGTGCTGTCGACGTTCTCCGAGGCGCGAATGCGCTTCGAGAACAACTGGCACACCCCTGGCAACGCGGTCGCCGGCATGCTCTACCTCTTCGCTCGCTACACGCAACTCGTGGGCCTGCTCGTCATCGTGTGGATACTGCTTGGACCGTGGATCGCGATCGCGATGACCGTAGGAATCCTGGTGCTGCGCACAGGCAACCGTGGTGGACTTCGCGCCTACTCGCGGCTGTGGGCGACCAACGGCCACCTGCGCAGGCGACTGCTGTACTTCCGCGACTTGTCGATGGGGCCCCTCGCATCGAAGGAGATCCGCGTCTTCGGCTCCATGCCGTGGGTTACCAAGCGACACGAAGTCGCCCACCACGCTTTCGCCGATCCCGTCGATCGGGAGCGCAGGCGCATCTACTTCAAGCCCTACCTCGTCTACACGGCGATTGCCCTGGTCGCAATCCTGTGGGCGCTCGTCTCCCTGACGACCCGCGCCGCCGGAACCGGAACCGACGCCGGACAGCTAGCGTCGGGCGTAATGACGCTGACCCAGTTCACGCTGGGGCTTCAGGCACTCCTTGGCGCGCTCATGCTCGCGCGGGACTACCCGGAGTCGGACACGTCGACCCAGTTCGGAATGAACGCGCTCACCGCGATTCGCGAGGTTGAGCGGGCGGTGGTGGCTGCCGACACGGCGCCGCGAGGGACGGGACAGCTGCCCCCCGATGCGCCCGTGCGGTCCATCGAGTTCCGCGACCTGCACTTTTCGTACCCGGGAGCGAGGGAAGCGGTGTTCTCCGGGCTGAACCTCACGCTAGAGGCGGGGCTCACCACCGCCATTGTTGGCGTCAACGGCGCGGGCAAGACAACGCTCATGAAGCTCCTCGCCCGGCTATACGAGCCCACCCAGGGCGGCATCTACGTGGATGGCGTGAACATCGCGGACATCGAACTCACCGAATGGCGGCGCACGCTCAGCGTGGTCTTCCAGGACTTCGTGCGCTACGAGTTCACCGCAGCCGACAACATCGCGATGGGCGCCGCCTTCGAGCCAGCGGATCGCGCGGCAATTGAGGCTGCGGCCGCAAAGACCGGCATGCTCGAGACCCTCGCCGACGCTCCCAAGGGCTTGGACACGATCCTCGCCAGGGCGTACGAGGACGGCATCGACCTCAGTGGTGGGCAGTGGCAGCGCGTGGCGATCGCGCGGTCGCTCTATGCGGTCGACAAGGGCGCGCGCGTGCTGGTTCTCGACGAGCCGACGGCGGCGCTCGACGTGCGCGCAGAGGCGGAGTTCTTCGACCAGTTCGTCGAGCTCACCAAGGGACTGACCACAGTGCTCATTTCGCACCGGTTCAGCTCCGTGCGGCGAGCCGACCACATCGTGGTCGTCGAGGAGGGTCGCGTCGTTGAGTCCGGCGCGCACCACGAATTGATGGCAGCAGACTCGCGCTACCGGCGACTGTTTGAGTTGCAGGCGCGACGGTTCCGCGAGGGTCTCGATGCCGACGACGACGCCGATGCGGAAGTCATGGAGGGGGCGTAATGGACTTGCTCAAGGGAATGCGCGACACCGCCCTGTTCGCGTGGAGGGCCGGCCGACTGAACTTCATCATGGGCTTCGGCCTCATGATGGTCGCGCCGCTCGCTATGCCGATTGCGGCCGTTGGGCTGCGCAACATCGTCGACGACGCGCTCGCGGGAGAGGCGCGCACCGCTGTGCTGTGGGCGGTCATCGTCGCCGTGCTCGCGATCATCGCGCTCACCGCAGAGCACTTCGCGCACATCTTCTACTTCAAGACCGCCGAGGACATGGCCGCGCTCATCGAGCGAGAGGTGGGCAAGCTGTCGAACGGCTCTGTGGGCCTCGAGCATCACGAGCGGGCCGACTATGCGGACCGTGTGGCGTACGTCCGGCGCGAGGCGGATCGCGCTTCGTGGGGCACCGTCTCGACTCTGTACGGCGGAGTTGCGATCGTCGTGGCGCTAGCCGTGACGGGTGCGCTTCTGGCGACGCTGTCGCCGTGGCTGCTGCTGCTGCCGTTCGCCGCCATTCCCCCGCTCCTCTTGGGCCGAAAGGCGGAGGCGGTCGCCAAGGCTGGGCGCGCGGCTGGGGCGCCTGCGACACGGCAGGCCAACCACCTGTTCGGGCTGCTCGCGGACGCGGGCCCCGTCAAAGAAGTGCGCACGTGCGGCCTCGAGAACGAGGTTCGCCGGCGCCAGCAGGAGTCCTGGGAGACCGCCTCTCGCTTCGAGATGCGCGGCGAGTACAGGGCGGCATGGCTGCGCGCTGCCGGGCAGATCTTCTTCGCTGTGGCGTACGTGGGCGCCACGCTGCTTGTCCTTCGCGATGCGGTCCAGGGGCACGCGACGGTCGGCTCCGTACTCATGGTCATCACGCTCGCCGCGCAGGTGAACCAGCAGGTCACCGCTGCGGTCACCATGCTTCAGGGCCTCCAGCGCACGTCGTCGATGTTCGCGGAGATCCGCTGGATGCGCGGCGTGGTCGCCGACCAACAAGGGGCAGAGCCGGACAAGGAGGTGCCCCAAGCGCTGCGAGACGGCATCACCCTGTCTGACGTCACCTTCACGTACCCCGGAACCAGCCAGCCGGTGCTCGAGCACGTTGACCTGCACATTCCTGCTGGCTCCACCGTGGCCATCGTCGGTGAGAACGGCGCAGGCAAGTCCACGCTCATCAAGCTGCTGTGCCGCTTCTATGACCCCAACTCGGGGAGCATCGAAGTGGACGGCACCGAACTGCGCCGCATGCCCGTCGACGAGTGGCGGTCCCGCATCTCAGCGGGATTCCAGGATTTCGCGCGACTCGAGTTCACCGCGCAGCAGACCGTGGGCATCGGCGACCTGCCGCAGATCGACGACCCCGAGGCCGTCACCGGCGCACTGCAGCGCGCGCGGGCGGATGACGTCATGCGCCGTCTGACCGATGGCCTCGAGACGGTGCTCGGCAAGTCGAACCTCGGCGGCACTGACCTCAGCGGCGGCCAGTGGCAGAAGCTCGCGCTGGGCCGCGCCATGATGCGCGAGGCTCCCCTGCTGCTGCTTCTTGACGAGCCCACCTCTGCGCTCGACGCGCAGGCGGAGCACAACCTGTTCGAGCAGTACGCGCTCGGTGCTCGCCGCGTGGCACAGCGCACCGGAGCGATCACAGTGCTGGTCTCGCACCGCTTCTCCACGGTGCGCATGGCGGACACGATCCTCGTCGTGGGAGACGGGCGCATCGTGGAGTCCGGCTCGCACGATGAACTGGTGGCGCACGGCGGCCTGTACGCGGACCTCTACAAGCTCCAGGCGAAGCAGTACTCCTAACTGCGGGCTGAGCGCGCGGCAGAGGACACCGCCGGACCTCAAGTCCCATTGAGAGACCGAGATCCGCGAGAGCCGGACCTCATGTCCCACTACGGCGCTCGGGTCCCGTGTCGCCAGTTAGGCTCGCGACATGCTCGTGCTCGCGTCCCAATCCCCCGCCCGCCTCACCACCCTCCGCGCAGCAGGCGTAGAGCCGCGCGTCATCGTCTCCCACGTCGATGAAGACGCCGTGCTTGCCGCGGCGGGCGACCTTCCCGCGGCCGACGCTGTGCTCGCCCTCGCGCGCGCCAAGGCCGAAGAGGTGGCAAGGAGCCACGAGACCGACGCAATCGTGCTGGGCTGCGATTCGATGCTTGAGTTCGGCGGCCACGTGGTCGGCAAGCCCGGGGATGCGTCCACCGCGATCGAGCGCTGGCGCAGAATGCGCGGCAACACCGGAGTGCTCCACACCGGCCACTGGCTCGTGGACGACCGCGACCAGGGCACCGGCGGAACGCTTGGCGCCACGAGTTCTACGACCGTGCACTTCGCCGATCTCAGCGACGAGGAGATCGAGGCCTACGTCGCGACCGGCGAG
>CALALQ010000191.1 GCA_937925595.1 uncultured Demequina sp. | reverse complement strand
GGATGGTGTGGTCACCGGCTTCAACGTTTCCTGCAACGGTCAGCAATCTGACCGTGCGCGTCGCGCCATCCTCACCACCGCTTTCGGTGATCCCCGCGGGCGGCGCCCAGAAATAGGACTCGACCGTCGTCTCAAGGCTCGCGCTCGAGGACTGGACGATCCCCCACTGCACGCCGCCGTCCACCACGGTGCGACCGACAACGTCCGGCCAGGGCGGCGGCCGCTGCCCAGACCTGCCCGCCCTCACGCACACGGCGTCCAGGCCATTCGGAAGCCGGATCGTGTCCGTCAGCGCCCACTCCCTCGACTCCCATTTGCGTGCACACGCCCATGAGAAATCGACCTCGTAGAGGTTGGCTGCGCCGGGGACGATCGGCTCGTCCCACTTCCGTGCAATGGCGGCGGAACAGTTCATTGGCTCACTCTCTTACGGCGCACCAGGCGCGCGGAGCTCGATTCCCCAGGTCGGGAACGTGACCGTCCCGCCATCCGTCAGGGCCTGCGAGGTGCAGGTCGTGACGTACAGCACCGCTTCATCGTCGTCATCGACAATGGCCACGTGCGTTGCGGTGCCGGTCGCGGTGATCTCGACATCAGCAATCTGCGCGATGTTGAGGCGACGGCCGGACACTGAGCCGGAGGCCTCGGCCATATCGTCGTCGTCGACTGCCGCAGCCGCGAGGCTCGCCGCAGCGATGCTGGCGTAGGACGTTACTTCGGAGTCCAGCGCCACAATGCGGCGATTGGCGCCGTTCCGGATGGTGTTGAACGCGCCAGAATAGAACCCGTTGGGAGCGTGGCGAGCCATGGCTTCTCCTTGAGATGAGGGGACCGCCTTAGGCGGGGTCGGAGTTCAGATTGTGGACGCCGTCCTGCACCAGCAGGGCCTTCGGCGCGGTGTCGGGGGTTCCAGCCGGGACCTCGCCATCGAGGTCCACCGCCCACCCGGCCTTGACCCACGAGGTGGCCTTCTCGGCATCTTCGAAGATCCGCTCGTCCTTGAAGTAGTCATCTCCACCGGCCTTGAAGTTGGTGGTGATCCGGATCCACTTTCGATCGGTTACGCGCATGTCAGTGCACCTTGATGGTTCGGCTTTCGGGACGGATGACGATGACCCGGCTGCGGGCCTGGACGACGATGGTCCGGCCGGGCGGAACCGCGGGACCGCCGGGCATCAGAAGATTGATCTGGCGGGCAATGTGAGCATGGACGCTGTCGCTCACGACGATGGTCGTCGCCTGTGTCAAGGCGATGGCGTCCACCGCCTGTAGGTGAATGGCGCTGGCGATCGCCAGCACTGCGCCGTGGCTCAACGTCAGACCGTCAGCCAGGACCGCATGCACGGCATCCCCAATCGCCAGTGAGACGCTCTGGGAGAGCAGGACCTCCGCGCTGACCAGCGTGTGCACTGCGTCGCCGATGGTCAAGATGCTCGCCTGCACCAGCTCGATGGAGTCCTCTGCGTGACCGTGGGCGGAGGAAGCAATCGCGAGGATGTGCGCCTGGCTGAGCTCGAGCGCCTCGGCAACGTGCGCATGGATTCCGTCGCCGATCTGCAGTGCATAGGCCTGGGACAGGGCCGGGCCGTCCGACAGCTGGGCATGTACGCTGTCCGCCACCGCCAGCGCGATGGCTTGCGCCAGCGCGATGTTGTCGACGACGTGCCCGTGCGCCGACCCACCAACATCCAGGGTGCTGGCCTGCGTGAGGGCCACGGCTCCCGAAGCATGACCATGGACTGAGCTCGCCATCGTGAGCGCCGAAGCTTGGGTGAGTCCGACCCCGACGGCGGCGTGGCCGTGAACGGCGTCTGCGATCACCAGTTCCGTCTCCCCGCCGCCAGCGGTGGGCATAATTGATAGCACCGGCAGCAAGTTGTTACCGGGGCCGTACTGATAGACCTCCGTCGTCGGGGAACCCGGTTCATCAACAATGACCACGCGCTGGTCATTGGCGTCACCGCCAAAGGGGGCAATCAGTGTCGTCGTGTTAAGAGGCGGATCTGGTGCCGGGTCCCACCAGTATGTCGAAGCAGCCAGCACGATATCGGATTCCGCTGAATCCACCGCCGTCACATATGGCGTATCCGGGAGGGCGTATCTCGGCTCCAGCTCGTAGTCCCAGTCTCGCAGCCAGGCCGCCTCGTTCGACAGGTCAATTTGATCGAGGAACACTACACCGACCACAAATCGCGAAAGTGGGGCGCTGCTTAGAACGGGAGTGAGTGTGTGTTCGGACCCAATGTCCTCCACTTCCACATACGCCAGGGCAATGGACGGTCCGCTCTTGTTCGTAGAATGGATGATCGTCACATCGCCAAACGATGACGCGAGCCCGATGAGCTCCGCGTCATCGGCCAACGACGCCCAGCGGACGAACACAACCGCAAGCTCGGCTCCAGAAGGAACGATTGCGCTCAAAGTCAGAGCGCCAGGCGTTGCCGTTGACCCGTCAGCAGAGGCTGTCGCGACACCAAGGATACTCACCGCAACGCCTCCAGCACGACGCGACTCATACCCGTCCCGTCAGGCTGCGGATCGCGCACACAGTACTCCGCAGGGCCTCCACACGGGTCGATGACCGTGACAGGAATCCCCCTCTCCATGCCGAGAGCCCGAGCCTGACAGCTGGTGATCGTTAGAGTCGGGGAGCGATCCGCCATCTGGAATCCGGATGGTGCGCCATCAAGGATGGACCCGTTTTCGAAAATCGCTGCCACCTCACCCTGCAATGTCCGCGCCCGAAACCCCATAGACAGGGTCTCGACCATCGCGACGCGATCTTCTTCCGTCTCGAAGCTCATGCCGACCTCGCCGTTGCCAAGGCCATGCGCAGCGCCTTGTCCGTCTCGTCAGCGAGATGGAGGTTGATGTTGTCGACCACGATTTCGAGGAGCGGCAGGCGCGGCTTGTAGCTTGGCTTGCGCACAAACATGAAAACGCCGCGGATCGAGCTGCCCCATGCCATGCGAGTTCGCTCGTAGATCCCTCGGGGCAGGTGCTGCTTGCGCCCGTACCACATCCCAGGTCCCCGACTGGCGAAGTACACAGCGCGCTTGCCGATGTTGCGACGGCGACCACGCTTGCTGCGCGAGTCCCTTGTTGACCATGACAGCTGGTCAGGATGTGCACGGACATCCGCGAGGATCGCGGCGTAGACCTTGCGCGGAACGTTTCCATACACGTCGCGGGGATAGCCGTTCGCCGGCACGACGAATTCATCGGCGTACAGAAGGCCCGCACGGCGCAGGTGATACTCGAATCCGCGAACCGCGCGATCGCCACCATGAACCTGCGGGGTCAGGTAGTGCCGCTTCGGGTCGCCCCGGAATCCCACCTCGGCGACCAGCTTCACTGGCGTGGCGCGCTGCATATACGTCGAACTGGCGGTGTACGGGGTCGGCCGGTCGAAGACCTTGCTCAAGTCGCGGCGGAGATCCATATGGGCGAATTGCGCCGTGCGCGTGAGCGCAACGGCCTGCGCGTACCTGAACTGCTTGCCAAGGCGGTTCAGGCTCGCAGAGGCCGGACGAATCTCCGCCGCCATCCTGAGCATCGACCGGCCGCCCCTGGATCAGCCGCCGCCGCTGGGCTGCAGGCTGCCGGCACCCGGAAGCAGCTTGGCCTTCACGGTCCCGGTCCCGCTGCCGGCCGCTTCGACCGCAACCACTGCATTGATCAGGTCACCCTCGGCCGCACCGCTCGCGATGAACTCGCCAGCGCTGACGTCCCAGATCGGGCGCGAGAATGCATTGATCGTCGCGCCGGAGGCCTTCGGCAACTCCCACACGCCCTCGACCGCAGCCTCGCCCTCGGCACTGTTCTCGACAGCGGTCAGCGCCACGCCGAGCAGCGTACCCAGCACGACCGCCTGGCCGGAGCTCTTTGCGCCGCTGGCGGTGAAGGCCAGATGCTTGCCTTCCTTGATGAAGTTCTTTGCCATGTTCGTAGTCCTCGATTCGGTGGATCAGGCGGCGAGTCGCCCCGCCGCCATTCGGTTGATGATCAGGATCAGCCGCCGCCCGCGTTGCGGATGGCACCCTTCCAGCCGACAGCGCCCACGCCGTACCGGTGGACCACCTTCCACGCCAGGCCATCGGTCTTGAAGTTCTTCTCCTGCTCGAGGGTCGGCGTCTGCACGCCATCGAGGAAGGCAACCTCGATGACCGGCTCGAGGTTCGGGTCGGCGAACATGTACCAGGGAGCACCGCTCAGGTACGGCGTATCGACCACGTCGCGGAAGATGCCGCGCACCACGTTCGGCTTGCGCTGATTCTTCGCCGACTCGTCGTCGTACTCCTGGGCATTGATGCCACGGGCGGCGCCGCCCAGAGACAGCGGTCCGAGCCAGATCGCCGGAACGATGCTCAGGTAGTCGTTCTCGGCGTAGTCCTTCTGCGAGGCCATCAGCTGACGAGCCGCGTCGATGGACGTGACAGACACCGTCGCCGTCGAGGGGATGTTGTTGTGGTCCGCATGGAAAAGCGACTTACCGTCGCTCATGTTGGGACCAAGGCCTCCGTTCAGACCCAGCACCCCATAGACGTCCTTCTCGATCGTGCGACCGGCCGCCTGGCCCAGTGTCACCGCCGGTCGCGAGAAGGCCCCCAGATCATCGTTGACCAGCACCTCGGGGGTGATGTTCAGGATCCGGCCCTTGCGCTTGCCGGTGATGGTTTCGCGCGCACCGTCCGACATCGTGCCGGCTTCGTACTCGCCCGCCTGGTTCACGCTCTTGAGGTCAGAGAACGACCCCATGTGATAGCGGTTGTGCGGCCGGTAGTCCGAGAGCGTGCCGATGGCGCAGAAGCGCGACCATGTGAACTGCGCCGGCGCGTAGCCGGAGAGCACCATCCGATGAATGGCAGACTCCAGCAGGATCGGGAAGTCACTGGTCGACTGCACGGCCAGCACGGTCGAGGCGATCTGGTCACGCGACATGTGGCGGGTGTTGACCCCGGCGCGCTGAAGCGAGGCCTCCGCCAGGACGATCAGCGACTGGCGGGCGGCCGGGTTGTCCTGCCGCGCGGTGATCGCAGCCTGACCGGTCAGGATGTTGGCGCGCGCGAGGATGCCGTCCACGATGCGCGCGCGGCGGGTTTCTTCCTCGTCGCGCGTAACGCGGATGTCCGTCGAGCCGCCGCCGCCGGCGAGCGGCGTTGCGCCATTCGACACCCGCGCCAGGACCTTCGCCTGCACCTGCTCGACCGTCATGCGCGGATCCGCAAGGCAGGAGGCCTCGAGTTCGCGCATGCCGGGCACGTCGGCGAACTGCGCGAAGACGCTGCGGATGGATTCGTTGCGCGCGGTCAGCGCGGCGATCGGATCGATCGCCGGGGCGGGTGCGCCCGGAGTCGGCGCCGGCGCCGGTGCGGCGGGGGTCGGCGCAGGAGCCGGCGCAGGCGGAATGTTGCTGCCGCCCTGCGCGAGGATCAAAGCGAGTTTCTGCTTCATTGTCGATTCCTCGATGTGGGCGAAGATCGCCCGTTGATGGACCTCACGGAGCGAGGCAAAGGCAGACGCCGTTACCGTCGTCTGAATACGCCGGCGCAGCGCCGCTGTGACGGCGTTGCCCGGAGAACTGGAAAGCGCATGCACGTAGGTGAGCAGCGCGGCCGTTGCGGCGGTGTCCTCGAGCTGCTCGGCGCCGGCCTCGTCAATCAGCTGATCCGCCAGGCCGGCCGCAATCATTTCCTCGGCGGTGTACCAGTGGTCGCGGCGGTCCGACAGGTGACTTGCGATCGAATCCGGATCCTTCGCGCGTGCGGCATAGCTGGTCTGCATCGCCTTCGCGAAGGTGTCGAGGACTGCCGCGGCGTCGCGCATGTCATCGGCGTAGCCCCAGCTCGCACCCTGCGGACCATGGATCATCATCATTGAGTTCGCGTACACGTAGCGTGTCTTGCCCGCCATGGCGATCAGGCTGGCGATCGACGCAGCGACACCATCGATGGTGACGTTGACGGTACCGGGAAAGCTCTTCAGTGCATTGAAGATGGCCATGCCATCTGTCACGACACCACCATCGGAGTTGATCCGCACGTTGATGGTGCTGGCGGTGATGGCTGCGAGCTGCGAGACGATGCTCGCGGCACTGATCCCATCCCAGAAGTAGTCACCGATCGGACCATAGATCAGCAGCTCGGCCACATCCGGATTACTGGTATCGAGCGCCAGGATGGACTTGCCGCGCGCGTCCGGCGCGATTTTGTCGAGTCCGATGTTGTCGAGCGAATAGATGGCCGAGGCCACGCAGGCCGCGATTGAGATGGTGCGGTTCATTCCTCGAGTTCCCCTGTTGTTTCAGTGGCCGGAAGCTGCGTGCCCGGCGGACGCGCCTGCGTGAGGCCGGCACCACTGACCTGGCGCGGATCGGTGTCGACCACGATTCCCAGATCCTTTGCCCACTTGCGCTCGCGCGCGATCTCCTCATAAACGTCGTACATGCGACGGCCTCTCTCCGCCACGACGCTTGAGGTACTGCGGAAGCCAGCGCGGACCTGCGCCTTGAGCGCATCCGTCTCCTTGACGGGATCGATCCATGGCATCGGTGGCGGCAGATAGTCCGCACCGAGCGCCATATCTAGGGTCATGCCGGGCGGAAGCACGAG
>CALALQ010000190.1 GCA_937925595.1 uncultured Demequina sp. | reverse complement strand
CTCGTTCGCCCTGCCCGACCGCACGCTCGCGCACATCGAGTTCGTCGTGCTCGCGAAGCTCCGCCGCAATGAGAGCTTCGCGCTCTCCGTCGATGAGCCGTCGGGCGGCCGGCAGCAGATCTGGATCAACACCGCGGCGACCCTTCGCTTCGAATTCGAGGGCGCGGTGAGCGACATCAACCGGCACTGGCTCGAAGAGCTCATCGACTCGGCGAATTCGCCGGCCGGCATGCGCATCCTCCCGGACCCTGCCCGAGCCTGAGCGGCGGCCCGCCGACCGCGGCGGCCCGGCGCCGCCCGGTCGATGCTGACCGGCCTGCGCTGATGCAGCGCGCCCCGGCTACGCCGAGACGCGGTTGCGCCCTGCTCGCTTCGCGCGGTACATCGCCGCGTCAGCGGCCTCGAGCAGGCCGGCGCGCGGCGAGCCCGGCGCGGCGACGACGAAACCGCATGATGCGGTGACGCTCAACGACAGCCGGCCGACGATGATGGGCGCGGCGATCGCCTCCACCATCCGTTCGGCGATCGCGTTCACATCCTCGCCGACGACGCCGTCGAGCAGCACCACGAACTCGTCGCCACCGAGGCGGACGACCACGTCCTGGTCGCGCGAGTGCGCGGCGAGGCGCTCGGCCACCGCGAGGATGACGGCGTCACCCACGTCGTGGCCGTACTGGTCGTTGACGGTCTTGAAGTCGTCGAGATCGACGAAGAGCAGGGCTTTGCCGTACTCCCCGACCGGTCCCCTGGTCGCCAACCGCTCGATCAGGTACCGGCGGTTGTACAGGCCGGTGAGGGCATCACGCATCGCGAGCTCGGCGAGCTGGGACTCGGCCCGGCGCTGCAGCGCGATCTCCAGCTCGTGGCCGAGGTCGGCAGCCTCTTCCCGGACGCTCCCCCACGGCTCCGACCGGCCGCGCACGGTGCGCTGCCAGGCCGCGAACGAGGTCCGCGGCGAGAGGTCGTCCGGCCGATTCGCGCCGCCCGGGTCGCCGAGCCACGACACCTCGCGCCAGACCTCTCCACGCACGAAGACGAGCGCGTCGCCGCGGGCGTCCAGCTGCACGACGAGGAGTCCCGCGACACCCGGAATGCGCATGGCGAGGTCCGGCCGGTCGACGCTCAGGCTCTCGGAGACGAACGATTCCCCCTGGAGTCGTTCGAGCACACGGAGCAGGTCTCGGATGGGCGGCACGTCGCCGGCCACTCGGGAGACGCCGTCGATACGCACCAGCACACCGTCGGCTGGCACGAGGTCGAGGACGGTCTGCGGGCCGCCGAGGAGTGCGCCGTGGATGTCATCTGACGCGTAGAGGGGGGCGAGCAGCGCGGCCCGCCGCTCGCGCACGTCCACCATGTGCTGCAGACGCGCGATCTCACGGATGGACCCGGCCTGCATCGCGACCTGGCCCGCCAACACTTCCAGCGATCGCCGGAGCAGCACAGGCAGCCGACGCTCGGTGCGGTGCGCGCAGGTGATCATGCCGGTGAGCCGACCGTTCTCGACGAGGCTGAGCGAGAACGTGGATGCCTGGCCCATGTTCCGCATGTACTGCAGGTGGTACGGCGAGACGGCGCGAAGCTCGGCGTTGGACAGGTCGACCGTGCGCGGGTCGTCGCCCGAGAGGGTCAGCAGCGGGATCGCCGGCGCGGTGGTGCTCGCGATGGCCCGCCCGATCTTCGAGATGTACAGCGCACGCGCCTGCGGGGGGATGTCCGATGACGGGAAGTGCAGCCCGAGGTATGACTCGAGGTCGGGGTGGTGGTCGTCCGCGACCACCTCGCCGTGGCCGTCTTCGTGGAAGGAGTAGACCATGACTCGATCGAACCCCGTGATGCGTCGAACCTCGGACGCGGCCAGCGCGCGCAGCTCGTCGAGCCTGGTCACCGCCGACAACCGGGTGATCGCCGTGACGACCTCGGTCCGCGCATACTCGTTGCCCTCGGGCACCGATTCGATCTCGATGACGGTGAGGTCGTCGGTACGGTGCACGATCGCGTCGGCTGGGGCCCCCGCCCAGGTCACCCGGACCGGATCGATCGCGGTGCCTGAGCGCGCCGCGTACTCGAGCGCGGGGTCGCCGAACTCCGCGAACGGGCGTCCGAGCCAGTCCTGAGCGTTCTCGCTGGCCACCACGACGATCTGGGTCGCGGTGTCGATACCGAGCAGCACGCCGTGCCCCTGGATCATGCCGGGGGTGCGGATGGGTTCCCGCGCGCAGGCGTCGAGCCGCCGCAGCTCGTCGGGATCAGTGGCGAATGCCGCCGGGTCCAAGGCGTCTCCGTCTGCCGGCCGTGGTCGGCGGCCGGTGGATTCAGAATAGTCCAGCTCACCGCTCCGCTTGAGTGTGCTGGGAGACGAAGTTCCGCTCGGCTAGAATCGGCCGCATGGCACGCTCGAAGAACCCGAAACCCGCGCGCGAGGAGGTCGCTCCCGGCGAGGAGGCCCCGAACCCGGTCTGGTACAAGCCCGTGATGTTCGGGTTCATGCTGCTCGGTCTCGCCTGGATCATCGTGTTCTACGTGAGCCAGGGCGCGCTGCCCGTCCGCGACCTCGGGTCGTGGAACATCCTTATCGGCTTCGGCATCGCCTTCATCGGGTTCTTGATGACGACCAGGTGGCGCTGACGAGCGAAACGAATGTCGCGAGGGGCGGATGCTGCGGCATCCGCCCCTCGCTGTTTCCGGACTGTCCCCAGTTCTGCACACGTGTGGAAAGCAGGAAAGCCCGGAATCCCGGGCTTTCGCGCAATCACAGGGATGTGATTCTCCCCAACATGTGGAGAGGACTGTGGATAACTAGCTGTAGTGACCAGGGACGTTGTTTGATTTGGCTTCCGTGATGTGACGAGAACCTCC
>CALALQ010000189.1 GCA_937925595.1 uncultured Demequina sp. | reverse complement strand
GTGACAGGAGTCGCGTCCATGGGGTGCGTGCGGCCGGACTTGTAGACGTCCTTGAACTCTTCGGCCTTGGCCGCGAGCGAGGCTGCGAGCCGCTCAAGCGCCGGGATGAGGTCGTGGGTGAGCGCCGACGTCGCGGCGACGTGAACCGATGTGGGGAACACATCATTGCTCGACTGGGAGGCGTTGACGTGGTCGTTCGGGTGCACGTCCCGGCCAAGGGCCTTGGTCGCGAGGGTCGCGATGACCTCGTTGGTGTTCATGTTCGAGCTGGTGCCGGAGCCGGTCTGGAACACGTCGATGGGGAAGTGCTCGTCGTGAGCACCAGAGGCGACCTGGTCCGCGGCGGCGACAATCGCGTCGGCGATGTCCTGGTCGAGCACGCCCAACTCCGCATTGGCGCGAGCCGCAGCCTTCTTGATGCGAGCCAACGCCTCGATGTGCCGTCGCTCGAGCGTGATCCCGGAGATCGGGAAATTCTCCACGGCGCGCTGGGTCTGCGCGCGGTACAGGGCGTCCGCAGGCACGCGGACCTCTCCCATGGTGTCGTGCTCGATGCGGTAGTCGGTCATGCTCCCCATTCTGGCAGGGCCGCGAGCCGTCGCGACCCGCCTGCTGGTCTACTCGCCGAGTTCCGCGCTTCCGGGCGGGTTGGCACCAGGGCGAGACACCGTGATCGCGGCGATGCGGGCGCAGCGCTCGAGGATCGCGGTGAGCGTCGCGTCGTCGATCGCGCGGAGGGCCTCGCGGCGTTCCGCGCCCAGCAGACCGGCACCCCACAGCCCGTCGATGAGGCCCCCCATGAAGGAGTCGCCGGCACCCACCGTGTCGGAAACGGTGACCTTGGGTGCGGCGATCGACAGCTCACGTCCGTCAGCAAGGAACGCGGTCGCGCCCTCGCCTCCGCGAGTGACCACCACGAAAGCGGGGCCGGACGATGCCCACTCGCGGGCTGCGGCGTCCACGTCGCCTCCGCACAGCCATTCGACGTCCTCATCGGAGACCTTCACGACATCGGCAAGAGCGATCATCTGCTCCACGAGCGCCCGGGCCTCAGCGGGATCGCCCATGAGGGTCGGCCTCGCGTTGGGGTCATAGGTGACTGTGGCGGTGGGGCGGTTCGCCTCGACGATTTCTCGCACGGCGGCGGCGCCAGGGGAGAGCACTGCCGCAATCGACCCCGTGTGCACCACGATGGGCGCCGGCCGGGGTGCGGCCTTGGCGCTGATGTCCCAGGTGAGGTCGAACTCGTAACTCGCCGCCCCGGTTTCGTCGAGACGAGCAGTCGCCACCGAGGTGCCGGGGGCATCGAGCGACCCTTGGGCAAGTGAGACGCCTGACGCGGCAAGGTGCTCGCGCACCACAGACCCGTTCTCGTCATCGCCAAGGTAAGCGAGCAGCTCGACGTCGCGACCCAGGCGGCCAAGGCCCAGCGCGACGTTCGCGGGAGAACCACCCGGGTGCGACTGAACCGCACCGTCGGTGCGCACAACAACATCAACCAAAGCCTCGCCAACGACGAGGGCGTGTCCGCTCACTCGTCGTCCTCGTCCGTGTCGTCGGAGTCCTCGTCGGCTCCGGACTCAACCACAGCGTCGGCCCCCCTGACAGCGGCGATGCGATCACGAGCCCCCTCGAGAATCTCCTGGCAGCGGGCGGCAAGCTTCTCGCCTCGCTCCCACAGGTCGAGGGACTCATCGAGGGTCACATTGCCCTCTTCAAGACGGGACACGATGGTCAGCAGTTCATCGCAAGCCGCCTCGAACGTGTAGGAGCTGATGTCTTTCGCTGGCACGGATCTCAAACTACCGCGTCATAACTAGGACGTAGGTCCCTCTCATAGGGTGCAAGACCAACTCGTTCACAATGGAGTGATCACGATGTTCTCTGAAAACTACTCGCGTCAGACGGCACTGGCGAGTGCCAACAAGGTCTTGGCGAACGACCTTACTGACCACGAACTTGCTACTCTCGCACGCTCGGAAGAGGCGAAGGTCCGTGCGGCCGTTGCCGAGCGTCCCACCACCCCTCTGACGTCCCTTCTCCTGCTTGCGCAGGACGTCGCGCCCGCTGTGCGCGCCGGCGTTGCGCGCAACCCGCGTCCCGACCTGCCCATCGAGCTGCGTCAGGACCTGGCGAAGGACAAGTCTCCTGAGGTGGTGTACGCGCTCATCGAGAACCCGGCCACGCCGGACCAGATCCTGAGCAAGTTCACCCGTTCGTTCCAGCGCGACTACGCGGTGGCAGCGAAGGAGGCGCTCCAGCGTCGCAAGCGTGGAATGCAGGCACCTGCCGTGGCGGCGGATGAGGTGCGCATTTCCATCGTCGACCCTCGCTAGAACCGGCCGTACCGGCTACTTGACCGCTGGCTGTTTGACGGCTCTGGCGGCGAGTTCTCCGCGTGCAAGACGCAGGCGCAATGGGGCGTCTGCGGCGACCTGATCCGGGTCACGGACCACGGCTCCTGTCGCATCCTGCACCACGGCGAATCCTCGCTCGAGCGTCGCCTGCGGGCTGAGTGCGCGCAGCGTCGCGACGGTCTCCCTCACCGTCGCATCCGCCGCCTGCAGCACGCCAACAAGGGCGCGCCCTGAGCGTTCGCTGAGCGCCGTAAGAGAATCAGCAAACGCCGCAATGAGCACTGAGGGTCGCGCGATCACCGGACGTGAGCGCAGCGACTCAAGGTCTCGCAGCCCGCGGTCAACCCGTCCCATCACGGCGCTCGCCATGCGGTCGCGGTACCACGCGACGTTGGCGAGTTCCTGTGCCGCATCCGGCACAATCCGCTTGCCTGCGTCAGTTGGCGTTGACGCACGATAGTCAGCGACCAGGTCAAGCAGAGGACTGTCCTTCTCGTGCCCGATGGCACTGACGATCGGAGTCTCGCACGCGGCCGCCACGCGCAGCAGAGACTCATCGCTGAAGGGGAGCAGGTCCTCGAAGGAGCCGCCGCCGCGCGCGACGACGATGACGTCGACCTCAGGGTTGGCATCAAGCTCTCGCAGCGCGGCGGTGGTCTCCGGAACGCAGCGCGCACCTTGGACGGTGACTCGCCGAATCTCGAAGCGCACCCCGGGCCAGCGGCGCTGTGCGTTTTCGACCACGTCATGCTCCGCGTCTCCCTGGTTGGCGCAGACGAGGCCAACGAGTCGCGGCACGAAGGGCAGCGGCACCTTGCGCTCGGGAGCGAACAGCCCCTCCGCGGCGAGCGCCTCCTTGAGTGCCTCGAGCCTCGCCAGCAGGTCCCCGATCCCTACGGTCGCTATCTGCTTGGTGTCGAGAGTGAGAGATCCGTCGCGCTGGTACCACGTAGGGCGCGCGTACAGCACCACGCGAGAGCCGTCAGTGACGTCAGGACCCAGGGCATCGAACTGCGCCGCAGGCACGGTCGCGCGCAGGGACATGTTCTGCTCGGTGTCCCGGAGCGTCACGAACACCAGATGCTTCCATCGCCGCACATTGAGCAGCTGCCCCTCCACCCACACCGGTGACATCTTCGAGATGTAGTCGCCGATCTTGGGGCTGAGATGGCGCACCGGCCAGGGCCGCTCCTTCGTCGTCTCCGCGGCGGTGGGCGCCAAACTGGCCGACGCTGCGGGAAGTTCGGCAGGAGCGTCGGGCGAGGTCATGGTCACCAGGGTGCCACGTAGACTGGATGCCATGGCGACCGACAAGCGTGTGCTCCTTGCCGCGCCCCGTGGGTACTGCGCAGGAGTCGATCGCGCGGTCATCGCGGTGGAGAAGGCTCTCGAGCTGCATGGCGCGCCCATCTATGTGCGCAAGGAGATCGTCCACAATAAGTTCGTTGTGGAGACCCTCAGCGAGCGCGGAGCCATCTTCGTCAACGAGACGGACGAGGTCCCACAGGGTGCCCGCGTCGTATTTTCCGCGCATGGCGTCTCGCCGGCAGTGCGAGAGGCCGCTGACCAGCGCAACCTGCTGACAATCGACGCCACCTGCCCGCTTGTCACCAAGGTGCACAAGGAGGCCGTGCGCTTCGCTCGCGAGGACCAGACCATTCTGCTCATCGGCCACACCGGCCACGAGGAGGTCGAGGGCACTGCGGGTGAGGCTCCCGAGCACACCATCATCGTGAACTCGCCCGATGACGTTGACTTCATTGAGGTCCCTGATCCGAACAACGTGGTGTGGCTGTCGCAGACCACGCTGTCCGTCGACGAGACCATGGAGACCGTTCGCCGACTGCGCGAGCGCTTCCCTGCGCTGCAGGACCCGCCGAGCGACGACATCTGCTACGCGACCCAGAACCGCCAGGTGGCGGTGAAGAAGCTTGCCCCCGAATGCGATCTAGTCATTGTCGTGGGATCCGCGAACTCCTCGAACTCCGTTCGCCTAGTGGAGGTGGCCCTGCAGTCTGGTGCGCGCACCGCGCACCGCATCGACAGGGCTGCGGAACTCCAGGAGGAGTGGTTCGCAGGTGTCACTACCGTGGGCGTGACGTCCGGTGCGTCAGTGCCGGAGATCCTGGTGCGCGACCTGCTCGATGCGCTCGCGCAGCGCGGCTACAGCGATGTGCAGGAGGTGCGCACCGCGACCGAGGACCTCATGTTCTCGCTGCCGCGTGAGATTCGCGCTGACATGAAGGCCCGCGCTGCGGCGAGTTAGTCCTCGTCGGCCTCCAGGTCGATGACTTCAGCGGTGAGCTCTGGTGCCGCGATGGGCCGCGGCGTGATCTCCGCGGGACGCATCGGCTCGATGTTCGCCTCGATCTCCTGCATCTGACCGAACTTGCGCGCTGTGACGAGGACTCGCGACTCGAGCGATGCGACCGTGTCGTTGTACGCCTTCCCCGCAGAGTCGATGGCCTTGCCCACACGCTCGAGGTGGCTGCCCATGGTCCGCAACCGGTCGTAGAGCTCCTTGCCGGTGGTGAGCACCTTTTGGGCGTTCTTGGCGAGGGTGTCCTCTCGCCACGCGTGCGCCACGGTGCGGAGCATCGCGACCAAGGTGGTGGGCGTCGCGATGAAGACGTTCTTCGAGTACGCGTACTCCTGAAGGTTGGGGTCCTGCTCCACGGCCGCCTGGTAGAAGGCCTCCGAGGGAACGAACATCACGACGAACTCGGGTGCCGAGTCGAACTGATCCCAGTAGCGCTTGGTGCTGAGATCGTCGACATGCTTACGCACGTGACGCGCGTGGGCGCTGAGGCGCTCGGCGCGCACATTCTCGTCCTCAGTTTCAAACGCCTCGAGCAGCGCGTGCAGGGCGACCTTCGAGTCGACGACGATCGTTCGCCCTCCCGCAAGGCGCACCGTGAGGTCGGGCCGCAGCACCTTGCCGTCTGCGTCGCGAACCACCTCCTGCTCGGTGAAGTCGACGTGGGGGAGCATTCCGGCGAGCTCGACCACGCGGCGCAGCTGCACCTCGCCCCAGTTTCCGCGCACATCGGAACGGCGCAGTGTGTTGATGAAGTCGCTGGTGCGCTTGTCGAGCTTCTCTGAGGCCGCGAGCATGTTGCGCACCTGCTCCGCGAGTTGAGCCTGCGTCGCAGCGCGCATCTTCTCTGCCTCGGTGGTCTGCACCTTCACCTCATCGAGCGCCTTGGCCATGGGCTCCACGAGTTTCTTCACGGCCTCCTCGCGCTTGGCGAGTTCGGCCTCACTCAACTGGTGCGATCGCTTGAGACGTTCATTCGCCGCCTCGAGGAACTGCTCATTGTTGGTCTTGAGAACGTCGGCGGCGAGGGCCTTGAACTGCTCCTTCAAAGAGTCCTGGTCCGCGCGCACCTGGGCGACGTATCGCTCGTGCTCAGCCCTGAGCTCCTGTTCTCTGGTGGCCGACGCTGTGGTCACCTCTGCGATCCGAGCCTCCGCAGCGTCGGCCCGTGCCTTGTCCACTGCCGACTGCGCCCTGGCCTGCGCGAGCGTGGCCGCGGAGCGGTTGTTGGCAACCAGGAATCCGATGATGGCGCCTACTGCGAGTCCTGCGACTGCGAGAATTGTCTCGATCATGACCAAACTGTTTCATGAGGGTCTGACACGATCGTGCGTGCCAGACCGATGGAACGAAAGATTCTTGTGGTGTGGGTCACATTTGTTGCTACCCGACGCGAACTCGTGATGCCGCGTAATGTGATTGTTACCTAAGATTCCATACGATCTAGTTACTGCGGGGAAACTCCCCGCCGTTTGCGCGCGTGCTGGCAGGACGCCTACCCGGCGTATTAGGCCGCGTGAACAATAGGAAGGAGTCCGAGTATGAAGCTCGGCGCATTGAGCAAGGGTGCAGCCGTCGCGGCTATCGCGGCACTGTCCCTGGCAGCTTGCTCGTCACAGACAGGGGTTGTGGAGAACACGACCGTCTCTGTCGCGTGGAACCAGCCGCTGTATTCGTTCAACCAGAACACCACGACCGGTAACGCGACCGCTAACGCGAACGTTCTCTACCTCACGCAGTCGGGCTTCAACTACTACGACGGCGACTACAACCTGGTTCAGAACACTGAGTTTGGTACGTACGAGAAGATCTCGGACGACCCGCTGACGGTCAAGTACACCGTCAACGAGGGCGTTACCTGGTCCGATGGCGTCGCCGTTGACGCTGCTGACCTCCTCCTCAACTGGGTCTCCCTCTCGGGCGCCTACAACGAGGGCGAGCCCGCGTACGACGAGGAGACCGGCGTGCTGGTCCCCGGCGACAACGTGTGGTTCGACTCCGTTGCCATCGGCACCGGCATCGAGCAGGTCACCCAGCTTCCCGAGGTTGGCGACGACGGCCGCTCCATCACCCTCGTGTACGACACCCCCCAGGTTGACTGGGAGCTGCTCTTCACGGGCGCCGGCGTTCCCGCGCACGTTGTGGCGAAGCACGGCCTGAACATCGACGACCCCGCCGAGGCCAAGAAGGCCGTCCTCGACGCGATCCAGAACAAGGACACCGCCAAGCTGAAGCCCCTCGCGGACTTCTGGAGCATCGGCTTCGACGCCGTCGAGCTCCCCACCGGCGACAAGGCCGACATCACACTCGGCAACGGCGCGTACGTCGTGTCCGACTTCAAGAAGGATGAGTACATCACCCTAACGGCCCGCACCGACAAGCCCAAGGGTGTCGAGCCCGTCTCCGTGGAGACCATCACCATCCGCTTCATCCCCGACGCCATGGCTTCGGTGACCGCTCTGGAGAACGGCGAGGTCAAGGTGACCCAGCCGCAGGCGACCACTGACGTCCTCGACGCCGCGAAGAAGATCAACGGCGTGGAGATCCTCCAGCAGGAGGAGTGGACCTACGAGCACCTCGACCTCACCTTCAACAACGGTGGTCCGTTCGACCCCCAGACCTACGGTGGCGACGAGGCCAAGGCGAAGCTTGTTCGCCAGGCGTTCCTCACCGCGATCAACACCAAGGAAGTTGTCGACAAGCTCATCGTTCCGCTGTCGCCCGAGGCTGCACCGCTGCGTTCGCAGCTGTTCCTCCCGGGTGCCAAGAGCTACGACGCCTCTGCTGAGGCCAACGGCTCTGCCAACTACGGCAACGGCGACGCTGCTGCTGCAAAGGCTCTGCTCGAGCAGGCTGGCATCACTGAGCCCGTCGACGTGCGACTCCTCTACGGCAAGGGCAACACCCGCCGTGAGCAGCAGTACGCGCTGTACGCCGAGCAGGTCAAGGCCGCTGGCTTCAACCTGATCGACGGCGGTGACGAGAACTGGGGTGCACTCCTCGGCTCCGGCACCTACGACGCGGCCCTGTTCGCTTGGCAGTCCACCTCCACCGGTGTGACCTCCTCGCGTGCGACCTACGACAGCAAGGGCGGCAACAACTTCAGCGGTTACGGCAACGCTGAGGCCGACAAGCTGTGGGCGGAGCTCTCGACGACGTTCGACGAGGGACGTCAGCAGGAGATCCTCAAGGAGATCGACAAGATGCTCTACGACGACGCGTACGGTGTGACCGTGTTCGCGTTCCCGCAGATCACCGCCTACGACGGTGCTCTCGAGGGCATCAGCTCCGCCGGTCTCGCCCCCACGTTCTTCTGGAACTTCTGGGAGTGGAAGGCCCCTGTCACTACTAAGAAGTAGTCGACCGGCAGGTCATTGAGGGTGTGAGGCCGCCGCCGCACGGCGGCGGCCTCACACCGTCCCTCACATCGGAAACCACATGCTTCGGTTCATTACGCGCCGTATGATCACCGCCGTTGGCGTGCTCTTGGCGGCGACTTATCTCTTCTTCGTCCTTGCGGCTAACGCTGGCGACCCGCTTGAAGACCTTCGCGCTTCCAGCCAGCCCAACAGGGACTACCTCATCGAGCAGCGCACTCAGCTGCTGCACCTCGATGTCAATCCTTTCGTTCGATACTTCTACTGGCTGGGCGCCGCCGTTCAGGGCGACCTCGGCAAGGACTACAAGACCAACCAAGAAGTCACCACGATGCTTGGTGACGCGATGGGGCAGACGATCAAGCTCGTCGCCTTCGCGTCCGTGGCGGCAATCGTCATCGGTGTGCTGGTTGGCATCATCTCCGCTCTTCGCCAGTACTCCGGCTTCGACTACGGAATCACGCTGGTCGCGTTCCTCATGTACTCGCTCCCGTCCTTCTGGGTGGCAGTGCTTCTCAAGCAGTGGGGTGCCATCGGCTTCAACAACTTCTTGGCCGATCCACACATACCGCCGGTCGCGCTAGCGATCATCGGCGGCGCCATGGGCGTCGTGGTCGGCTCGGCCGTTGGCGGCGAGTGGAAGCGCAGGCTCATGATCGGAGGCATCGCCGGTGTTGTCACCGCCGCGGTGCTCGGCTTCATGTCTGCCACCGACTGGTTCCTCGACCCGGGTCTTGGCCCCGTCGTCATTTTCGCGCTTGGCCTCGCGATCGCGATCATCGTCGTCTTCCTGGGCATCGGCCTCAACAACAAGCCTGCGCGCAACGCAGCCTTGACTGTCGTGCTCATCGGCGTCGCGGCGTACTTCCCCATGCAGAGCGCGTTCGAGTACACGAGCGGCCCTGCGGCCCTGGGCAGCCTCATCGGCTTCATCGCCATGGGCGCATTCGTGGGCTGGCTCTTCGGCGGTCCCGACCGCCGGGTGAGCGCGCGCCTCGCAGGCATCGTCGGCGGTTTCATGTACGCGTTCCTGTGGCTCGACTACATCATGAGCTGGTGGCAGACCTACTCGAACACGAGCGCCATCGGTGGCCGCCCCATCGCGACCGTCGGCTCCAGCACTCCCGAGCTCACCGGCTCTGGCTTCTGGATCGGCACTATCGACACGTTCACCCACATGGTGCTGCCGATCACCGCGCTGATCCTGATCTCGCTGGCCGGCTACACGCGCTATATGCGCGGTTCGATGCTCGAGGTCATGAACCTCGACTACATCCGCACGGCGCGCGCCAAGGGCATGCCCGAGCGCACGGTTGTGATGCGCCACGGGTTCCGCAACGCGCTGATCCCCATCGCGACGCTGATTCCGCTTGACCTCGCAGCCCTCTTCGGTGGCGCGGTCATCACCGAGACAGTGTTCGGCTGGAGCGGCATGGGTCGTCTGTTCGTCGGGGCGCTCAACGAAGTGAACGTCAACGTCCTGATGGGCTACTTCCTCGTGACAGGCATCCTGCTGCTCATCGGCACGATCATCGCCGACGTCTTGTACGTCGTGCTTGATCCGCGCATTCGAGTGGAGTCGTGACCATGGCAAACATGAATGCAGAAGCGCAGGCAGCGGCCGTAGGGGAGGTTGAGACCAAGGGTCTCTCGCTCGGCAAGATCGTCTGGGGCCGCTTCGTCCGCCACAAGGCGGCCATGATCTCCGCGATCGTGCTCACCATCACGATCCTCGTGGTGCTCACTTCGATCGGCGTTGGCCCCATCCCCGGCTGGTGGATGTGGTCACCCACGGACATCGACCCGACCATTCAGAACAACGGGCGTCCAACGCTCCAGTTCAACGGCATTGTCCCGTCGTTCGGCGAGCACCCATTCGGTCAGGACCAGATCGGACGCGACGTCTTTGCGCGCACTATGCGCGGTGCCCAGGTGTCGCTGCTCGTCATGGTCCTCATGGGAATCATCGCCACCGCGGTCGGCGTCGTCATCGGAGCCTTCGCGGGCTTCTACCGCGGCAAGCTCGACAACGTGCTGATGCGTCTCACCGAGGTCATCATCGCGATCCCCACGATCGTCGTCACCGCCGTCATCGGCAAGGTCTTCGGATCGTCCAGCCCCGCGCTGTTCGGCATCGTCCTCGGACTCCTGCTGTGGCCGGGCCTCGCGCGACTCGTGCGTGCCGAGTATCTGAGCCTGCGTGAGCGAGAGTTCGTCGATGCAGCCCGCGTTGCGGGAGCAGGCGACCGGTCGATCATCTTCCGGCACATCCTGCCGAACTCGATCGGCGTGGTCATCGTCAACGCGACGCTGCTCATGGCGACGGCAACGATCCTCGAGGCGGCGCTGTCGTTCCTCGGTTTCGGCATCCAAGCGCCGAACGTGTCCCTGGGCCAACTGATCAACGAGTACCAGACGTCGTTCTCCACCCGTCCGTGGCTGTTCTGGTGGCCCGGCTTCTTCATCATCGTGTTCGCCCTCACGATCAACCTGATCGGCGACGGCCTGCGCGATGCCTTCGACCCGCGTCAGCGACGCATCCCCAAGACGAAGGAGATGAAGAAGCAGGCGATCGCGAAGGCTGAGACGGAGGTGGCCGAATGAGCCCCCGCAAGAGCAAGCAGGCCGACGCTGCAGCCGAGGCCGCGCACGAGGCCACCACGGCGTCGGGCACCGAGGCAGAGGTGATGGGCGCTGAGGCGAACCCCGAGACCGGCAGCATCCCTGTCATCGGTGCCTCGCACGAGGTCAAGCCGGGCGATGTGGTTCTGGACGTCGAGGGTCTGAACGTCGACTTCTTCGTGGACGGTGCCTGGGTGCCCGCCGCGATCGACGTGAACTACCAGGTCAAGGCCGGCGAGGTCGTGGCCATCGTCGGTGAGTCCGGTTCTGGAAAGACGCAGTCGTCGATGTCGATCATCGGCCTGCTGCCGCGCAATGGTCGTGCCTCTGGCTCGGCGAAGCTGCGCGGCCGCGAGCTCGTGGGACTGCCGCAGCGCAAGCTGACGTCGGTCCGCGGTCCCGAGGTGGGCGTCATCTTCCAGGAGCCCATGACGGCGATGAACCCCGTGCTCACGGTGGGATTCCAGATCGTCGAGGTGCTGCGAGAGCACACCAATATGCGTCCGGAAGAGGCGAAGGAGCGGGCGATCGAGCTGTTGAGGCTCGTTGACATCCCCGAGCCGGAGCGTCGCTTCAACTCGTATCCGCACCAGCTGTCCGGTGGTCAGCGTCAGCGCGCGATGATCGCTCAGGCGCTCGCCTGCGACCCGGCGCTGCTGTTCGCCGACGAGCCCACGACGGCTCTTGACGTGACGGTGCAGGCGGAGATCCTCAACCTGATTCGCGACCTGAAGACCCGCATCAACGCTGGCATCGTGCTCATCACGCACGACATGGGCGTGGTCGCGGACATGTCTGACCGGATCATCGTCATGAAGGACGGTCGCATCGTCGAAGAAGGAACCTCGAGCGACATCTTCAACAAGCCCCAGCACGAGTACACCCAGGCGCTTCTCGCCGCAGTGCCGCACCTGGGTTCCACCCTCGCGACCAAGGACCCGGACCGGGTTCCCAAGGACGCGCCGGTGGTGCTCGAGGCCAAGGGTCTCGTCATCGACTACCCCAAGCAGGGACGCACTCCCGCCTTCCGAGCCGTCAAGGGCATTGACCTGACGATTCACGAGGGCGAGATCGTGTCGCTCGTGGGAGAGTCCGGCTCCGGCAAGACCACCGTTGGCCGTGCGGCCGTAGGTCTGCTGCCGGTCGCCGAGGGCGAACTCAGCGTCGTGGGCGTCAACATGAAGGGCATCCGCAAGCACGACCTCGCGGAGCTTCGCAAGAAGTTCTCGATCGTATTCCAGGACCCGGGAAGCTCGCTCAACCCCCGTTGGCCCATCGGACAGTCGATCGCCGAGCCGATGCAGCTTGCTGGCTGGGACCGCGAGCGTCGCACCGCGCGAGTGGGCGAGCTCATGGACCAGGTGGAGCTGCCGCGTTCGTTCCGCAACCGCTACCCGCACGAGTTGTCCGGTGGTCAGCGCCAGCGCGTGGGCATCGCCCGTGCACTGGCTCTTGAGCCGACGCTGCTGATCGCTGACGAGCCGACCTCGGCTCTCGACGTGTCGGTGCAGGCGCGCGTGCTGGAGATCTTCACCGAACTCCAGCGCGAGCACGGCTTCGGCTGCCTCTTCGTGAGCCACGACCTCGCGGTCGTGGAGCAGCTGTCCGATCGCATTGCGGTCATGAAGGACGGCGTGATCGTGGAGCAGGGCACCACGGCGCAGATCATCCAGAACCCTCAGGACCCGTACACCCAGCGGCTCATCGCGGCCGTGCCGGTGCCCGATCCTGCGGAGCAGGAGCGTCGTCGCGCTGCGGCAAACGCCTAGCAGCACCCTTCTGTTCGACAGCGCCCGGGGCCGTTGGCTCCGGGCGCTGTTGCGTCTCCGTAGACAGAATTGTCGACCCCTCGTAGACCGGACTGCCGACTCCCGCTGACGGGCCGCCGCCGGAATGCTGGCACCGTCGCGCCGCTCAAGCGCGCGATCACACCTGGCAGATTGAGGAGGAACGGTGAACAGCAGCAGGGTGAGTCGAGTGCGAACGCGGGTAGCCGCGGTGGCTGCGCTCGGATTGATGATGGCCGGAGGCGTCGCAGCTGCAAGCCACGCCGAGACGGTGAACTGCAGCCGTACGGACTTCGGATGCGTCAGTGGCTATAACGCTGGCTCGACCGGGACCTGGACCGAAAGGTACTACGGCGCGCCGTGGGGCAACAACGGTCACAACTGCACGCGCTACGCGGGTTTCCGCCTCGCTGTGAATGGGCTGCCAGACCCGGGCGAGACGTTTGGCAATGCCACAGACTGGGCGGCTTCCGTTAAGCGCAAGTACGGCGAGCACGTGGTCAACACGACCCCCACCGTTGGCAGCATCGCCCACTGGGCTGCGGGAGAGGGCAAGGGGAGCCTTGGTCACGTCGCCTATGTTGAGGAGGTCTTCGCGGACGGTTCGTTCGTCATCACCGAGGACAACCTCGGCGGCACCACCCGCCGCGTGACGTATGGGGCCAACGAGCCGGATAGGCCCAAGCGCTTCCTGCACCTCGCAGACGTCCCTGCGTTCACCACGGCGCCTACGCCCACAGTCTCTGGCACCGGAGTCGTCGACTCTCCCCTCACGGCCGTCGAGGGTACGTGGGCACCTACCCCGGTCGCCTTCAAGTACCAGTGGCTCCGCGACGGCAGCACGGTCGTTGGCACGGCCCGCAACTACACGCCGGGCCAGGCAGACATCGGCCACACCATCACCCTCAAGGTGACTGGACAGCGGACCGGCTACGCGGACGTCGTCCGCACCTCCGCCGCGAAGGCCATCACGGCCGGGTCCTTCACGTTCACGGGTTCACCAGCCGCCCTGTCCGGCACCGCCAAGGTGGAGTACTCGCTGACCTCGAGCACGAGCCTTCAGACCGCGGGCACAACCACGACGATCACGTGGCTGAGGAATGGTGCCGTGCGCCAGAACGGCGGCACCACGCTCGCGCTGACGTCAGCAGACATCGGCACCCAGATCGCCGTGCGCTACACGTTCTCGAAGATCGGCTACAAGACCACGTCGTACACCTCGAATGCGGTGACTGTCTCCGGCTACTCGAACTACACGTTCTCTGGTTCACCCGCGGCGATCTCGGGAACGGCCAAGCTCGGCTTCACGCTGTCTGCCAGCTCCGCCATCACCACGTCGGGAGTCGCGCGCTCGATCAACTGGTACGCCAATGGCGCGCTGCGCCAGTCGGGTGGCACCACGTTCACCCCAACGTCTGCAGATGTGGGCAAGAGCATCGTCGTGAAGTTCTCGTACGACAAGCAGGGTTACGCGTACACCACCTACACGTCGTCTGCCGTGAAGATCGCGGGCTATTCGAACTACTCGTTCAGTGGCAACCCGGTGTCGATCTCGGGAACCGCCAAGGTGGGCAGGACCGTCCAGGCGGTCTCCGGCCTGACAACGACTGGCGTGACCAGGAGCTACCGGTGGCTGAAAAACGGCGTGGCGATCTCGGGCGCGACGGGGAGCACCTACACCCTGAAGACCGCTGACAAGGGTCAGAGGATCACTGTCCGCATGACCCTCAGCAAGCAGGGCTACGCGACGACGTCCTACACGTCGTCAGCGGTAACGGTCACGTCGTAATCCCAGGCGTCGTGACGGCGGCGGGTGGGTCGGGTGCCCACCCGCCGCTTCCTGGGCACAAACGCCCTGGTAAGGGCACCTGTTCGGAAAGGGGCTGTGACGCTAGTGTTGGCGCGTGCTGGACACTCTCACGAAGCGCTCCGGGATGAGCGCGAGCAAGGACGACGCGAATCTCACGCCACGCCTGCGCACCGAGCGCGCCATGGCAGTCACCCTGGGCTCGATCCGTATCGCGCAGCATCTGCCGTTCATTGCCGTCACCATCGGCGGCTGGACGGCCTACACGCAGCCGACCCTAGTGGGCGCGCTGTTCGCGGTCTCTTTCGCGTGGAGCCTGTTCTTCTTTGGCAGGGCATACCGCCGCGGGGGCGTGCGTGCCTCGTGGGTGTTCGTGGACCTGGCCTTCTACGCCGTGGCGGCGATCGTCGTGGCTAGGGCGTGCCTGCCGGGCCATGAGATGACGTGGGACAACTGGAGCGTCGGCCCGCTCATCGGCGCCGGCGCATCGGCAGCGGTGTACCTCAGCCCGCGCATCGCAGCCCCGGCCGTCGGATTCCTCGCCGTGGCCTACGTGGTGGGCATCCAGCCCGACGCTCACAACCCTGGGGACATTGCCCTCACTGTGGGCAATCTGGCAAGCATGCTGTTCTTCCCGTTCGCCGCTGGTCTCGCGGCGGCCACGGTCAGACGTTCGGCTAGGGAGACGGAAGAGGCCAACCAGCGCGAGTACCAGCTGAGGGTGGAGCGAGAGACGGAGCGGCTGCTTGTCGAGGAGCGGGTGCGCCAGTACAGCCTGTTGCACGACACTGTGCTGTCGACCCTGAGCGCGATCGCGAGAGGCGGCCTCGATCACCGCTCGGCAGAGGTGCAGAAGCGCTGCGCCGACGATGCCGACCTCCTCAGGGGTCTCATTTCCGGAATGGCGAACGACACCCCCACGAGCCTTGCTGCAGCGCTCGCCGAGGTGTCTCGCGCCCACGCCGACCTGGGCCTTGAGGTGCGTCAGCAGTACGGCGACCTTCCCGATGCTCTGCCGCCGGAGGTGGTCG
The DNA here is from genome assembly GCA_937925595.1 of uncultured Demequina sp. The sequence continues at coordinate 46,456 of CALALQ010000189.1, read as the reverse complement.
AGGCGATCGCGCATGCGGTTCGCGAGGCGCTCAACAATGTGGTCAAGTACGCCGGGACCACCGATGTGTGGATCACGGCCACGGGAGACGAGACGGGCGCGGTGCGCGTCACCGTGACCGACCGTGGCGCAGGATTCGACACTCGCGCAAGCCGCGGCGGCTTTGGCATCAACCAGTCGATCAAGGGACGCATGAAGGCCGCAGGCGGCCGTGGGCGCGTCCACAGTTGGATCGGCGACGGCACCGAGGTGGAGCTCGAGTGGCCCAAACCGTGATCCGAGTAGGCGTGGTTGATGACGATGCCATGCTCCGTGAGGGCATGGGCGCGTGGTTCTCGTCCCTGCCTGACCTCGTCATCGCCGCGTCAGCGGGCTCGCTCAGTGACCTGCTCGCGGAGGCGCCTGAAGTGGACGTCGTCCTGCTCGACCTCAATCTGCGCGACTTCTCGCAACCCGCCGCCAATGTGAAGGCCCTCGTGTCAAAGGGCTACCGGGTGCTCATCGTGTCCTCGATACCCGACGCTGAGCATGTGATTGCGACGATCTCAGCCGGAGCGTCGGGCTATGTCACCAAGAACCGCGACCTGATCTCGCTTGCCGACGCGATCCGCGACGTCGCCGCCGGAGGGTTCGCCTTGTCGCCAGAACTCGCCTTTGTGCTCAGCCGCGATCACCGAGTAGACCGGCCGGTGCTCACGCCGCGAGAGGCGGAGGTGCTGGGGCTGTACGCGAGCGGGATGACCCTCGAGGCGGTGGCGCGCAGGGTGGGCATTGCGCCGGGAACGGCGCGCACGCACCTCGAGCGCGTGAAGCAGAAGTATGCGGAAGTGGGCCGGCCTGCGTACACCAAACTGGAGCTTGCCGAGCGGCATAGAGAAGACCGGCTGGACCTGGGAGGTCTGCCGCCCACGCAGGAGTAGCTACTCCTGGGGCTCGTCCCTGTCGTCGTCGCGCGCACCGAAGGGGCGGAACGTGACGGGGTCAGGGATGACGAACTTGGTCGAGTGGTCATCCCACAGGGGAGCTGGCACTTCAAGCGACGGCGGCAGCAGCTTTTCCGCCGCACGCTGGTCCTTCAGGTACGTGGACCCGGGGTTGAACACCTCTTCGAATGCCATGGCTCACCGTAGCCCATGAGCCGACGAGTCGGACGGGTCGGCGGCGTGGTCCGTGCCGAGACGACGGGGCAGCTCCTCGATGTGGGACGTGCCGTCGGGGCCGGAAAGCTCGCGACCAGACTCGTCTCCCTGCTCCTTGTGGAGCTCGGCGAAGGCGCTGTTGACGTAGGAGACGAAGCCCGACATGAATGCCGAGAGGTCAGCCTCCGGCGCGTTGGGGTCCGAGGGGACGACGCGGTTGGCGACGATGGTCGTGACCTCGGGTGCTTCGCTCGCGAACTCGGCGGAGATGCCACTGCCGTCGTCCGCGGTCCACGTCAGCGTCTCACCCTGGTTCTCGAAGCCGCCGTAGCCGACGTAGCGACTCCACGCCTGGTGGACGGTGTCAATGGGCAATGCGATCTGTACGCGTTGTTCGGTCATGGTGGGGCCTCCTGGCGGATGGGTGCCCCGTAAGGAGCGCGGCTATTCACGACGGGGGAGCGCGCAACCCACGTACAATTGCCCCTCGTGGCTCTTACTATCGGCATCGTTGGCTTGCCCAACGTCGGCAAGTCAACTCTGTTCAACGCGCTGACCCGCGCGGAGGTGCTCGCGGCGAACTACCCGTTCGCGACGATCGAGCCCAACATCGGCGTGGTCCCGCTGCCCGACGTTCGGTTGGGTCAGCTCGCGGAGATCTTCGGATCTGAGCGCGAGGTTCCCGCAACGGTGTCGTTCGTCGACATCGCCGGCATCGTCAAGGGCGCGTCCGAAGGTGAGGGACTTGGCAACGCGTTCCTCGCCAATATCCGTGAGGCGGACGCCATCTGCCAGGTGACCCGTGCCTTCGATGACCCAGACGTTGTGCACGTCGACGGGCGAGTGGACGCAGCGTCGGACATCGAGACCATCAACACCGAACTGATCCTTGCGGACCTGCAGACGCTCGAGAAGGTCATCGCTCGCCTTGAGAAGGAGGTGCGCAACCGCAAGGTGGATCCCGCCGTGCTGGCCGCAGCGAACACCGCCAAGGAGATTCTTGAGTCCGGTCAGACGCTGTCCGCCGGTGCGGCTGCGGCGAAGCTCGATCTTGCCGACGTTCGCGAGTTCAACCTGCTGACAGCCAAGCCGTTCATCTACGTCTTCAACACGGACGACGTTGGCCTGCTGGACGAGGCAAAGAAGGCCGAGCTCGCGGCCAAGGTGGCGCCCGCTGAGGCGATCTTCCTCGACGCCAAGTTCGAGTCCGAGCTCGTGGAGCTGTCGCCTGATGAGGCGCGAGAGATGCTCGAGGAATCCGGCCAGACGGAGTCCGGCCTCGACAAGCTCGCAAGGGTCGGCTTCGACACGCTGGGCCTCCAGACATACCTCACCGCCGGGCCCAAAGAGGCTCGCGCGTGGACCATCCACAAGGGCTGGACCGCGCCCCAGGCGGCGGGCGTCATCCACACCGACTTCGAGCGCGGCTTCATCAAGGCCGAGGTGGTCCACTTCGAGGAATTGATCGCGGCGGGCTCCATGGCCGCAGCCAAGGCCGCCGGCAAGGTGCGCATCGAGGGCAAGGACTATGTCATGGTCGATGGTGACGTCGTGGAGTTCCGCTTCAACGTCTAGAGTGACCGTTTGCGGTCGTTGTCCTCCCGTGTCGGTGGTTCGTTCTAGCGTGGGTGCATGACGATTCGACTTGAAGGCATCACTGTTCTCGCCGACGACGTAGCGGCCCTCGCGGATTTCTACGAGAACGCGCTCGGCTGGGAGGTAGCCGTTCGTGAAGAGGCATACGTCGCCTTTGCGGGGCAGGGGATCCGGTTCGCCATTTTTTCTCGTCCGCTCATGAGCGGAAACACAGACGAGCATCCGGCGTATGCCATGCCGTTCACGGGACAGGCTTTTGAACTGAATCTTCAATGCGATAGCCCGGAAGAAGTTGATCGGCGTTATAAGGAGCTTCTCGTTGCTGGAGCTACACCAACCGGGCGCCCTGCGCTTCGGGAATGGGGACAATACACCGGCTTCTTCGCCGATCCGGAAGGAAACATCCACTCGCTGTTCGCTGATGCGTAGATGTGCTGTGTGAACTTTGTGCGGACGCAGTGCCCATTGCATTCGAGGCTTTGGGTACACCGCTAATCGAGACGCAACCCGGTGGAGTTCCGCTTCAACGTCTGAGCCTGCGCGTTAGGGTCGACATGTGAGTCGTCGTCCCTCGCCGCTTGGCGGTCGCAAGCCAACGCGTGCTGACCTCGACGACTTCGCCACGGACAACCCCGATTCGCTCGACGACGTCCTCCCGCCGCTCGGCACACAGCTGCGCCTGCTCATCGTGGGCATCAACCCTGGCCTGTGGACCGCCGCGGTGAACGCGCCATTCGCCCGCCCAGGCAACCGCTTCTGGCCCTCGCTCCACCGCGCGGGACTGACGGATCACGAGATCGACGCCTCGCTGGGATTGTCGGCAGAGGATGAGGCCCACCTCCTCCATCGCGGCATCGGCATCACCAATCTTGTGGGGCGGGCCACCGCTCGCGCCGACGAACTGGGCCGCGAGGAGCTCCGTGCCGGGGGAGAGCGACTCGTCCAGCGCGTCGCCGATTTGCGCCCACGCACCGTCGCCATCGCCGGCGTCACCGCCTTCCGCACAGCCTTCGCCTCGCCCAAGGCCCAACTGGGCCAACAGGACCCGGCGACCATCGAGGGATGGCCGAGCAGCGTCGGGCTGTGGGTGGTGCCACAACCCAGCGGCCTCAACGCACACGAGAACATCGACTCGCTCGCTGCCAAGTGGCGAGCGGTGTGGGATTCGGCCGTCGAGCAGGCGGGTCGTCCTCCTAGTCGCCCGCTGCCTTCGTGATGAGGGCGACGATGGCCTTCTCTTGTGCAGGGCCGATCGCAGTGAGCGCGTAGGCGGTGGGCCACATGGTCCCGTCGTCGAGTTGGGCGGCCTCATCGAATCCAAGCTCGCAGTAGCGATTCTTGAACTTCTCGCCTGGTTTGAAGAACGCCACGACCTTGCCGTTCTTCGTGTAGGCAGGCATGCCGTACCAGGTCTTCACGCCGAGCTCGGGGACTGCGGTCGTGATGAGTTCATGAACCTTAGTAGCGAGTTTCTTGTCTGCCGGTGACATCTCAGCGATCTTCTCGAGGCAGGCCTTGAGGTCCGCCTCCGCGCTCGCGCCAGCTTTCGCTCGCTTGCGCTCCGCGACGGTTTCCTTCATCGCGGCCTTCTCTTCTTCGCTGAACGTTCCCTTTGCGGTCATGGCTTCCTCCTACCCCCACGCTAATCCGCAACGCGGGACTTGGGTCCCGCGCGCATTAAAAAGAATCAACGTACGTTAAAACCATGACTGGCATGACGACGATCGACCACCTCGCGAACCTCGTAGAGGTGCAGCCCGAATCCACTGTCTCGCGCACCGTGCTCAAGGAGGACGGCACGCGCGTCGTCCTCTTCGGCTTTGCGGCGGGACAGGTGTTGACGGAGCACACCGCGGCCATGCCCGTGCTGCTTGCCGTGATCGAGGGAGAGCTGCGCGTCACGGCAGACGGCCGCACGGACACCTTGGTTCCCGGCGGTGTCATCCACCTCGACACGCGCGTCCCCCATGCCGTCGAGGCGGTCACGGACGCGATCCTCGCGCTCACCATGATCGACGCGCGCAGCAAGCCCTCGCTGCCCGACGCTCGCGTGGGCGGAGACAACCTCCTCGCCAAGCCACATCGGTGCGAGTGCGGTCATGACGACGGCACGGAGCCCGAGATCGACGCGCGGTTGCTGCCTGGCCTCGTGCGCCACGCGGCGATCATCGGCGCCTTCGACGCGCTGCCGACCGGGCGCTCGCTCGTGGTCGTCGCCGGGCATGCGCCGCGGCATCTGCTCAAGGAGCTTGCCGCGCACACGCAGTTCCAGCACGAATACGTGCAGGAGGGACCCACCGACTGGCGCGTGCGGCTGATCAAGCCTGCCGTTTCCTAGTTGTCCCACAGCGCTCGCCGCCGCCGCGCGAACGGCGCGGGCACCGGCGCGCGTCAGAGCTGGCGGGCGCGAAAAGCGGCCTGGGCGGCGCGGTTGGTGCACGTGACCGTGCAGTACTTCTTGGACCGGTTGCGTGACATGTCGAAGACGACGCCACCGCAATCGTCCATGAGGCAGTGCGAGAAGCGGCTCATCTCGTCCGCGCGGATCACGTCGATCATCGCCATGGCGGACTCCACGAGGATGCGCTCGGCAAGCGGACGGTCGTCGTGGGTTGCGTGGATGTGCCAATCGACGTCGCCGTGGCGCACGAGCTGGGGGAGTGCTCGCTGGTTCTCGAGGATCTCGTTGACGATCGGCACGGCACCGTCGCGAGTCGACAGGAACAGCTCACGCAGTCCGGTGCGGATGGCGCGGACCTCCTTGAGGTCCTTCTCCGTGGGCAGTGGACCGGTGTAGCCGAAGCGGGTGAAGAAGGTCCTGAGCTCGTCCAAAGTGGTGAGCGTATCGGGCTCGAGTTCCGAGTTCGCGAGGAAGACGGCAGACTCGAGCGCCTCGACCGTGTCATTAGCGAACGTCATTTTGACACATTACCATGTTTCCGCTAACGTAATGAGTCATGGCGACAATGACTAATGACACGGTGAACACCGCTTTCACTCCTCGTTTGGTCACTGGCATCCCCCTTGCAATGGTCGCCGCCGCGTCGTTCGGTCTGTCTGGATCGCTCGCGAAGGGCCTCATGGGAATCGGCTGGACCGCAGGCTCCGCCGTCCTTGCCCGCGTGACGATCGCGGCCCTCGTGCTCGCCATTCCCGGGCTCATGGCACTCCGCGGGCGCTGGCACCTGCTGCGCGAGAGCATCGGCACCATCATCGCCTACGGCCTGTTCGCAGTGGCCGGAGCTCAACTGTTCTACTTCTTCGCGGTCCAGACTCTTGACGTCGGCATCGCGATGCTCATCGAGTACCTCGCGCCCGTCGCCGTGGTGCTGTACCTCTGGGTGCGGCACGGGCACAAGCCCAACAAGCTCACCGCCATCGGCGCGGTCATCGCCGCCGCTGGCCTGATGCTGCTCATCAACGTCTTCGGTGGCGCGCAGGTCAGCCTTGTGGGCATGGGCTGGGCGCTCGCGGCGATGGTCGGCGCGACCGTGTACTTCATCATCTCCGGCGACAACTCCAACCCGCTGCCGCCCATCACGCTCGCCGCTGCGGGCCTCATGGGCGCCGCCTTCGTGCTGGCCGTCGCCGCCACCTCGGGACTGCTGCCCATGGGCGTCGCAACCGGGCACGTCGACTTTGCTCCCATCTCGATGCCCGCGTGGCTGGTGGTGCTGCTGCTTGGCGTGATCACCGCAGCCATCGCGTACGTGGCGGGCATCGGTGCCACCCGTCGCCTTGGCGCCCGCCTCGGATCCTTCGTTGCCCTCACCGAGGTGCTCGCTGCCGCGGTGTTCGCCTGGGTGCTGCTGAGCGAGGCGCCCGCGCCCATTCAGATCGCTGGTGCGGTGCTCGTGCTCGCCGGCGTCATCGTCGTGAAGCTGGGTGAGCCCAACCCCGAGCCGTCAGAAACCACCATTGAGCCGTTGCCAGTTGGCCCCTACGAAGACTCTGCGGAGGCACTGGCTGCATAGACGCGCGCACCGACCTCCACTGGATTCCCCGGCCCACGCCCGCCCACCTGCCAGGGGCAATGCGTGCGGTGCCTGGCGCGAGTCCCCGACTCCGGTGGAGGCGGTGCGTGTCTCGGGCGGGAGTTCGGCCAGTCCGCTGGGGAGTGTCAGCGCGCGCTGAGAGCCGCTCGCAACTGGCTCTCCCCGCAGGGGCCTTCCGCCCGGTAGAATGGACTGCCGGTCGGCGCCCTGACCGGAATCCCAACTCGAATCGAGCTTTGTTATGTCCGTGCGCCCTGATCTGCGCAACGTCGCCATCGTCGCCCACGTCGACCACGGCAAGACCACCCTTGTTGACGCCATGCTGTGGCAGGGCGGTGCCTTTGGTGAGCACGCCCACGTCAATGAACGAGCGATGGACTCCGGTGACCTCGAGCGCGAAAAGGGCATTACGATCCTCGCGAAGAACACCGCCATCCGCTACACCGGCAAGGCGGCGCCCGAGGGCGGCGTGACGATCAACGTGATCGACACCCCCGGCCACGCGGACTTCGGCGGCGAAGTCGAGCGCGGTCTGTCGATGGTCGATGGCGTGGTGCTGCTTGTCGACGCCTCCGAGGGTCCGCTGCCGCAGACTCGCTTTGTGCTGCGCAAGGCGCTCGCCGCGCACCTTCCTGTGATCATCGTGGTCAACAAGGTGGACCGTCCCGACTCGCGCATCACCGAGGTGGTCGAGGAGACCCACGACCTGCTGCTCAACCTGGCGAGCGACCTCCACGACGAGGTGCCAGACCTCGACATCGACGCCCTGCTCGAGGTGCCGGTCGTGTACGCCTCCGCCAAGGCTGGCATCGCCTCACTCACGCAGCCCGCTGACGGCACGCTTCCCGATGGCGAGAACCTCGAGCCGCTGTTCCACACCATCATGGAGCGCATCCCTGCACCCACCTACGAGGAGGGCCACCCGCTCCAGGCGCACGTGACCAACCTCGACGCCTCTCCGTTCCTTGGCCGCCTCGCGCTGCTGCGCGTCTACAACGGAGAGATCCGCAAGGGACAGCAGGTGGCCTGGGCGCGTGCGGACGGCACCACCAAGCAGGTCAAGATCACCGAACTGCTTGAGACCAAGGGTCTTGAGCGCGTCCCCGCAGAGAGCGCGGGTCCTGGCGACATCGTCGCCGTCGCGGGCATCGAGGACATCACCATTGGCGAGACCCTCACCGACGTCGATGACCCCCGTCCCCTGCCGCTCATCACCGTCGACGACCCCGCCATCTCCGTGACCATCGGCATCAACACGTCGCCCCTCGCGGGCCGCGTCAAGGGTGCGAAGGTCACCGCCCGTCAGGTCAAGGATCGCCTCGACAGGGAGCTCATCGGCAACGTGTCGCTGCGCGTGCTGCCCACCGAGCGTCCCGACGCGTGGGAGGTCCAGGGTCGCGGCGAGCTTGCGCTCGCGATCCTCGTGGAGCAGATGCGGCGCGAAGGCTTTGAGCTCACCGTGGGCAAGCCCCAGGTGGTCACCAAGGTCATTGACGGCAAGGTCCACGAGCCCATGGAGCACATGACCATCGACGTGCCAGAGGAGCACCTGGGCGCGGTGACCCAGCTGCTTGCGGCTCGCAAGGGTCGGATGGAGTCAATGTCGAACCACGGCACCGGTTGGGTGCGCATGGAGTTCATCGTTCCCGCGCGCGGCCTCATCGGCTTCCGCTCGACGTTCCTCACGGACACTCGCGGAACGGGCATCGCCTCTTCGATTGCTCACGGCTACGAGCCGTGGGCGGGCGCCATCGAGTACCGTTCGTCCGGCTCGCTCGTCGCGGACCGTGCGGGGGTGGTCACGTCGAACGCGCTCATGGATCTGTCTCAGCGCGGCACCTTCTTCGTTGGTCCTACTGAGGACGTCTATGAGGGCATGGTCATCGGCGAGAACAACCGCGGCGAAGACATGGACCTCAACATCACCAAGGAGAAGAAGCTCAACAACATCCGGTCCTCGACCGGTGAGGAGCTTGAGCGCCTGCAGCCTCCGCGTCGCCTGACCCTTGAGGAGTGCCTCGAGTTCGCGAACGACGACGAGTGTGTCGAGGTCACGCCGGAGAAGGTGCGCATCCGCAAGGTGATCCTGGACCAGACGGAGCGCGCCCGCGCCGCGTCGCGCGCCAAGCGCCAAGACGCAGCCGCCCGCTGACCGGGGCCCTGCTCTGAGCGCCTATTCTTGACCGCATGCGCCGCCTGCTTGAGATAGTCGTGTCCGCTGTGCTTGGCGCGGTGGTCGCGATCGTGGGCGCCGTCGCACACCGGACGTGGCGGCCTACGGCACTCATTCTGTGTGTGCTGCTGGTGCTGCTGTCTGTGGTGTTCGTGCGCACCTGGGCTGGGTGGCTCGGCGTGCTCGCGCTCGCGGTCCCCTTCGTGGCGCTCACCTATGTCTTCTCGCTCCAGGGTCCTGGCGGTGACCTGCTCATCGCCGGAGACGCGCTGGGGTACTCGTGGCTGTTTGGCGGTTCGGGGGCAGTGGTGCTTGCCTGCCTGATCCCGCCGTCGTGGATCGGAGGGGGTCGTCGTGTCGAGAGCGCGTGACGCTCGCAATGCGCAGGTTCAGCGGTACATCGAGGCGCGGCGCAACTCGCCAGCGCACCGCGGCCTGAGAAAGCGCCTTGCTGCGAGGGCTCAGCGGCCCGACGCTGTCGAGACGGACCTCCCCACTGCAGTTGTCCCCGTCGCACCTCCGGTCATTGCGGAGGGCGCCGCGGCGATAGCGTCTGTTCTTCCGCCGCCTCAGCCCGAACCGGAGCCGGAACCCGAGCCGGAGCCGGAACCCGAGCCGGAGCCGGAGCCCGAGTCCGAACCGGTCGCTGAGACGCTGCTGCTGCTGCCCGAACTCGAGGAAGAGGAGCCCTACGTGCCGCTCGTGGCGGCACCGGAGGCCACGCCGGAACCGGAGCCGGAGCCTGAGCCCGGACCCGAGCCCGAACCGGAGCCGGAGCCGGAGCCGGCCCCTGTGGCGGTCTCGCCCTACCCGTCGCAGGCGACTGCCACCGACCCCACGCCCACGGAGTCGTTTGCTGTGGCCCTGGGTGGTGCGGTGCCCAAGAAGCGCCGCCGCGCGCTGCCTGCTGTGCTCACGCTCGTACTGTTGGTGGTTGCCTACGGCGCCGCCGCCTTCGTGCTGCGCGACACCGTCCCCGAGGGCACCAGTGTCACCGGAGTCTCAGTGGGAACGAGCGTCGAGAGTGCCACGTCCACCGTGCGCGGACTCGCCCAGGAAGCGGAGGCGCAAGAACTCATCCTTGCCGCCGGCGACAACCAGACGGCGGTGACCCCAGCGTCGGCCGGTCTTGGCGTGGATGTTGACGCAACGGTGTCCCAGCTTGCCGGCTTCACGCTCGACCCCGTGAGTCTGTGGCACCGCGTGCGCGGAGACGCGACGGACTACGACCTCGTGACGAAGGTCGACGACGACGCGCTCGCCAAGGCGATCGACGCGGCTGCCTCCGACCTAGACACGACGGCACAGGACGCGTCGGTCGCGATTGTCGGCACTACCGCGGAGGTCACGGAAGGATCCCAGACCGTCACTGTCGACAAGGCAGCGGCGCGAGACGACATTGTCAGCCAGTGGCCAACGCAGTCGACGATCGAACTCACCGCTGAGGTCGAAGATCCCGAGATCACCACCAAGGAGGCGAAGGCACTCGCCGCGAGCCTCAATGGTCACGTATTGTCCGCGAGCACCACGCTCACCGGACCCAACGGGGACATCGTCCTGCCGGCGGGCCAGGTGGCGAGGCACTCCGAGGTGGTCGCCGAGGACGGCGGACTCACCTGGAAGGTCGACAACGCCGCGCTGTCGCGCTTCATCCTGGACACGTATGACTGGGTCGAGAACAAGCCCACCGACGCGACGTACAAGTTCACCAAGAAGCACGATCTCAAGGTCACGGAAGGCGAGCCCGGTCGCAAGCTTGACGTCGAGAAGGTGGGCGATGCCGTCGTTGCCGCCGCGAGCACATCCGCTCGCGCGGCGCAGATCCCTTACATCGAGACCCCGCCAAAGACCACGTCGAGCGACCTGCCCACGCAGGACTTCACCACAAAGGTGTCGACCTTCCGGACGCCGCTCACGAATGAGCCGATCCGCACCCGCAACCTGGTCCGGGCCGCGCAGCTCATCACGGGCACCGTCATCAAGCCGGGGGAGCGCTTCAACCTCGTCAAGACGATCGGCCCCATCACCAAAGCGAACGGGTACTACGACGCACACGTCATCGTCAACGGCGTGCTGACAACGGGCATTGGCGGTGGCCTGTCGCAGGTGGCCACCACCACCTACAACGCTGGCTACTTCGCGGGCTACAAGGACATCGAGCACCGGCCGCACTCCGTGTGGTTCCCGCGCTATCCCGCGGGCCGCGAGAGCACGGTCGTCAACGGCTCCATCAACGTGGTCTGGGAGAACACCACGCCCTACGCGGCAATCATGAACTCGTACGTCGAGGGCGGTTACCTCTACGTCGACATCTGGTCTACGCCGTACTACACGGTCAAGACCAAGGCGTCGGAGAAGACCAACTTCACGCAGCCGCGCGTGGTGGAGAACAGCGCCAAGAACTGCGAGGCGAAGCCCAACGGCCAGCCAGGCTTCAAGATCACCAACACGCGCTGGGTGTACCTGGGCGAGGAACTCGTCGAGAAGCGCTCGTGGACATGGACCTACCGCCCGGACAACGGCATCAAGTGCGTCAAGCCCTAGCGAGGGGCGTTGGTGCGCGGTGTGGCCAGCGATATGATGGCGTCTGGCCAGCCCTGTACTAGAGGAGACCTCCCGTGACCTACGTCATCGCCCTTCCCTGTGTGGACGTGAAGGACAAGGCGTGCATCGACGAGTGTCCCGTTGACTGCATCTACGAAGGCGAGCGCTCCCTCTATATCCACCCCGACGAGTGCGTCGACTGCGGTGCGTGCGAGCCCGTGTGCCCCGTTGAGGCGATCTACTACGAGGACGATGTTCCGGATAAGTGGGCTGACTTCTACACCGCGAATGTCGAGTTCTTCTCCGAGATCGGCTCACCTGGAGGAGCGGCGAAGATGGGCCTCATCGCCCACGACCACGACCTCATCAAGTCGCTGCCGCCCCAGAATCAGAACTGACGCATGGCCCTTCACCCGGGCGACCTTCCCGACTTCCCGTGGGACTCGCTTGCGGCATACCGCAGCGCTGCCGCGGCACATCCTGACGGCCTCGTTGACCTCTCGGTAGGCACCCCCGTAGACCCGACGCCCGCGACGGTCCGCGATGCCCTCGCCGCAGCGTCGGACTCGCCGGGATATCCCACCACCCACGGAACGACGCATCTTCGCGAGGCGATAGCCGGGTGGTTTGCCCGACGCCGTGGCGTGCCTGGTCTGGACCCTGCAGCGGTCTTGCCAACGGTGGGCTCCAAGGAGTTTGTTGCGCTTGCGCCGGCGCTGCTGGGGATTGGTGAAGGATCCGTCGTGGTCCATCCCACGGTCGCCTACCCCACATACGACGTGGGTGCCCGGCTCGCAGGGTCGACGCCACTCCCGGCTGACGATCCCGCCGAGTGGCGCGGCAACCCTGACGTGAAGATTGTGTGGGTCAACTCGCCCTCGAACCCGACGGGCGCGGTGGCGTCGCGCGAGCAGCTCGCCGAGGTTGTGGCAGCAGCGCGCGAGGTGGGAGCCGTGGTGTTCTCCGACGAGTGCTACGCGGAGCTCACGTGGGACGGATCCGGTTCGGCACCCTCGATTCTCGACCCCCAGGTGTGCGGCGGAACGACAGAGGGTGTGGTCGCCGTGTACTCGCTGTCGAAGCAGTCAAACCTCGCCGGGTACCGTGCAGCCTTCGCTGCGGGAGACGGGCGAGTGATCTCGCGACTGCTCGAGGTGCGCAAGCACGCTGGCTTCATCGTCCCTGGTCCGGTCCAGGCTGCGATGGTTGCGGCGCTCGCGGATGAGGAGCATGTGGCGACCCAGCGAGAACTGTATGGAGCGCGCAGGGCGACCCTGGCGTCGGCCCTTGGGGATGCCGGACTGATCATTGACCACTCTGAGGCGGGCCTGTATCTGTGGGCCACGCGCAATGAGGACTGCTGGGAAACGATAGGCTGGCTCGCGAGCCTCGGCATCCTTGCGGCGCCCGGAGCCTTCTACGGGGCGGCGGGCAGGCAGCATGTGCGCATCGCGCTCACTGCCAGCGACGAGCGAGTGCATGCGGCGGCTTATCGTCTTACCAACTCCAGGTAAACTGACGCAAAACTGCGTCCCACTCTTAGGGAGGACACATGGGCACTGTTGTCGATGCTCGACTCACGGTGGACGGCAATACCCGTGAACTCCCGATCGAGCGCGCGACGGTAGGAAACGACGGCATCTCGGTCGCCACACTCATGCGCGACACCGGCCTCGTCACCGTTGACCCCGGCTTCATGAACACCGCGTCGTGCGAAAGCGCGATCACCTACATCGACGGCGACAACGGCATCCTGCGCTACCGCGGCTATCCCATCGAGCAGCTCGCAGAGCACTCGACGTTCCTTGAGGTCGCGTACCTGCTGATTCACGGCGAACTGCCCACGCAGGACCTGCTGCAGGCCTTCAACAACCGTGTTGCTCGTCATATGCACGTCCACGAGGGCATCAAGTCGTTCCTCAACGCCTTCCCCCGAGACGCGCACCCCATGGCCGTGCTCTCCGGAGCCATCAGCGCGCTCAGCACGTTCTACCCGGAGTCCGTTGGCCGCGACCCCGAGCAGATCGAGCTCGCGACCGTGCTGCTGCTCGCGAAGGCGGCTACGGTCATCGCGTACCTGCAGCGTCGCGCCACCGGCAAGGAGCTCATCGAGCCCATTGCTGGCGGCCACTACGTCACCGAGTTCATGCGCATCGGCTTCTCCGATGACGCTGGCGCCCTCGATGTGGACCCCACGATGCGTCGCGCTCTGGACCTGCTGCTCATCCTGCACGCGGACCACGAGCAGAACTGCTCCACCTCCACGGTGCGCATCGTCGGCTCCTCGCAGGCGAACATCTACGCCTCGATCTCCGCTGGCATCGGCGCCCTCTCTGGACCGCTGCACGGCGGAGCCAACGAGGCCGCGCTGCGCATGCTCGACGCCATCAAGGAGTCGGGCGACACCGTCGAGCAGTTCGTCGCAAAGGTCAAGGACAAGGCAGAGGGCGCTCGCCTCATGGGCTTTGGCCACCGCGTCTACAAGTCCTACGACCCTCGTGGTGCCGTCGTGAAGAAGGTCGCCGACCAGGTGCTCTCCGAGCTTGGCGGCAACAACGAGATGTTCGACATGGCCAAGCGCCTCGAGGAGATCGCGCTCAGCGACGAGTACTTCATCGAGCGCAAGCTGTACCCCAACGTGGACTTCTACACGGGTCTGCTGTACTCGGCGATGGGCTTCCCCACCACGATGTTCACCCCGCTGTTCGCGCTGGGTCGCATGCCTGGCTGGATCGCCCACTACCGCGAGATGCTGCTTGACCCGCGCACCAAGATCGGCCGCCCGCGCCAGATCTACACCGGCGAGGTGGAGCGTGACTACGTTCCCCTCTCCGAACGCGACCAGTGACCCCAGTGACGCTGCGCCACCCCAAGGCGACGCGGCAATCCCTGCTCATGGGGGTCCTGGCGCTCATCACGGGTTACCTGGGTCTTGCGGGGCTGTGGAACTGGAATGGCGCCGTCAAGCTGCTTGCGCTCATCCTGATCATCCCCGGGCTGTTCTTCGCGTACATGTGCGCCCGCACCGCGACGCTGCGGGTTCGCCTCGACGATCAAGGCATCTGGGAGCCCAACCCTTTTCGCCTGACCTACGTCACGCCGTGGAATGAGGTGTCGCAGGTGCGCAAGCGCCTGTGGAAGGGGCGCGTGCACTTCGTTGGCGTAGAACTCGTCTACAAGGACGGCGAGGAGCGCGACATCGTGGCGCTCAAGATGCAGGCCAATGCGGCAGGGTCAGAAGATGCCGTGGCCGGCTGGGTCGAGGCGATTCGCGCGGCGAAGGCAGAAGCGACCCGCTAGTCCTCTTCCGGGATCCGCTCGACAATCCCGATCAGCACCCCGTCGTAACCGGTGGTCTCGGTGGCAGGGACGATGCCCTGCTCGCGGATCCACTGCTGGTCGCCAAAGCGCACGGAGGAGAAGCTCATCTCCTCTGCCGAGGCCACAGCCCAGTTCGCGATCGCATGGAGGTCGACCTCCTTGCCCGATTCCGCCGTGACCCCTACGAGCACCGCCCGGTCATTGCGGCCCAGCACAGTCACCGCGTACTTGCCTTTGCCGTAATCCGCGCGCAGTCGCTTTTCGAGGTACTTGACTGTGCCGGGCTCGCTCGCCGCGCCAAGGTCGCAGTCGATCGCGGGGAACGATGAGTCTCCGCGGATGGCGGCGGCCCATGCTGCGCCCTCTGCCGCATGGTCCTCGTACGCCTCGGGGAAACCGCTGCGCTGGACCGCTTGGGCAGCGTCGGTCACGCGCATGTCCTCCCAGCCGTTGACCTTGAGCAGCGCCCAGTAGAAGGCGCGAGCCGCGTGGTGGCGATCGGTGACCTCCTCTTCAGTGCCCCAGCCCTGCGAGGGGCGCTGCTGGAACAGGCCGAGCGAGTCCCTGTCCCCATAGTCGAGGTTGCGCAGGCCCGATTCCTGGATGGCGGTCGCCACCCCGATGGTCGACCCATAGGTGGGGATGTCGCGGCGAGCAGCGACGGCCGCGACCAGTGCCGCGTTCCCTGCAGCCTCCGCAGTGCGGTGGTAGCGCTCGCCATCGAGCGTGGCGACGCACAGGCCCGAGTGGCTCACGGTCTCGTGGCTGTTGACGTAGGTGGCAGTGGCCACCGCCGCGCCCGCGGCTGCTCCAACGAAGACTGCGGCGGCCCAGAAGCCTGCGCGCGCCATCAGTTCGCGTGCAGCGCGGAGTTGAGCTCGATTCCGGCACCCTGACGCTGCACTGCTTCCAGAGCGCCAGTGAGGGAGTTGCGGCGGAACAGGATGCCGTTGAGACCGGCGAGCTCACGGGCCTTCACTACACGCGGCGTGCCGTCATCGTTGGTCTGGCCAACGAGCACCGCCTTGGAGCCGGCAGTGACGTACAGGCCCGCCTCGACAACGCAGTCGTCGCCAAGTGGGATGCCAAGGCCCGAGTTCGCGCCAAGCAGCGAGCGCTCGCCGATCGTGATGACTTCCTTGCCTCCGCCACTGAGGGTGCCCATGATCGATGCGCCGCCACCGATGTCCGAGCCGTCGCCCACGACCACTCCGGCGCTGATGCGACCCTCGACCATGCTCACGCCGAGCGTGCCTGCGTTGTAGTTGACGAAGCCTTCGTGCATGACTGTGGTGCCCGCGGCCAGGTGAGCGCCAAGGCGGACCCTGTCAGCGTCGGCGATGCGCACGCCGGAGGGCACCACGTAGTCCACCATCCGTGGGAACTTGTCCACGCCGTACACCGAGACGTGCTGGCCAGCAGCGCGCAGGCGAGCACGCACGGACTCGAAGCCGTCCACGGCGCACGGCCCAGCGGACGTCCACACCACGTTCGCCAGGACGCCAAAGATGCCGTCGAGGTTGACGGTGCGCGGCTGCACCAGGCGGTGGCTCAGCAGGTGCAGGCGCAGGTAGGCGTCCTTGGCATCTGCGGGCGCAGCGTCGAGGTCAATCTGCGTGAACACCACCTCGATGGTCACCTGGCGCAGGTCGTCGCTGCGCCCAGTGAGCTCAGCGGGCGCGCTGTGTCCTGCCTCCGGCTCGCCAAGAGCTGGGGAGGGGTACCAGGTGTCGAGTACGGTGCCGTCGGCGGCAATGGTCGCAAGGCCGTAGCCGTGGGCGGTGCGGGTCATGGCGTCAATGGTACGGGGAGCGCGGCGAGCCATCGCTAGGCTTGCCCCCATGGAGCCGGACAGCGTCACCCTGGACCTCAGCGCACCGGTTGCCGACCTGGCGCGACAGCTCATCGACATCCCCTCAGTGAGCGGAGACGAGAAGGCGATCGCCGACGCTGTCGAGGCCGCTCTGCGCACCGCGCCCCACCTTGAGGTGCTTCGCGATGGCGATGCGGTGCTCGCGCGCACGTCCCTTGGGCGGGCGAAGCGGGTGATCGTCGCCGGTCACCTCGACACCGTGCCCATCAAGGGCAACGTGCCTGCTCGCGAGGATGATGGCCTGCTGATCGGGCGCGGCTCTGTCGACATGAAGGCTGGCGTCGCGGTGGCGCTGCACCTCGCGGTTCGGCTCACCGCGCCGGTTCACGACGTCACGTGGATCTTCTACGACCACGAGGAGGTCGAGTCAGTTCTCAACGGCCTTGGCCGCGTGGCGCGCAACCATCCTCAGTGGCTCGAGGGCGACCTTGCGATCCTCGGCGAGCCCACGTCGGGGGGCATCGAGGGCGGCTGCAATGGCACCCTCCGTGCGGACGTGCGCATTCCCGGTGTCGCCGCCCACAGCGCCCGCGCCTGGAAGGGTGTGAACGCGATCCACCGCGCAGCCGCGCTGCTCGCGGCGCTCGCGGCCCACTCGCCTGAAACGGTCCTGGTGGACGGCCTCGAGTATCGCGAGGGTCTCAACGCGGTGGGCATCCGGGGAGGCATCGCCGGCAACGTCATTCCCGACGAGTGCACCGTCACGATCAACTTCCGCTTTGCCCCCTCTCGCACGCCCGACGCTGCGAAGGCTTGGTTTGAGCAGTTCGTCGCGGGTGCGGGGCTGGAACAGTACGCCGTGACCTTCACGGACCTTGCGGGAGGCGCTCGCCCTGGTCTCGATGACCCCCTGGCGCAGTCGCTCGTGCGCGCCGTGGGAGCGGAGCCCACCGCCAAGGTGGGATGGACGGATGTCGCGCGCTTTGGCGAACTGGGCATCCCCGCGGTGAACTTCGGTCCCGGCGACCCCTTGCTTGCGCATGCCGACCATGAGGCGTGCCCCATCGACCAGATCGACAGCTGTGCCGCGGCCCTCGCTGCATGGCTCACTGAAGGAGAGTGAATGGCCGTCTACCGAAAAGGACCGGTGATCCTGCGCGGCAAGAATGTGCCGAGCACGTCCACCTCTGGCGCCCTGCTCAAGGACCAGGACAATGTCGCGTGGCTCCACGAGGACCCCTGGCGTGTGCTGCGCATCCAGTCGGAGTTCATCGAAGGCTTCGGCGCGCTTGCGGAGCTCGGCCCCGCGATCTCCGTGTTCGGCTCCGCTCGCACTCGCAAGAACACCACCGAATACCGCACGGGCGTCGAGATCGGTCGGCTGCTCGCCGAGGCTGGGTACGCGACCATCACGGGCGGCGGACCCGGGATTATGGAGGCCGCCAACAAGGGCGCGTTTGAGGCGGGCGGCGTCTCAGTTGGCCTTGGCATCGAGCTTCCCCACGAGCAGGGCATCAACAAGTTCGTGAACCTGGGGATCAACTTCCGCTACTTCTTCGCCCGCAAGACCTGTTTCGTGAAGTACTCGCAGGGCTTCATCGTGCTTCCCGGCGGCTTTGGCACGCTCGACGAGCTGTTCGAAGCACTCACGCTGGTCCAGACCCGCACCATCACGCGCTTCCCTGTGGTCCTTGTGGGGCATGCGTACTGGGACGGGCTCGTCGACTGGATTCGCGACGTGATGGTCGCCGAGGGCACGATCTCGCCCACCGATGTGGATCTGTTCTCCATCACCGACGACCCCGCGGAAGCCGTTCGCCTCGCCATCACGGAGGTCCAGCCGGAGGGCTCCGGCACCGAGCAGTAGAGCGGCAGCTGCCGCCACCAGCACCCATTTCAGTGGGGAGTGGTCGCAAGGGGTTTTTCGGGCAAGGTGCCGTGGCGGTAGAATGGAGTTCCCTTCCACGCGCAACCCGCGTGCCTACCCACCCGCGAGGAGATCACAATGGCTGCGATGAAGCCCCGCACCGGAGACGGCCCTATGGAGGTCGTGAAGGAGGGCCGCAGTTACGTGATGCGTGTTCCCCTTGAAGGCGGCGGCCGCCTTGTCGTCGAGATCTCGGCGGACGAGGTCAAGGAACTGGGCGACGCTCTTCTCGGCGCGCTTCAGTAACTGAACCAGCGCTCACTGCGCTTCCCTGCGATACCCGGCCCCAGCGTCGGGCCGTCGCGGCCTACGCGGTGCGCTGCGCCACCAGCAGACCATCACCCGAGTTCAGCAGCACCGGTTCGAGTGCGTCGTTGTCCTTGACCGCCTTGAGAGTGGTGCGCACCGCAGTGGTGTCGGGGTCGCGCTGAGCCGGGTCCGCGACGCGAGAGTGCCACAGCGCATTGTCGATCGCGATGAGACCGCCAACCCGCACCAGTCGCAGCGCCTGCTCGAGGTACTGGGGGTATTCCTTCTTGCGAGCGTCGATGAGCACCAGATCATAGGCGCCGTCGGCGAGGCGAGGCAGCACGTCGAGCGCCCGCCCCGTGATCATGCGGGCGCGCTCGGGGGCGAAGCCCGCTGCCGCGAGCGTCTTCTTGGCTGCCTTCTGGTGCTCGGCCTCGACATCGATCGTGGTGACCACGCCGTCCGGCGTCATGCCACGCAGCAGGTAGATGAGCGAAACACCGGCGCCAGTGCCGATCTCCACGGCCGTCCGGGCACCCAGCGCGGCCGCGAAGAGCTGCAGCGCTCGCCCCGCACCCGGCAGCACGGGGACGCATCCCAACTGGTCCGCCGCATCGCGTGCGGCGAGCAGCACGGAGTCCTCAGGGACGAAATCCTCTGCATATGCCCAATTAGCCGCGTCGGCGCTCATGGTGCCTCCTTTACCCAGCATGGTATCGGTCACACTCCAGCGCAGAGGGTGCCGCTCCGAGGCGAAACATGGGAACATGGATGGACCGATATCCGTTCTCAGCCCGTGGAGGAGGCAGCATGATGAAGTCCATCGCGATCGAATCTGCGACCCCTACGGCTGAAACGACCCTTGCTCAGGATCTGTCCTGGGAGAGCATCGTTGAGCAGCACTCGGCCCGCGTCTACCGCCTGGCGTACCACCTGACGGGCAACCAGCACGACGCCGAGGACCTGACCCAGGACGTGTTCATTCGCGTCTTCAACTCGCTCAGCCAGTACAAGCCGGGAACTTTCGAGGGCTGGCTCCACCGCATCACCACGAACCTCTTCCTTGACCGCATGCGCCGCAAGAAGCGCATCCGGTTCGACTTCATGGCTGACGACGACTCGGCAGTGCCGACGTCCGACAGTTTTGACCGTCACGAGCGTTCGGGTCAGCCGGAGGACGCCTACGACATGTCGCACCTTGGTGACGACATCGTCCAGGCCCTCGCCGAGTTGCCGCCTGAGTACCGCGCAGCCGTTGTGCTGAGCGACATCGAGGGACTCTCGTACGAGGAGATCGCCGCCACTCTTGGTATCAAGATGGGCACCGTCCGTTCCCGCCTTTCCCGCGCCCGTGCAAAGCTGCGTGAGTCTTTGGCTCACCGCGCGCCGGTGCGGGAGGCTGTGTGAGCGACAAGCACCTCGGTGACCGCATCCACGACTTGCTCGACGGTCGTCTCTCGCGCACTGACACCCACGCCGCGATGGCGCACCTCGACCATTGCGAGGAGTGCAGCACGCGCTGGAAGGAGCTGCGCGCGGCTCGTGAGGCCCTGAACTCGTCATCTGCCGGCATCGACATGCGCTTCGCGCAGATGCTGCTCGACAAGGAGCGCATGGCTCAGATCGCGAGCAACGAGTCCAAGCATGTGGCACGGGCAGCGCGCGGACGCGACCGCCGGCCCACGACCATCGCCGCCGCGCTCGCGATCATTCTTGGCTTCACGGTAGGCGCCGCTTACGTGGCAGGCTCGCCGGACATCGTCACCGGTGAGTTCGTGAGCGCCGCCTTTTCTAGCGGAGAACGCAGTGCGGCGGTCATGGACGCGGACGCGATGGCTTCCGCGGAGATGGCCGACTGGGTGCAGCCCAACTGGAAGGACAGCGGGCTCATCCCCATCGAGGCGAGGATTCTGCGGCAGTCGGATTCGCAGGTCCTTGTCGCCTCGCTGCTCGTGGGCATGGAGCCCGTCTACATCGCCGAGCAGCGCGGTCGCCTGTCGGTGGCGGTCAAGGAGGAGGCTCCGCGGATCGTCGTCAATGGCGTCGATGTGTACGTAGTCAACGCGGCACCAACGCAGGTGCTGTGGCAGTCGGGACCGATCGTCCTTGGCGCATCCTGCAAGTGCCCGCTGGAGACGCTCTCGATTGTCGTTGCCTCGTTCCCCCAGTCCGGAGAGCCCGGCGTCGTCGACCAGATCAGTGCCGGCTTCGGCGTTCTTGGCGGCGCGCTCACCGGCAGATGAGACCAAGCACGAAGGAAGAACATGTCAGACAACCCGTTTGCCGCGCCTGAGGACCTCGCCGCACAGGCGAGCGCCGCTACTGCCGTACCCTCCGCCGCGCGAGCCGTCGCGACGCCTGCCGTGCCGCCCGCCCTGCCCGTGCCCGACGCTGTGGTTGCGTCGAGTGCGCAGGGAACCGACACCTTTGTCATCTCCGAGCCGTTCCCCGCCCCAGCGTCGGCCCCCCGAGAGCCCAAGCAGAAGGCGGGCCTTGGCGGCGGCGCGATCGCCGCGATTGCCGCTGGTGCGCTCGTGCTTGGCGCGATCGGTGGCTTTGGCGGCGCGTACGCGTATGACCAGTTCACCGAGGACTCGGCGGTGAGGCAGACGCCAACGACCCTTCCGGTGTCGCATGACGACGACTCGTCCAAGCAGCTGCAAGACGGTTCGGTGGCCTCGATCGCCGCGGCGGTGCTCCCGTCTGTGGTCTCGATCGAGGCGTCGTCGGGCGCGGGCCGCACGTCGACCGGGTCTGGCTTCGTGGTGCGTGAGGACGGCTACATCGCCACCAACAATCACGTGGTCGCGGGTGCCGATGGCGGCACCATCAAGGTGCTTTTCAGCGACGGCAGCATCGTCGACGCTGAGCTTGTTGGGCGTACCGCTGACTACGACATCGCGGTTCTGAAGGTGAAAAAGGCCGGGCTCAAGCCGCTCGTCCTTGGCGACTCCGACGCGATGGTGGTGGGCGACCCGGTGCTCGCGGTGGGCTCTCCGTTGGGACTGGACTCTACGGTGACGACGGGCATCATCTCCGCGCTGCACCGTCCCGTCACCACGGGGACCGAAGACCAGGAGGCGGCGACCTTCATCGACGCCATCCAGACCGACGCCGCCATCAACCCTGGCAACTCGGGTGGACCGCTGATCAACTCGGCTGGCGAGGTGATCGGCATCAACTCGGCCATCGCGAGCACCAACAGCTTTGGTGGCCAGGCGGGCTCTGTGGGTCTTGGTTTCGCGATTCCCTCCAACCAGGTGCGCCGCACCGTCGAGGAGATCATCGACACGGGCAAGGCGACGTATCCGGTCATCGGCGTGCTGCTCGACCCCACCCACACGGGCGAGGGCGTGCTCATCGCGACTGAGGTCGAGGGAGCGCCCGGCGTGGTTGCCGGCGGACCCGCGGACCAGGCAGGGATCAAGCCCGGCGACATCATCACCGCGTTCAATGGCCGCACTATCGCGCGCTCGGATGACCTCATCGTCGCAATCCGCGCGAAGGCGCCAGGGGAGACCGTGACCCTCACCGTGAAGCGGGACGGCACGACCCAGGACATCGACGTGGTGCTGTCCGCCAACACCAAGGTGAACTTCGAGGACGACGACCTTGAGCCGGAGACGCAGCCCTCGCCGTAGGGACACGGCACAATAGAGCCATGTTCGGCATCAACTCCTGGGAGTTCATCATCCTCGCGATCGTCGCGGTGATGGTGATCGGACCGGAGCGACTGCCCGAATACACGCGCCAGCTGCGTGCATGGGTCATCAAGGCTCGTCAGTTCTTTGAGCAGGGCAAGCAGCAGATCAAGGAAGAGGTGGGCGAGGACATCGACTGGAAGTCGCTCGACCCTCGCCAGTACGATCCCCGCCGCATTGTGCGTGAGGCGCTCTACGAGCCGATCGTCGCTCCGGAGCCCAAGCCGGGAACTCCCGCACCGTTTGACGCCGACGCCACCTGACGCCGCGCGGACATGCGCGCCCACCGCCGCCCTCCTCCACACAATCTGAGCCGGGCCGCGAAGACGGCCAGCGCCTATCAGGGGTGTTGATTTCAACCATCCGGTCAGCGGCCCGAATTGTGTGGAGGAGGGCCGTGGGTGCGAGACCTGGAAGAATGGGGCTATGACTCAGCGCGTGTTCTCGGCGATGCAGCCCACCTCGGACTCCCTTCAGCTCGGCAACTACCTTGGTGCGCTGCTGCAGTGGGTCGAGCTGCAGGAGGGCAAGGAGGCGATCTACTCGGTCGTCGACCTGCACGCGCTCACCGTGTCCCCGGACCCCGCCGTGTTGCAGCGCCGCACCCGCGTGACGGCCGCGCAGTTCCTGGCTGCCGGTGTTGACCCGGAGCGATCGCTGCTGTTTGTGCAGTCCCACGTCCACGAGCACGCCGAACTCGCGTGGATCCTCTCGACCTTCACCGGTATGGGCGAGGCCGGTCGCATGACCCAGTTCAAGGACAAGTCCGCGCAGGTGGGGGAGTCCGGCACCAACGTGGGCCTGTTCACCTATCCCATCCTCATGGCCGCGGACATCCTGCTGTACGACACCAACCTGGTGCCCGTCGGTGAGGACCAGCGGCAGCACCTCGAGCTCTCCCGTGACCTCGCGCAGCGCCTCAACTCGCGCTTTGGCGAGGGAACCGTCGTGGTTCCGGAGCCATACATCGTCAAGGACACCGGCAAGATCTTCGATCTGCAGGAGCCCACCAAGAAGATGTCGAAGTCCTTCTCGAGCCCGCGCGGCATCATCGAGATCCTCGAAGACCCCAAGGTCATCGCCAAGAACATCAAGTCGGCGACCACGGACTCCGAGACGGTCATCGCGTTCGATCCCGAGAACAAGGCCGGCGTCTCGAACCTGCTCACCATCTACGCCGCCTTCACCGGCCGCGCGATCCCTGACATCGTCGCCGACTACGAAGGCAAGATGTACGGCCACCTCAAGGCCGACCTCGCAGACATCGTCGTCGAGGCCCTCAGCCCCGTGCGCGACCGCACGCTCGGGTGGCTCGAGTCCCCAGAGAAGCTTGACGAGGTGCTCGCGCAGGGTGCGGCCAAAGCCTCAGCGATCGCGAAGGTGACGCTCGCGCGAATCTACGACAGCGTCGGGCTGCTGCCGAAGGTCTGATGACAGACGACGCCGCCCGCTGGAAGCGAGCGAAAGAGGCCGCCAAGCGCGGCCTGCATCGCGGGCGGCAGATTGTCGAGAAGATCACCACGCGGCCGGTCGGCCTCGCGCTGCGGCGTTACCTCAAGGCCAATGGCAATGTTCTCGCTGGCGGCATCGCCTACTACTCGCTCGCGTCGATCGCGGCTGCTCTGGTGCTCGCGGTCACGATTGCGAGCTACGTGGTGATCGGCAATGAAGAGCTGCGAAATGCGGTGATCGACTTTGTTGCCGATGCGATCCCCGGGATCTTCTCGCAACCGGGCGAGGAGGGATTGATTGATCCAGGGGCGCTGCGACCCACGCCGATGTCGGGCCTCGTGGGTCTCGTCGCGTTCGGCGTCCTGATATTCACCGCCACGAGGTACATGCGCGGCATGCGGGCGGCGGCGCGCACCATGCTTGGGGGAGCCGCGTCGAAAGCGATCCCTGGTGCGCTGCGCGACGTGATCGCGCTCGTGTCGCTCGGCCTGGTCGCGGTGGTGGGCGCGGCCTTGCAGGTCGTCGCGGGCGCGCTCGCGAACTCGATAGCAGGGCTGCTCGGCGACGGTGGCACGTCCCCGGTCACCGTTCGTGTCGTGGCCGCGCTCTTTGGCCTCGTGGCGAACTCGGCGTTCGTGGCGATCGTGCTGCTGGTACTTGGCGGCGCGAAGGCGGCCGCTCGCATCGTGGTGCCTACCATCGTGGCTACCGCAGTGGTCATCGCTGTCCTGCAGCTCGCGAGCGGCTACTTTGTCGCCTCTGCGTCCTCGAACACAGTGCTAGCGCCGTTTGCCACGGTGATCGCGCTGCTGCTGTTCGTGGACTTCACGTCTCGCGTGTTGCTGGTGGCGGCGGCATGGATTGGGGCGGTTGCTGGGGGAATCAACCCGTCCGCTGAGGCCGTGGAGCTGCCCCCTCACAGCCGACGCTCGCGCAAGTCCGTAACCACGCGCAGGGCGACGGGGCGCAAGAAGGCGGGTTAGCGGCGGGGGCAAGCGGTTTCTAGCACGTCATTCCGGTTGCGAGCGACTTCACACACCCCTAGTGTCTGTCGTAGCGGCGTCGCAGGTCCGCTGGGGAGGTGGCGAGTGAGGCGTCGCAACACGTTACTGGCGTTGGCAGGGGTCTGCGCTCTCGTAGTTTCACTTACAGTTGCGAGCCAAGCAAGCGCAAACAACGACTGTCAGAGTTACGGTTCAATAACCCTGCCAGGACCTACACAGATAATGGCTACGTTCACCGATGCGCAGGGATGTGCGCAACTCAAGGCGGCGGTTCGCAATTGGCCAACCGGCGCGTCCGCGTGGGACACCTATCCCACCAAGACAACGTCAATCCCCGCGGGAAGTTTTGCGGTGTATGCGCAGAACGTCTCGAGCTCCCAGCTGCGTGCTTACCGCGGCTGCACCGTGCCAGCGGGAGTGCCCGTGGCGTGCACACTTGGATCTTGGAAGACCAATTCGGTTGGCAGCCAAAACTTCTAGTCGCGGTGCACGCTTGAGAGTTGCTCCCTGGATACTTGCTTTGCTTGCCGCGATCGGGGGGTGCGCGCACGTCGCCCCGCCAGCCCCCGATGCCTTCAGCCCTACACGGGATCCCTTGGCGTTCACGCAGCAAGAGGTCGATCTCCTGCTGCAGCAAAGCTCATTGACCGACGCTCAGCGCGACGTAGTACGACGCGCCGGCGAAACAGGCTTTGTGACTTTTGACGACTATCAACAGGCGATCTATGCGAACCTCGACTGTCTTCGAGAAGCGGGACTGAACCCACGCGACATCGAGACGACGAGTAACTCGGGGCAACCAATCGTCACCTACGTCATCGGGTCCAATGCGGCCTTATCCGACGACGCCAACCAAGCAGCTATAGACTCGTGCGCACGCGCTCACTCGGCGGCCGTCGAGCAGTTGTATTCGAGAAACCCGGGAGCCGCGCAACGCGCGATTGAGGTTCAGGATGCCATGTTTGCGGGGGCCGTCACCGACTGCCTGATGGCCGGTGGCTACAGCGTTGCAGATCAAGAGGGCCGCACATGGCGCGACGTTGCTGGCGAAGTTCTTTACAACCAGACCGACAACGCCACCCTGTTGTGCATTCTCGACACGGGAGTGGCAGAGAGCGGCCTCATCTTGCCGATTCCGGAGGGCTGATTCGGCGAAACCTTTGGTCCTAGAACTCCCCGGTGTTGAGCGCGCGCTTGACCTCAGAGATCGCCTTGGTGACCTCGATCCCGCGCGGGCAAGCCTCGGTGCAGTTGAAGGCGGTGCGGCACTTCCACACGCCGGCCTTGTCATTGAGCACCTCGAGGCGGTCCCACTGGCCCTCGTCGCGAGAGTCGAAGATGAAGCGGTGCGCGCCCACGATCGCCTGGGGGCCAAAGTACTGGCCGTCCGTCCAGAACACGGGGCACGCGGTAGTGCACGCCGCGCACAGGATGCACTTGGTGGTGTCGTCGAACTTGGCGCGATCGGCAGGGGACTGCAGGCGCTCTCGCTTGGGCGCCGCGCCGGTGGTGATGAGGAACGGCATGATCTCGCGGTAGGAGGCGAAGAACGGCTCCATGTCCACGATCAGGTCCTTCTCCACCGGCAGGCCAGCGATGGGCTCCACCGTGATGGGGCGCGAGGGGTTGAGGTCCTTGAGCAGGGTCTTGCACGCGAGTCGGTTCTTGGCGTTGATGCGCATCGCGTCGGACCCGCAGACGCCGTGAGCGCACGAGCGCCGGAACGCGAGCGAGCCGTCCTGCTCCCACTTGATCTTGTGCAGCGCGTCGAGCACGCGGTCCGTCGCGTGAGCGGTGACCGTGAAGTCCTCCCAGTACTGCTCGCCCGGGGCGTGCTCCGCGTTGCCCTCCGGGATGGAGCGGCGAATGCGCAGGGTGACTTCGATCGTGGGCACAGCGCCCACTGCGGCGGGGGAGTCCGCGACTGCTGTCATCTCAGTACTTTCGTTCCATGGGCTGGTACTTGGTGACCACAACGGGCTTGTAGTCGAGCTTCACACCGTCCGACGCTGCATAGGCCATGGTGTGAACCATGAAGTTCTCGTCGTCGCGGGTTGGGTAGTCCTCGCGGTAGTGGCCACCGCGGCTCTCCTTGCGTGCAAGGGCGCCGGCAATGACGACCTCGGCGAGGTCGATGAGGAAGCCCAGTTCGATCGCCTCGAGCAGGTCGGTATTGAAGCGCAGGCCACGGTCGTGGATCGCGATGTTCTCGTAGCGCTTCTTGAGGTCGGCGACCACCCCTGCGGCCTCCGTCATCGACGCCTCGTCGCGGAACACTTGGACGTTGCGGTCCATCGTCTCCTGGAGCTCGCGGCGAAGGTCGGCGATGCGCTCGCCGCCGCTGCCCACGCTGTCACGCAACTTGGCGACCAGGCCTTCGATCCTGGCAGGAGCGTCGGCCGGAAGGGCGGGAGCTGCGGTGACCTCGTTCGCGTACTCAGCCGCGGCGATGCCTGCGCGACGACCAAAGACGTTGATGTCGAGCAGCGAGTTGGTGCCGAGGCGGTTGGCGCCATGCACGGAGACGCATGCGCATTCGCCGGCGGCGTACAGGCCTTTGACCACGTCGTTGTTGTTGCGCAGCACCTCGCCGCGGACGGTCGTGGGGATGCCGCCCATCGCGTAGTGAGCGGTGGGGTAGACGGGGACGGGCTCGGTGTACGGCTCGACGCCAAGGTAGGTGCGCGCGAACTCCGTAATGTCAGGGAGCTTTTCGTCGATGTGCGCGGGCTCAAGGTGGGTGAGGTCAAGCAGCACATAGTCCTTGTTGGGACCGGCGCCGCGGCCTTCGCGCACCTCGTTGGCCATGGCGCGAGCAACCATGTCGCGAGGAGCGAGGTCCTTGATGGTGGGCGCATAGCGCTCCATGAAGCGCTCGCCCTCCGAGTTGCGCAGGATGCCGCCCTCGCCACGAGCCGCCTCGCTGAGGAGGATGCCAAGCCCGGCAAGGCCCGTTGGGTGGAACTGGAAGAACTCCATGTCTTCAAGCGGCAGGCCCGCGCGCAGCGCGATCGCCATGCCGTCGCCCGTGAGGGTGTGCGCGTTCGAGGTGGTCTTGAAGACCTTGCCAGCGCCACCGGTGGCGAAGATGACGGACTTGGCGCGGAACGTGTGCAGCTCGCCCGTGCTGAGCTCGAGCGCCACAACGCCCGCGACGGAGACTTCCTCGCCTGGAGCTGCGGACTGCGGGTCGCCCGTGAGGATCAGGTCCAGCACGTAGTACTCGTTGAAGAACTCGACGTTCTGCTTGATGCACTGCTGGTAGAGGGTCTGCAGAATCATGTGACCCGTGCGGTCCGCGGAATAGCAGGCACGACGCACGGCTGCCTCGCCGTGCTGGCGAGTGTGTCCACCAAAGCGACGCTGGTCGATGTGGCCATCCTCCGTGCGGTTGAACGGCAGGCCCATCTTCTCGAGGTCGAGCACCGCGTCAACAGCCTCGCGGCAGAGGATCTCCGCGGCGTCCTGGTCCACGAGGTAGTCGCCACCCTTGATGGTGTCGAACACGTGCCACTCGACCTTGTCGTCCTCGACGTTGCCGAGAGCTGCGGCCATGCCTCCTTGCGCGGCGCCCGTGTGGGAGCGAGTGGGGTAGAGCTTGGTCAGCACCGCGGTGTGCGCGCGCTGGGAGCTCTCGAGGGCTGCGCGCATTCCGGCGCCGCCGGCACCAACGATGACGACATCAAACTCGTGTTCGGCCATTTCTCATCCTCACAGGTCGGCGCAGAAGCCCGGCAGGATCGACGGGTCCACGTCCGTGGGGCAGGGGTCAAAGGTGAAGATCACAAGGGTGCCGAGCACGATCAGCACCAGCACTGAAAGGCGCAGCGCCCAGTGCAGGATGTGGGGCAGCACGCGGCCGTGGGCGTAGTCGTCGACGATCATGCGCATGCCGTTGCCGCCGTGAACGAGTCCCAATACCAGGAGCGCGAACGCCCACCACTGCCACAGCGGGGCGGACCACTTGCCCGCGACGAAGGCGAAGTCGATCTGGCTCACGCCGTCGCCCATCATCAGGTTGTAGAACAGGTGCGTGAAGATCAGCACGATCAGCACCGCTCCAGAGATGCGCTGGAAGATCCACGACCAGCGCTGAGCCTTGCCGATGGTGCGGCGCGAGGGAATCGGCTTGAGCTCGGGAGCGGTCGCAGCCATCACGCACCCCCAAACACATTGCCGAGGTGCCGCGGCAGGAAGCCAGCCATGAGCACCACGAAGATGCCCCACACGATCCACGACAGCAGTCGCTGGTGGCGCAGCGCCCACGTCCAGCGGTCAACGAGGATGATGCGCACTCCATTGAACGCGTGGATGATGATCGCCGCCACCAGCCCCGCCTCGACAATTCCGTAGATCGGCGAGTGGTACGAGCCGATGACGTCGTTGTAGTCCTCGGGCGAGATCCGCACCAAAGCGGTGTCGAGGATGTGAATCAGCAGAAAGAAGAAGATCGCGACGCCGGTGACACGGTGGACAACCCACATCCACATGCCTTCGCGGCCGCGGTACAGCGTCGGCAACGACGGCACGGCATCTCTCCTAAAAGTCCTTGTGGATCGAATCTCATCATAATGTGGTCGCCATGACGGATGCGCCCATTGAGGGCTTCACTGCTGTAGTTCCCGCCGGAGGAGTCGGATCCAGGCTCTGGCCGCTGTCCCGGCCGGAGCGGCCCAAGTTCCTCCTCGACCTGCTCGGCACCGGCTCGACGCTGCTTCAGAGCACCTTGGAAAGGCTCGGCGCCCTCACTGATGACGTGATTATCGTCACAGGGGCCGCCCACGCCGACGCTGTGCTCGCCCAGTCGCCGGGCCTCACCGCTCACCATGTGCTGGCTGAGCCGAGCCCTCGGGACTCGATGGCGGCGATCGCTCTCGCGGCCGCAGTGGTGGAGCAGCGGCACGGTCCGCGCATCATCGGCTCTTTCGCCGCGGACCACGTGATCCGCGATTCCCAGAAGTTCACTCAGGCGGTTCGCACCGCCATTGCGCCGGCCCAGGCTGGTTACCTCGTGACCATAGGCATCACGCCCACCGAGCCGTCGACGGCGTTCGGGTACATCGAACTCGGAGTTGAGCAGTCGCCGGGGGTGCTCCACGTCAAGGCCTTCACCGAGAAGCCCGACGCTGCGACCGCCAAGGCCATGCTCGCCCAGGGCGGCTACGCGTGGAACGCGGGCATGTTCGTTGTGCGTACAGACATCCTGCTTGAGCACCTCTCCACGCTCCAGCCCACGATCGAGGAGGGAGTGCGTCGCATCGCGGCAGCCTGGGATGGGCCAGACCGCGACGCCGTTCTCGCTGAGGTGTGGCCCACGCTTACCCGTATCGCAATTGACCACGCACTTGCTGAGCCGGTGGCCGCTCAGGGAGGCGTCGCGGTGGTCCCCGCGGACTTCGATTGGCATGACGTCGGCGACTTCGACTCGCTCGCCGAACTGCTCTCACCAGACTCCGACGGGGTCACCAGAGTGGGCTGCGGCGGTGAGGTGAAGGCCATTGGGTCCGACGGGGTGGTCGCCGTCGGTGCGACCCGCAAGCTCGCGGTGGTGGGCTTGGACAACGTCGTGGTGGTCGAGACAGAAGACGCCCTGCTCGTGGTGAGCAGAGCGAAGGCGCAACTGGTCAAGGACGCCGCAACCCCAGCGTCGGACCCCGTTATGTAGCCGATTCGCAACATCCTCGGCGCGAACACGCAACAAACGCTCGCTAGAGTGGAATCACCCACTGCCCGTGGTTGACGGGCCCTACCCAGTGAGGAACAACTCATGAAGAACACCATTCGCCTCGGGGCCATCGCGGCCGTGTCGGCGCTCGCCCTTGCGGCCTGTGCCAGCGCGCCGGAGGAGACCCCTGACGCGACTGCAGCGCCGACGACCTCGGCCGCAGCTCCCATTGACTACCTGGCCTGCATGGTCTCCGACGCCGGTGGTTTCGACGACAAGTCGTTCAACCAGGCCGGCTACGAAGGACTCCAGTCGGCAGCGAACGACCTCGGTGTCGAGGTCAAGACCGCGGAGTCCACTGACGCCGCGGACTTCGACTCGAACATCGGCGCGATGGTCTCCGCGAACTGCGACCTGGTCATCACCGTCGGCTTCCTTCTTGCTGACGCGACCGCCGCAGCCGCTGCCTCCAGCGCAGACACCGACTTCGCGATCATCGACTTCTCGTTCGACCCGCCGATCGACAACGTCAAGGGCCTGACCTTCGAGACCGACGAGGCGGCGTTCCTCGCCGGCTACGCGGCCGCTGGCTCCACCCAGACCGGCACCGTCGCCACCTTCGGTGGCATGAACATCCCGACCGTGACGATCTTCATGGACGGCTACCTCGCTGGCGTGAACTACTACAACGAGGTCAACGGCACGTCCGTCAAGGTCCTCGGTTGGGACGGTTCCACCGGTTCGTTCACCGATGACTTCGACGACCAGACCAAGGGTCAGAACCTCGCCCAGGGCTTCATCGACCAGGGCGCCGACATCATCATGCCCGTCGCTGGCCCCGTGGGCCTGGGTGCCGCTGCTGCCGCCAAGGCCGCTGGCAACACCTGGATCATCGGTGTCGACTCCGACTGGACTCAGACCACTGAGTACGGCGACATCATCTTCACCTCCGTCATGAAGAACATGGGACCCGCCGTCTACGACGTGGTTCAGGAGGCTGCTGTCGGCTCTGGCTTCTCCAATGAGAACTACGTGGGCACCCTCGAGAACGGCGGTGTGGGCCTTGGCACCACCGCGTCTGTGGTTCCCGCAGAGGTCCTCTCGAAGATCGAGGAGCTCAAGGCTGGCATCATCGACGGCTCGATTTCGGTCAAGCTGTCCTAGCAGGTCAATCGCGGTTCTAGTGGCCGCAAGCGCCGGGGGCGCGCCGCGTGGACGCGGCGCGCCCCTAGTGCTTGACTGATCATGTCGATCGCGATGCAAAGGAGCACCCGTGAAACTTGAATTGCGTGGCATCACCAAGAGGTTCGGTGACTTCACCGCGAACGACTCCATTGACCTGCTGATCGAGCCTGGCACCGTTCACGCGCTGCTCGGTGAGAACGGTGCAGGCAAGTCGACGCTGATGAACGTCCTGTTTGGCCTGTACGACCCCGATGAGGGCGAGATCCTCATCGACGACAAGGCCGTCGACTTCGACGGACCCGGCGACGCGATGGCCGCAGGCATCGCGATGGTCCACCAGCACTTCATGCTGGTCCACCCCTTCACCGTTGCCGAGAACGTCATGCTCGGCCACGAGCAGGTCAAGGGGCCGTTCAAGCTGCTCGACATCGATGCGGCCCGTGAGAAGGTGCGCGAAATCTCCTCGCGGTTCGGGTTCAATGTCGACCCCGACGCAGTCATCGAGGACCTGCCCGTTGGCGCTCAGCAGCGCGTCGAGATCATCAAGGCGCTGTCGCAGAAGGCAGAGGTGCTCATCCTCGATGAGCCCACCGCGGTGCTCACGCCCCAAGAGACCGACGAGCTGCTCGAGATCGTGCGCCAGTTGCGCGACTCCGGCACCGCCGTGGTGCTCATCACCCACAAGCTTCGTGAGGTGCAGGCGATCGCCGACACCATCACGGTCATTCGCCGCGGCAAAGTCGTCGGCACCGCTCTTCCCACCGCGACTCGCGAGGAGCTCGCCTCTCTCATGGTGGGTCGCGCCGTCACGATGACGGTCGACAAGGCCCCCGCGGAGCCCAAGGACGTCATCCTCGACGTGAAGGGCCTGAGCGTCGTCGACGAGTACGGCGTAGCGCACCTCAAGAACGTGTCTTTCGATGTGCGCGGAGGAGAGATCCTCGCCATCGCGGGAGTTCAGGGCAACGGTCAGACCGAGCTCACCGAGGCGCTGCTTGGAGCGGTCACACCGACCTCCGGCAAGGCGACCCTCGACGGCAAGGTCATCACGGGCCTGCCGATCGCTGACGTGCTCGAGGCGGGCCTGGGCTTTGTCCCCGAAGACCGCACAGAGGACGGTCTGGTCGCGAACTTCACGATCGCGAATAACCTCATCCTCGACGTCTACGACAAGGAGCCCTACTCCAAGCGTGGGGTGCTGCGCCCCAAGGTCATCGAGGACGAGGGCAACAAGCATCGCGAACAGTTCGATATTCGCACCCCCTCGATCTTCAACACCGCTGGCTCCCTGTCCGGCGGCAACCAGCAGAAGGTGGTGCTGGCCCGCGAACTGTCGCGACCGCTCAAGCTCCTCATTGCGTCGAACCCCACCCGTGGTCTCGACGTGGGCTCGATCGAATTCGTTCACAAGCGAATCATCGAGGAGCGCGACTCGGGTGCCGCGGTGCTCATCGTGAGCTCGGAGCTCGACGAGGTGGTCGCGCTCGCCGACCGCATCGCGGTGATGTACCACGGCCAGATCGTGGGCATCGTGCCACCAGACACTGACCGCGACACACTAGGCCTCATGATGGCTGGAGCGTCTACTGAGGAGGATGCAGCGTGAGCGACGAAACTCCACCCCCGGCACCGTCGGTCGCGGCCGCGACCGCAGCAGAGCCGCCGGTCAAGAAGGAGCTCAGGGAGCGCCCTGAGACGCGCACGGTCTTCCGGGAGATCGTTGAGAGCTCCTGGCTCGTCATCGTCCTCGCGGTGGTCGCTTCGCTGCTCATCTCCTCGGTGCTCATCCTCATGGCGAACACCGAGTTCCGTGAGGCGCTGCCGTATTTCTTCTCGCGCCCCTCTGACACCTTCGGAGCGATCGGCGACGCTGTGGGCGGCGCCTACAGCGCGCTGTGGCAGGGAGCGGTCTTCAACGCCGGCGCAGGCTCATTCAGCGGCAAGATCGCCCCCTTCATGCAGACGCTCACCCAGGCGACGCCCCTGATCTTCGCGGGCCTGGGCATCGGCCTTGGCTTCCGCGCCGGCATGTTCAACATCGGTGCTCAGGGCCAGCTCCTCATTGGCGCCACACTTGGCGCGATGGTCGGCTTCCTGTGGCACCTGCCCTTCCCGCTGCATCTGCTGCTTGCGGTGATCGGCTGCGCCGTCGGTGGCGCAATGTGGGGCTTCATTCCGGGCTTCCTCAAGGCGAAGACGGGTGCCCACGAGGTCATCACCACGATCATGCTCAACTACGTGGCTCTCAATTTGGTGGGCTGGCTGCTCACTCTCGAGTTCATGCAGCGTCCCGGAAGCGACAACCCGCAGTCTCCCGTGCTCGACTCCTCCGCGCAGTTCCCCAAGCTGTTCGGCAGCCAGTTCGCGCTGCACTGGGGCTTCCTGCTTGCGCTGGGAGCGGCGTGGTTCACGTGGTGGCTCATGGAGCGCTCCACGCTGGGCTTCCAGTTCAGGGCGGTGGGTGCCAATGCCTCTGCCGCTAAGACGGCCGGCATGCGCGTCCCCGTCGTCACGATCCTCGTCATGGTTGTGGCCGGTGCGCTGTCCGGTCTTGGCGGCTCCGCACAGATCCTTGCCACGCAGCCCTCGCTGACGATCGGCATCGCCGGATCGATCGGCTTCGACGCAATCACCGTGGCGCTGCTCGGCTCGTCCCGTCCCGTGGGCATCGTGCTCGCCGCGACGCTGTTCGGCGGTCTCAAGGCCGCCGGCCCCACACTTCAGGTGCAGGCGGGACTGCCGATCGACATCGTGCTGGTCATCCAGTCGCTCATCGTGCTGTTCATCGCGGCGCCTCCGCTCGTGAGGTTCCTGTTCCGCTTGCCCAATCCGCGCTTCGTGAAGGAGGTGGCGGCATGACCGCCGTCGCAACGGCTCCTGCGCCGTCCACCCCCGCCGAGCCGCTCAAGGGCAGCAAGCACTGGGGACTCACGATCACGCTCGGCGTGCTCGCGATCATCTCGCTGCTTGTCTTCGGACTGGGCACGCCGTCGGGCGAGCAGACCACCTTCGCGGTGGCCAGGGCGTCGGACTTCTTCCGCATCCCCATGTTCACGCTGCCGTCCCGGGCGACGGCCGTGGTGCTGTCCATCGTCGCGCTGCTCATCACTGCGTACGCGGCGTACTGCGTGCAGACGTTCCGCAAGTTCCCCTGGTACGGCGCCGTGCTCTACGGCGTTGCGGTGCTCGGCGCACTGCTCAGCTGGGCGGGAGCCGGCAGGGACGCGACCAACATCCAGATCACCGGCCTGCTCACCGGTGCGGTGGTGCTGTCGGTTCCCCTGGTCTTCGGTTCGCTGTCCGGCCTCGTCTGTGAGCGATCGGGCGTCATCAACATCGCCATCGAGGGCCAGCTGCTCGCTGGAGCCTTCACGGGAGCCGTCATAGCGTCGGCCACCGGCAACGCGTATGCGGGTCTCATCGCGGCGCCCATCGCTGGCGCACTTGTCGGTGCCGTGCTGTCGCTGTTCGCGGTGAAGTACTGGGTCAACCAGATCGTCGTCGGTGTGGTTCTCAACGTGCTCGTCATCGGTATCACGAACTTCCTGTTCGGCACCCTGCTGCGCGAGAACCCCAGCCTCAACCAGTCGATGCGACTCGACACGTGGTCCATCCCGGTGCTGTCGAAGATCCCGGTCGTTGGGCCCATGCTCTTCAACCACACGATCCTCGTGTACCTCATGTACATCACAGTCGCGACGCTCGCGATCATGCTGTTCAGGTCACGCTGGGGCCTCAGGGTGCGCGCGGTTGGCGAGCACCCCACGGCGGCCGACACCGTGGGCATCAAGGTCAACCGCACTCGCGTCCGCAACACCATCCTCGGTGGCGCGATCGCGGGTCTTGGCGGTGCCTACTTCACGGTCGCAGCCGGTCTTGCATTCGGCAAGGAGATGACCTCCGGCGCTGGCTTCATCGCCCTCGCGGCGATGATCCTTGGCCGCTGGCGACCCACGGGTGCTCTCGCGGCCGCGGTGCTGTTCGGCTTCGCCAATTCCCTCAAGGATCAGTTGGGCATCATCGGCTCCGACATCCCCTCAGAGTTCCTCGCGATGCTGCCGTACCTCGCCACGATCCTCGCTGTCGCGGGCTTCGTTGGCCACGCGAGGCCGCCGGCGGCGGAAGGTATTCCGTACAAGAAATGACAGACATCGATTGGGAGGCCCTGCGCGAAGCCGCGCGGGCCGCATGTCGGCGCGCCTACGTCCCCTACTCCCACTTCCCTGTGGGCGTGGCCGCGCTCACCGACACCGGCAACATCGTCACCGGTGCCAACGTCGAGAACGCCAGCTACGGGCTGACGCTGTGCGCCGAGTGCGCTCTCGTCTCGAAGCTCCACACCGACGCTATGGGAACCCGACTCATCGCGTTCGCCTGCGTGGGTGGAGACGGGGCACCCCTCGCGCCGTGCGGGCGGTGCCGCCAGCTGCTCTTTGAGCACGGCGGCAGCGACCTGCTGCTCGATGGGCCCGACGGACCGGTCACCATGGCTTCGATGCTGCCGTGGGCGTTCGGTCCCGAGAACCTGGAGGACTGATGTCCGAGCCATTCGATGCCGTCCAGGTGATTGTCGCCAAGCGAGACGGCAAGGTGCTTCCCGACGCCCAGATCGACTGGGTGGTCGACGCCTACACGCGCGGCGTGGTTGCTGACGAGCAGATGAGCTCTCTCGCCATGGCGATCCTGCAGCGCGGCATGACACGAGCGGAGATTGCCCGCTGGACCCAAGCGATGATCGCGACGGGGGAGCGGCTCGACTTCTCCGGCCTGGGCAAGCCCACGGCTGACAAGCACTCAACCGGCGGCGTTGGCGACAAGATCACGCTGCCGCTCGCCCCGCTCGTTGCCGCGTGCGGCGTGGCAGTGCCGCAGCTGAGCGGCCGCGGCCTTGGCCACACGGGCGGCACGCTCGACAAGCTCGAGTCCATCAAGGGCTGGCGTGCAGATCTGTCCAACGAGGAGATGTACCAGCAGCTCCAGGACGTTGGCGCCGTGATCTGCGCGGCGGGCACGGGTCTCGCTCCCGCGGACAAGAAGCTCTACGCGCTGCGCGACGTCACGGGCACTGTCGAGTCGATCCCGATGATTGCGGCCTCCATCATGTCCAAGAAGATCGCGGAGGGCACCGGCGCGCTCGTGCTTGACGTCAAGGTGGGCACTGGCGCGTTCATGAAGGACATCGACAGCGCTCGCGAGCTCGCGCGCACCATGGTGGATCTGGGGACCGACGCTGGGGTCACCACTGCGGCCCTCCTCACCGATATGTCGACTCCGCTGGGTCTCGCGATCGGCAACGCCAACGAGGTCGCGGAGTCCGTAGAGGTGCTCGCCGGCGGCGGTCCGGCAGATGTCGTGGAGCTCACGCTTACGCTCGCCCGCGAGATGCTCGCTGGGGCGGGGGTCACGGATGTCGACCCCGCTGACGCTCTCAGGGACGGCCGCGCGATGGACTCGTGGCGTCGCATGATCTCCGCCCAGGGGGGCGACCCCGACGCCCCGCTTCCCATCGCCAAGCACGTCGAGGAGGTGCGCGCGGACCGCGACGGCTACCTCACGCGACTCGACGCGCTGGGGCTCGGCATCGCTGCGTGGCGACTCGGAGCCGGTCGCGAGCGCAAAGAGGACCCGGTGCAGTTCGGCGCGGGCATCAACCTGCGCAAGCAGCTGGGCGAAGAGGTCCGCAAGGGCGACGTCATCATGACGCTCCACACGGACACTCCCGAGCGGATGCCGCGCGGCCTCGCCGCGCTCGACGAAGCGCTCGACGGGGCTGGCGCCATCGAGATCGGAGACGCTCCCGCCGAGCGCTCTCTCATTCTCGACAAGGTGGGCACACGGTCGTGACCGGTTGGACGGTGACATCGGTCGCCGCCCGTCTGTCCGACGCTGTGGGCGCCCGGAGCGGGTGGCTTGCCCCTGCGGCGGTCGCGAGGGCGCTGGGGCTCGCGCAGCGCGGTGCCCGGGTCGACGACACGGTGTATGCCCGGATCACCTCGCGCCGGCTTGCCGCGTCGAGTTCCGCCGATCGCAAAGCGCTCGAGACCGCGCTCGGCGAGGTGGGCACAGACCGCGCGATCATCGAGCGCGCCGCATCGAGCGGCGCGCCCATCACCGCGGTGGCGGGCCTTGCCGCGAAGTGGGAGGGTCTGCCGGCCACGGCCAAAGGCTGGATCCGCAATCCCGCTGGCCGCAGCGTCGGGCCTGTGAAGTGGGGACCCAACCACCTCACCCAGGTGGACCAGACCACGTGCGGTGCCGCGACCATGGCGATGGCGACGATGATCGCCGACCCATTCGTGGCGCTGTGGGTGGCGACCGGGCAGAGCTTTGCCTCGTACCTGCCCATTGAGGTGCTGCGCAGCGAGACGGCCAAGCGTCCCTCGCACACCATCATGGAGCGTTGGCAGTCGCTGCAGCGGTCAATCCACTGGGCCACCACACAGTCGGCAATCGGGCCACTCCCATGGCCGCGGGCGCTCGGCACTCCGCCGTGGCGAGTCGACAACCAGCTGCGCATCGCTGGGGTGAAGCTGCGGGGGCTGCTCGTCAACGACGGCAATGCCGACGAGCTCGCCGCGGGTCTTGCGCACGCATCAGCGGCGCTGCGGGACGGCATCCCGGTGCCGGTGTATTCGGGAGGGGACTCTCGCCGGGGCATCCAGACGGTGGTGCCGCGCCACGTAGTGCTGCTCGTGGGACGCGACGGCGACGACCTGCGCTTCTATGAGCCGGGATCGGGAGCGGTGCACAAGGTGAGGGTCGATGACCTGTCGCAGCCGCACGAGCGCATGCCTGCTCTTGGCAACTGGACGCGCGTCGTGTGGCTCGTGCTTCCTAAGCCGCGCTCTTAGGCCTCGCGCAGCACCTTCTCCATCGCCTTGCCGCGAGCAACCTCATCGACCAGTTTGTCCAGGTAGCGGATCTGCTGCATGAGCGGATCCTCGATCTCTTCGACCCGCACTCCGCAGATCACACCCGTGATCTTGGACACATTGGGATTGAGTTGAGCGCCGGCGAAGAAGTCGGAGAACGTGGTGTCGTCGCTCAGGATGCGCTCAAGGTCCGCCTCGCCGTAGCCAGTGAGCCACTCGATGACCGCATCGACGTCTTCCTTGGCGCGGCCCTTGCGCTCGACTTTCTCGATGTACAGCGGATACACCTTGGAGAAGGCCATCTTCGCGACCCGGTCGACGTTGCCTGCCATGCGCCAAGGTTATCCCTGGCGCGTAGCCTTGGTACATGACCCTCACCCACGACGAGATCGTCTCCCTGCCCAAGGTTCTGCTTCACGACCACCTCGACGGCGGACTGCGCCCATCGACGCTCATCGAACTCGCCGCCGAGATTGAGCACGAGCTGCCCTCGACGGATCCCGGGCAGCTGCAGGCGATCTTCGTCGACAACGCGAACTCCGGCGACCTGGTGCGCTACCTCGAGGCCTTCGCGCACACGACCGCCGTGATGCAGTCGGAGGCGAATCTGCGCCGCGTGGCACGGGAGGCCGTCATCGACCTGGCTCGTGATGGCGTGATCTATGCCGAGCTGCGCTACGCGCCCGAGCAGCACCTTGAGGGAGGGCTCACGCTGCAGCAGGTGGTCGAGGCCGTGCAGGCCGGAATCGAAGAGGGGGTGACCGAGGCGCTCGAGGAGGGTCTCGTGATCCGCGCGAGCGCCCTGCTGTGCGCGATGCGCCACCTTGACCGCTCGCTGGAGATCGCCCGGCTCGCGCTCGCCAACCGCGGCGTCAACTGCGTGGGCTTCGACATCGCAGGCCCCGAGTTCGGCTTCCCGCCCTCCAAGCACCGCGACGCGTTTGCCCTGCTGCGCGACGAGCTCTTCCCGGTCACCATTCACGCCGGTGAGGCCGACGGTGTGGACAGCTGCGCGGAGGCGCTCGGCTTGGGCTCCGCTCACCGACTGGGCCACGGCGTGCGCATCTGGGAGGACATCGAGGGCTTCGGCACCGACGAGCCCGTGCTCGGCACCGTGGCTCAGCATGCTCTCGACTGGCAGATCACCCTGGAGTGCAGCCCCACCTCAAACGTCCACACGGCCGCCGCGAAGTCCATCGCCGAGCACCCCATTCACGGGCTGCGCGACCTGGGCTTCGCCGTCACGGTGAACACCGACAACCGGCTCGTGTCCGGTGTGTCGATGTCCGGGGAGTTCGCTGCGCTCGCGGAGGCTGGCTGGACCAAGGAGGACTTCGCCCAGGCGACCCTTACGGCCGCATGGTCCGCCTTCCTTCCCTACGACGAGCGCGCGGAGATCGCGGAGCTTGTGTTCGAGGCGTACGAGGACCAGTAGTCCTCAGTGGGTCAACTTGAGGCCCACGACGCACGCGACGATCCCGAGGATGAGCGCGATGCGCACAAGGCTCACCGGCTCCGCGCCGGTGGCCATCGCAATGCCCACCGTGAGAACGGCGCCGATGCCCACCCAGATGGCGTAGGCCGTGCCCACGGGCAGAGTGCGCATCGCGTAGCCAAGGCCAACCATCGACAAGGTGAGCGCCACGACGAACACCACGAGGGGTGCGAGACGGCTGAAGCCCTGCATCTTGCCAAGGGCGGTGGCCCAGACTGCTTCGAGCATTCCTGAGGCGATCAGAACTATCCACGCCACGACAGACTCCTTAAGCGTCGTCTTGTCGTGGGCCGGGTACGTCGCACTCGTCCGGGCGCCCCAGATTGGGGCTGCACCTCGATGGTCGCACGCCCCAGTGAGAAGGGCAAGCTGGCTCGGCGTAGGGTGGAGACATGCTCACTCGCGATGAACTTGCCCGGTACGTTGACCACACCTTCCTCAAGCCAGAAGGCACTCCGGCGGAGGTCGAGGCGCTCATCGCGGAGGCCGCGTCGCTTGGGGTGTTCTCGATCTGCGTCTCGCCCTCGATGCTGCCCGTGACGGTCCCCGAGGGCCTTGCCGTCGCGACCGTGTGCGGCTTCCCCTCTGGCAAGCACCACAGCTCGATCAAGGCCGCGGAGGCGGCGCAGTCCGTTGCCGACGGCGCTGACGAGGTGGACATGGTCATCGACATCGGCGCGGCCATCGCGGGCGACTTCGCCGCGGTGGAGGCGGACATCGCCGCCGTGCGCAACGCCATGGATCCCAAGGCCCTGCTCAAGGTGATCATCGAGAGCGCTGCCCTGACGGACGAGCAGATCGTGGGCGCGTGCCGCGCCGCAGAGGCTGCCGGCGCCCAGTTCGTGAAGACCTCTACGGGCTTCCACCCCTCGGGCGGTGCGTCGGTGCACGCGGTGGAACTCATGGCCAAGACCGTTGGCGGTCGCCTTGGCATCAAAGCCTCGGGAGGCATTCGCACGGCCGACGCTGCGCTCGCCATGATCAACGCCGGCGCCACTCGACTGGGGCTGAGCGGGACGCGAGCGGTGCTCGACGGTCTCGACGGCGTCGTCACTGAGACGGGCGGCGACGGCTACTAGGCCACAGACTTCTGGGCCGCAGACCTCTCGCGGCTAGACGCCCAACGCGGCCCGAACGTCGGCCTCCAAGAGCGCCATCTCCTCGGTGGCTGCGGCGCGCGCTGCAGCGATGTCGTCGCCCTCGACGGGCTTGATCACCTCGAGGTACGCCTTGACCTTGGGCTCGGTGCCCGAGGGTCGAATGATGACTCTCGCGCCGGAGCTCGTTGCGAGATGCAGTCCTGACGTGGGCAGCAGACCCGCGAACCCCTCGTTCATGTCGTCAGTGGCGGTGACGGGCGCATTGGCAAGGGAAGCGGGAGGGTTCGCGAGCAGCCGCGCCATGGTCGCAGGGATCTCCGCGAGGTCGCTGTAGCGCACGGACACCTGGTGAGTGAGGTACACGCCGTAGTCGCGAGCGAGGTCGTCGACAGCGTCGGCGAGCGTGCGGCCCTCCGCCTTGAGGTCGGCAACGAACGTGGCCATGAGGGTGCCAGCGCTGATGCCGTCCTTGTCGCGCACGCTGCTCGGATCCACGCAGTAGCCGAGCGCCTCCTCGTAGCCGAAGACGAGCCCAGGAACACGGGACAGCCACTTGAAGCCCGTGAGCGTGTTCACATGGGAGTGGCCGTGGCGCTCCGCGATCGCCTTGAGCTGCCTCGAGGACACAATCGAGTTGGCGAACACCTGCGATCCGGGAGCCATGCGCAGGCGAGCGCGGTGGCGAGCGATGAGTTCGCCAAGCAGTGAACCCGTGACGTCGCCGTGAAGCATGCGCCACTCGCCGTCGATGACGGTGGCGACGGCGCAGCGGTCCGCGTCGGGGTCGTTGGCGATGACCACATCGGCACCCACTCGCCGCGCGAGCTCAAGCGAGAGGTCGATCGCGCCCTTCTCCTCCGGATTGGGGAACGCGACGGTGGGGAAGTCGGGATCGGGAACGGCCTGCTCTGCGACCTCGTGGATGTCCGTGAAACCGGCCTCCCTGAGCGCGCGCTGCATGCACTCGGAGCCCACGCCATGGAGGCTCGTGATGACGATGCGGGTGTTCGCGCGGCGGCCGTCGGGGTCCGGGCCGGCGGCGCTCGCGGCGGTGCGGACGTAGTCGTCCACGAGCGAATCGGGGATGGTCTCCCAACCGCTGTCCGCGCGTGGCACCTCGAGAACCGAGGGCACGGCGGCGATGCGCGACGCGATCTCGGCGTCATACGGCGGCACGATCTGCGCGCCCTGGCCAGAGTCCGTGACGGCGCGTCCTCCCAGGTAGACCTTGTAGCCGTTGTCCTGGGGCGGGTTGTGCGAGGCGGTCACCATGATGCCCGCGTCTGCATTCAGCGCTCTCGTCGCGTAGGCCAGCACGGGGGTGGGGAGCATGCGCGGCATCAGCAGCGCGCGGTGCCCGGCGGCGACCATGACGGCGGCAGTGTCCGTAGCGAAGTCGATCGAACCATGGCGACCGTCGTAGCCAATAGCCACGACAGACTGCCCGACGCTGTCGCTGAGATACCGCGCGACACCGGCCGCGGCGCGGATCACCACGGCACGGTTCATGCGGTTGGAGCCTGCGCCCACCTTGCCGCGCAGTCCCGCGGTGCCGAACTCGAGAGTCCCCGCGAAGCGATCCGCGAGGTCGGCCGCCGCCTCCTCGTCGCCGCTCTCCGCGGCGGCGATCACCCGCTCAAGCTCAGCGCGAGTGGCGCCGTCCGGGTCATCGGCGACCCAGCGTCGGGCAGTGTCTGTGAGGGAACTCATGGCAGTCGCGCCACGATGTCAGCGAGCAGGCGAGAGATGCGCGGGCCGGACTCTCGGCCCACGTCGAGCACTTCGCCGTGGTGCAGCTCGGAGCCGCCGATTCCCGCCGCGAGGTTGGTGACGAGCGACAGGCCCAGCACCTCCATGCCGCGCTCGCGCGCCGCGATCACCTCGAGTGCCGTGGACATGCCGATGAGATTCGCGCCCCAGATCCCGGCCATGCGCACCTCTGACGGGGTCTCATACTGCGGGCCTGTGAACTGGATGTAGACGCCCTCTGGAAGCGTGGGGTCCACCTCATGCGCGAGGTCGCGAAGGCGCTGCGAGTACGCCGTGGTGAGGTCGACGAAGGTTGCGCCCTCGAGCGGCGTGGTGCCGGTGTAATTGATGTGGTCGGCGATGAGGACCACCGAACCGGGGCCCACCTCGGGTCGCGTGGAGCCGCAGCCGTTCGTCACCACGAGGTTGCGGCAGCCGGCGGCGGCCGCCATGCGCACGCCGTGCGCCACCTTGATGGCGTCGCGGGTCTGATAGAAGTGCTGGCGGGCACCCAGGACGAGCACGCTGCGGCCGTCTTTCGTGCGCAGGGAGCGCATCGCGGACGAGTGCCCGGCGACGGCGTGGGCGTCATAGCCAGGGATCTCCGAGGCCTCTACGGAGGCGATCTCCTCGCCGATCAGGTCAGCGGCCCCACCCCAGCCGGAACCCAGGATCAGCGCAATGTCGTGATGGTCCACGCCGGTCTTGGCGGCAAGGACTGCTGCGGCCTCCGCCGCGGCGTTGAGGGCGGTTTCCATGTCATCAACAGTAGCCCGGCGGGAACACAGGTGCCGCCGCGTCAGCGACAATGGACATATGACCTCACGCGTAGTGATCGTCGGGGGAGGACCTGGCGGCTATGAGGCGGCAATCGTCGCCCGCAAGGCAGGAGCCGAGGTGACGCTCATCGAGCGTCAGGGCCTTGGCGGCAATGCCGTCCTCACCGACGTAGTTCCGTCCAAGACAGTCATCGCTACCGCGGAGTGGCTGACCATCGCAGGCCGTGCCCCCGAGCTGGGCATCGCCGATTCCGACGGCACCGCCGATCGTCTGCGATCCCGCGTCGACATGGCCGCCGTGAACGAGCGCATCCGCAAGCTCGTGCTCAAGCAGTCGCACGACATCTCGCTGCGCATGGCGAAGAACGACATCAACGTGGTGCAGGGCGAGGGTCGGCTGGTCTCGTCGAGCCGCGTCGTGACCGCTGACGACGAGTTCGAAGCCGACGCGATCCTGCTTGCCCTTGGTGCCTCGCCACGCATCATCCCGGGAGCGGAGCCCGACGGCGAGCGCATCCTCACATGGACCCAGCTGTACGACCTGACGACGCTGCCCGAGCACCTCATTGTGGTCGGCTCCGGTGTCACGGGTGCCGAGTTCGCGGGCGCCTACAACCTGCTCGGCTCGCAGGTGACCCTGGTCTCCTCCGGCGACCGCGTGCTGTCCACGCAGGATCCCGAGGCCTCCGCGCTCATCACCGAGACTTTCGCGCGCCGCGGCATGGAGGTACTTGGGCGCGCCAGGGCGTCCAAGGTGGTCAACCAGGGCGATTCCGTCGTGGTCTTCCTTGAGGACGGCAGGGTTGTCGAGGGCTCGCATTGCCTCATGGCCGTGGGCTCGGTTCCCAACACCTCTGGCGTCGGACTGGCCGACGCTGGGGTCGAGTTGGACGCTCGCGGTTACGTGAGCGTGGACAAGGTGTCGCGCACCTCTGCCCGCGGCATCTACGCCGCCGGTGACTGCACGGGCGTCCTGCCCCTGGCGTCGGTCGCTGCCACCCAGGGCCGCATCGCGATAGCCCACGCGCTGG
Organism: uncultured Demequina sp.; assembly: GCA_937925595.1. The sequence continues at coordinate 1,667 of CALALQ010000189.1, read as the reverse complement.
GCGATGCCGTGACGCCGCTTGAGCTGAAGACCGTGGCGCAGAACGTGTTCACCTCCCCCGAGATCGCGTCCGTGGGCGCGAGCGAGGCCGAGCTGCAAGAGCGTGGCATCTTCTACCAGGTGTCTCGCCTGGAGCTGCGACGCAATCCGCGCGCGAAGATGCTCGGCATCGACGAGGGCTTCGTGAAGATCTTTGGCCACACGGTTACTGGCCAGGTGCTGGGCGCGGTGTTCGTGGGGACGAGGGCCTCGGAGCACATCTGGCCGCTCGCGCTCGCGGTGTCGCACCACCTCACAGTCGACGACATCGCGGCCTCGTTCACGGTGTACCCGTCGCTGAGCGGAACGGTGGCAGAAGCGGCCCGCCGCCTGCACCACATGACAGACCCGGCCTAACGGGCCCCACCCAACCCCTCCCCACCCTGCGTCCGCACGGCACATGCCGTCGCGGGGGCGGAATGGGGACAGGGCGTGCGGTGCCTGCGACGCGCCGTGCGCGCGGCGTTACTCCGGGATGGGGGCGTCCTCGATGTCGCAGATGAGCGTTCCTGCGCTCACTCCTGCACCCACCTCGAGCACGAGGTTGCGCACGAATCCCGCGCGGTGAGCCGTGATCGGCTGCTCCATCTTCATGGCCTCAAGGACCACGATGAGGTCGCCCTCGGCCACCTCGTCGCCGTTCATGGCGGCGACCTTGACGATCGTTCCCTGCATCGGCGAGCTCAGCGCGGTTCCGGAGGCCGTGCGCACGGCCCCGCCAGAGCGTCGGCCGGAACGGCGCGCCGGGCCCCCTGCCCGCGCACGTCCAGCGGCCGCGAGGGCTGCGGGAAGCACCACCTCGAGCCGCTTGCCTCCCACCTCGACGATCACGCGCTCGGTGGCCATCTCCTCCGCGGACTCGCCAGCAGTGCCGGCGGCACCAAGGTTGCGAACGGTGTCAGAGAACTCCGTCTCGATCCACGTCGTGTAGACGCGGAAGTCGCCGTTGGGAGCGGTGAACGCATCCTCCTGGAGCACCGCTCGGTGGAACGGCGCGACCGTGGGGATGCCCTCGATCTCGAGCTCTGTGAGGGCGCGGCGGGCGCGTTGGATGGCCTGCTCGCGAGTGGCACCCGTGACGATGAGCTTGGCGATCATCGAGTCGAAGTTGCCGCTCACGGTGTCGCCCTGCTCCACTCCAGCATCCACGCGAACGCCGGGTCCGGAGGGGAACTTGAGCGTGCGAATGGTGCCTGGAGCAGGCATGAAGTTCGCGGCGGGATCCTCGCCATTGATGCGGAACTCGATCGAGTGGCCGCGCACCGCGGGAATCTCGGACAGCGCTTCACCCGCCGCGATGCGGAACTGCTCGCGCACCAGGTCGACGCCCGTGACCTCTTCAGTGACGGGATGTTCCACCTGCAGGCGGGTATTCACCTCAAGGAAGCTGATGGTGCCGTCGACCCCGATGAGGAACTCGCACGTGCCGGCACCTTCGTACTTGGCCTCGCGCAGGATCGCCTTGGATGCCTCGACAAGGCGCTCGTTCTGCTCGTCCGTGAGGAACGGCGCGGGCGCCTCCTCAACCAGCTTCTGGTGCCGACGCTGGAGCGAGCAGTCGCGAGTGGACACCACCGCGACGTTGCCGTGGCTGTCCGCGAGGCACTGGGTCTCGACGTGACGCGGCTT
>CALALQ010000188.1 GCA_937925595.1 uncultured Demequina sp. | reverse complement strand
TAGCTGCCGGTCATGAAGGACCTGTGTGCTTTGATGCGGTGCTTCTTCGCGGCTATGACGCCCATCGTGAGCGTGACGGCGGTGAACAGCGAGAGCGCGTGCAGCCAACCGAAGCCGCCATTGATGGTCCTGATGCCGAACGACGTGCTCAGTACGATTGCCATGGCGATGACCCAGCTCCAGCCGATGTATCGATGTGGACGGTCGCCTCGCCTCCGGCGGACGAGCTGCACGCCTCCGAGCAGGAGTGCGTAAGAAGCCGTGATGGCGTGGATCAGGATGAGCGGGTCCCAGCGTTCGAGCATGTCGTGACTTTACTGACCACGCGCCGGTGGTCTAGGACGAAACCATGACCGGACGGTGAGCGTGGACGGAGCTGGGGCGCTGTGGTGCGCGAGGAGCACTGGACGTGCGCCGAGTTCCTGAGTCTTCACACCAGCTTGAAGGAGCGTCGCGTGAGAAGATTCGCAATCTGGCTAACATTATTACAAACGATAACGATTCTGCTGGCGGCGCCCCCGCGCGAGCTGGCGACTACGCACAGGAGCGCGACCGTGCCTTCACGCAACACCGCGGACCTCGTCCTCCATCCGGTGCGTCTTCGCATAATCCAGACGCTGCTGGGCGGGATTGAATTGACCACTGCTCAGATCGCCGCGAAACTGAGCGACGTCGCCACCGCGACACTGTACCGGCAGATTTCGACGCTCGTGGAAGCGGGAGTGCTCGATGTCGTCGGCGAGCGCAGAGTGCGTGGCGCCGTGGAGCGAACCTACAAGCTTCACGTGAGTTCGACAGAGGTCTCTGACCACGACCTTGCGAAGATGAGCGCGGCTGAGCACAAGCAGGCGTTCGCCACCTTCGTTGCCTCCCTCCTCGCGAATTTCGACGCGTATGCCGACCGTGGTGATGTCGACATGGTCCGTGACCGAGTCGGCTACCGCCACCGTGCGCTATGGCTGACGGATGAGGAGATGGATGAGTTCCTGGCGCAGATCCGCGGGCTGTACGCGGAGAAGGCGCAGAATGAGCCGGGGAAGGGACGCGTACGCCGGCTTGTCTCGAACGTGTTCATCCCGGCATTCGACGAGCCGGATGATTCGCAGAGTTGACAACATTCTCACTGTTGAGAATACTTGGAGCGAATGCATGAAAGGCGCCCCGATGGCCACGATCTCCGTCACCACGCAACAGCTCAGCGTCACTCTTACGACCCTGGAGAAGGTGAGTGGGCTTCACCGCAACATCCAGGTCCCCGGCTCGGCCGTGACCGGAATCCGCGTGGTGAACAATCCCTTCGACGTCGTGTCCGGCCTGAGGTCGCCTGGCCTCGCGGTTCCTGGTCGAATGCGGGTGGGAACGTGGCGCAGGCCTGGCCAGCGCATGTTCGTCGTAGCCCGCCGGGGCATTCCCGCCCTCCACGTCATCTTGCGAGGAACGCGACTGACTGACCTCGTCGTCTCCACTCCCGAAGCGTATGCACGGGCTGAGGAGATCCGCGCGACGTTGGGGCTGAACGACGCGGATATCTTCACCGAGACGGACGTCACGTTCACCGCAGATCAGATCGAACTGGCCGGCACGGTGACCACGCCGGCGGGAGTGAGCAAAGGGCTGGCACTCATTCTCCCCGGCTCGGGCGAGGTGGACCGCAACGCCGACCACCGCCGCATCCCGCTGGGGGTGTCACGGGATCTGGCGCACGCCCTCGCCCGCGCAGGAATCAGGACACTGCGGTACGACAAGCGCGGCGTCGGTGCTTCGGGGGGCAGCTATCTCGCGACCGGGCTGCACGACAACGCCGCCGACGCGCGCGCCGCCCTCGCCTGGCTGCGGACGCTCGAGCCCGAAGCGCCCACCTTTGTTGTGGGGCACAGCGAGGGTGGCATCATCGCCGAGATCATCGCCGCGGACCACCCGGAGCTTGCCGGCGTCGTCCTGCTGGCCGCCCCTGGAACCACCGGCGAGCAGACTCTTCGGTGGCAGGCGGCACAGATCGCCCGTACGCTGCCTGCTTTTCCGAAAGCGGTGATGGCGATGTTTCGCATCGACATCGTCCGGCAGCAGCAAAAAGCCATCGCCAAGATTCGCGCGACCACGGCGGACACCATGCGGATGCAAGGTCGAAGGATCAATGCTCGCTGGCAACGCGAACTGCTCGCCTTCGACCCTGCAGACGTCCTCAGCCGCATCGCCAGCCCGGTGCTCGCCATCACCGGCGGCAAGGACCTTCAGGTCAACCCTGATGACCTGGCCATCATCGAATCCACCGTCACGGGAGCCGTTGAAACTCGGCGCCCCGAGAACCTCACACACCTGTTGCGCGAGGACCCGAACGCTCCGACACTGAGCGCCTACCGCAAGCTGGTGAGGAAACCCACTGACGTCGCCGTGTTGGCGGAGGTCGCCGACTGGCTCGCCACGCGTGGGGCAACTCAGATCACGGCGTAACTGCTGGCGCAGTCGGCCAGGGGTGGGTCAGACAGAGCGACCGGCGCGCGTCATGGCATCCGCGAACCCGTCGAGAAGAAGTTCGAGTCCGTACTCGAACTCGGCGGCGTCATCCTGGGCGAAGAGGAGGGGGCTGACCTCGGTGACGAGCGGAAGAAGCTTCGCGGTCGTGGGCGTGTCGATGTTGTCCCGGCTGTCAGAGGTGATGGCGCGGGCATCCGGTGAGAAGTACCCGCCCAGTTCGAT
>CALALQ010000187.1 GCA_937925595.1 uncultured Demequina sp. | reverse complement strand
CGTCGTCCATGCGCAGCTCGTGGTTGGACAGCGGGGTCTCGTCGCGCCAGCAGTACGGCAGGACGCGGTAGCCCTCGTAGGCGAGGCCCTTGTCGTAGAGCTGCTTGAACGCCCAGATCACGGACTCCATGAAGGTGGGGTCCAGGGTCTTGTAGTCGTTCTCGAAGTCCACCCAGCGGGCCTGACGAGTGACGTACTCCTCCCACTCCTTGGTGTACTTCAGGACTGAGGAGCGGCAGGCGTCGTTGAACGCGGCGATGCCCATCTCGTCGATCTGGGACTTGTCGGTGATGCCCAGGATCTTCTCTGCCTCGAGCTCTGCAGGCAGACCGTGGGTGTCCCAGCCGAAGCGGCGCTCCACCTTCTTGCCGCGCATCGTCTCGAAGCGGGGCACCACGTCCTTGACGTAACCGGTGAGCAGGTGGCCGTAGTGCGGCAGGCCGTTCGCGAACGGAGGGCCGTCGTAGAAGACGAACTCCTCGTTGTCTGCACGGTTGTCGATCGACGCCTGGAAGGTGCCGTCAATCTCCCAGTACCTCAGCACCTCGGTCTCGATCGAGGGGAAGTGGGGCGATGCGGGAACCTCCGCGGACGGGTCGGTGGAGGTGCGGTGAAGCGGGTACCGGGCGTCGGTCATTGTGACTCTCTGATGTCGCACTGCCGCGAGGACGCTCACGGGGACCTCCCCCGCTCACGCGGTACCACCTCGCTTGCTGGGTTGCGGGCCGAGTGGCCTGCGCACCAACCGCTCATGCCCCGGCTACCACCGAGGCGCCGCTGTAACGGGCTGCCCGTGCGGTTCTAGTCCCGACGATGTGGTCGGTTTCTTCCGCAAGCTCACCGGTGATAGCCGGGTCGACGCTGTTGCCGACGATTCTACGACGCGCGCGGTGGGATTACGAAGCGCGCTGGTTCGAGGCGTCAGGAGGCAGCGCGGTTGGCGAGGAAGCGGACCAGGTCTGCGATGAGGTCCCTTGGGAGGGGTTCGGTGTTGGAGAAGCGAGCCGTTCCCTTTCCCGAGCGGTAGGGCGCGACTTGTTTTTCGAGGTCCTCGGGGAGTGCCGTCACGGGATAGAGGCCCACGTGGCCGGTGAATCCGCCGAGGTAGACCACGGGCTTGCCGTTCACCTTGTAGCCGGCGATGCCGTACGAGACGCCTTCGACCGCGTCCGGGAGGATCTCGAGCACGAGTTCTCTCAGGTCCTCGAGGCGTTCTCGAGTGAGGCCCTCGAATCCTGCGATGTAGTCCGCGACGGTGGTTGCCATACGTCCATCATGCCGCTGGGTGGTCGTGCGCGCAGGGTCGGGTTCGCGCCGCGCCCAGGTTCGAGACGCGCTCAGGTTCGAGAGTCGAGTGCCAGGTGCGCCAGTCCGCCTTTGCGGCGGGTCCTTGTGGGATCGACCTCCGGCGGCGGGGTGAACCACACCACGCCGCCTTCGACTTCTATTCGCCATCGCCCGTAGTGCATCGAGTGATGACAGCTCACGCACAGCATGACGAGGTTGTTGAGATCCGTGGGACCGCCGTCGAGCCAACTTTCGATGTGGTGGACGTCGCAGAACGACACGGGAGCATGACACCAGGCACATCCGCCGTCTCGCTCAGCGATTGCGAGGCGCTGGTACGGCGTTGCGAGCCGCTTTGCGTAGCCCACATCGAGCGGCACCGAGCCGCCGCCCAACACCATGGGCACCACCTGCGCGTCAGCGCACATGGCCCGCAGCGTGCCAACACTCATGGGACCGCCGAGCGCATCGCACTCCCCAAACCCCACGCCCTCGCGCAGCTCCTCCAGTGACGCGCGCACCACCAGGGTGGTCTTCACGCCCGAGCCCGGTGCCTCACAGTCCATGGCGTGGTGCGCGAGCATGGCGAGAGCATCGACGCGGATCTGATCCGCGGTGCGCACGTCTGTGCTGTTCTCGCGCTTGGCCTGGAAGGCCGCCCGCACCTGCTTGTCGAGCCACGCCTTGAAATGGCCGGCCGACGCCGGGTCCAGCTTGCCCTCGACCACCGTCATGCCGTGCATGTCTTCGAAGAGGCGCAGGTATCGCGACTCGTACTGCCGGCGCTCTCGCGCCTCCGCACCGCCTGGGTCCCCCAGTTTGATTTCGCGGTCGCACACTCTCTTGAGGTCGTAGATCTTCAGCCGCCTCGCGAGCTCGACGAACTGCCGTTCACCCTCTGCATCCGCCTCAAGAATCGTCAGCGTCTTGGTGATGACCTCGAACTTGTCGACCGTGATCGCCCCGTCGCGCAGCGCCGCCGCGGCAAGCGGCCACCCCGGTGCCTCCCGCCCCGGCGCTTCCCGCCCCGCCAGCTCCCGCCCGGGCGACTGCTGCACCTGACTGGCCTCAGCGTCGGCCTGTTTCAATCCCTTGCCCGCCTCAAGGAGCAGCCCAGCCTGCCCTGCCGAAGTGCCGAGCGTCTCAGCGATCAACTGCTTTTCGTTCCTGAAGCCAACTTTGCGCGCGATGCTGCCTGGCCCGGGGTTCGCTGCGGCGCGGGCGGCGATCTCCCCTGCTACCTCGGCGTTCAATACCGCCTGAGCCCGCGCGACCTCCCCCAATTCACGCTGGAGCTCGACGAGTTCCGCGTCATTGAGACCCGCCAGATTCACGCCGTCGCGCTCGCACACGAGGGCCGCGGCCCGGGCGAATCGCGAGGTCTGGAAGGTCATGACTCCACTCAATCAGAGGGGTCTGACATGGAGGGGAGAAAAGGGAAATCTGTGGATAACTTAGGACGCGAAGAACGGTTCGAGATTGAGGCGACCGTCCGGCAGCAGCTCGACCGGATGCGCCGCGACCACGGCCGTCACGGGCAGCGACCCATAGAGGTGCGGGTAGTACTCGCCGGAGTCGGGATCCACGTCCTCGCGAATCTCCACGCCAACGCGCGCGGGGTCGATCGCGAGCAGCATGACGTCGTCGCGGCCCCGGTAGAAGGCGTCGGCGACGCCCTGCACCTGGTGCGCGTAGCCCATGTGAATGAAGCCCTGCTCCTCGAGCGTCCTGCCCAACGTGGACTCGCGATACTCGCCGGTTGCGAACGCGCCGGCCCAAGCGTCGGCCAGTGCGAGGTGGAATAGGCGGTCAGTCACCTTTGCGCTCTCCCAGCCCCAACTCCATCTGCTTCTGCCACCAGCGGCGACGGCGCACCGGGATGGGGTCGGGGTCGTCGGCGCGCCTGGCGTCCTCAAGGATAAGTTCTCCGGCGGCACGGTCGAGGTCAGCGTCAGGGTCGCGGATCGCGAATTGCGGCGGCGTGTGGAGCGGTTTGAGTCGGTAGTCGATGAGGATGTCGTGGACTCGGATGCGCGCCTGCTCCATGACGGGCTGGCCGGAGTCAGGGCGGAACTCGCCGACCACGCGCCAGGACGTGGCGAACTTGTACACGGCGTAGCCGTCAGCTTTGAGGCGCTCAACCGTGGCGGGCTCGACCGGACCCACCTCGAGCGCGACTTCGATGCGCTCCATTCGCACATTCTCGCGCCGTTAGCCGTTCGACGCTAGATGGCAGACTCCTTCCAAAGTGCAGTCCACAAGCCGCGAGCGCGGGTCATAGACGGTCAGCGGGACCGGGTCCGAATCCGACGTGATCGTGCTGGTAAACGGCTGCCACGGCCCGCCGTTGATGCGGAACTCGCCGCTCCATGTGGTGGTGAGCTGCACGGTCGCGGCGTCCGACGCGTGCGGGTACGTGTGCGTGACGGTCGCGTTGGGATAGGGCCGGCCGGGGTCGGTTGTGGTGGTGTGGGAGCCGTCGCCCCAGGTCCAGCGATAGCCCGACGCTGTGGCTCGGATATCGACATTCGCACCCAAGAGGACGGCTGAGTGGAGGCGAGGGGCATCGCCAGCCATCGCAATCGTGGGCACGGTGGCGATGACCCAGCCGGTGTTGGGTTGGAGGGTAATAGCGCTCGGTTGGGGCTTGAGTTGGGTCCACTCGTGCTCGATGGCTGAAATGAGGGGTGCGTCGTTGGGGCAGTAGTAGTCCCGGTAGATGCTCCAAGGTCCCCAGTTGCCGTCCGGGTCTTGGGTACGCCGCCACGTGGGGAGCACCGCCTCGCTGCCGTCCAGGCAGTACTGAACGATCGGGTCGTCATTTGGGCAGTAGGGCGATTGGTCCGAACGCGTGGTGGTGGACCAGCACAGCGGTGCTCGGACGTACTCGGTAGGCGGTTCTACGTTGGACCCCGAGTTCGAAGAGGCGACGACGGTGCCCGGGTCACTGTTGTCGAGGATTCCTTCGACCTCGAACCACTGATCCTTTGTGTTTGCCCCTCCGCCGAATGACGGACCTTCCTCGGCACTTGCGGGTGAGAACCCACCGCATGTCAAGACTGTGGCCAGCGCCATCGCAAGCAGGGCGCGTCCATTCACGACTCACTCACCATCACTTGACTAACCCGCCATACACCTTCGACCAGCTCAAGCTTGGTGTAGATGGTCCGCCGGGAGGCGGGCTCCTGAAGTTCGGGAGTCGAGCCCGACGCAGCAAGATAAGCGTCCGCGAAGTCAGCCTCAAACGCGACAACCGCCGTTTCGCCATCCAGCCCGCTGTCTTCCGTGCCGATATCGGGGCTGATTTCTCCGCCCGTTGCGATCCAGTTCCCCTCACGTACGAGCGCGGCGTTCTTGGAGGCATCTTCGCAGTACACGCAGCCGGGCAAACTCAACGCATCCCAGAGGGTGGTGTCACCGCTCTGGAACATCGGCGCGTACAGCGTGAAGAAGAACTCGGCCGTCTTGATCGCGCCACCAAGATCCGGATACCGCGCATCCTCGGGTAGCTTCTCGAGAAGTTGGTCCACTCCAGCTGTAGGCGTCGCCGTCGCCGAAGCAGAAACACTCACACTCGCACTGGGCGAAGCACTCTCACTATGCTCAACGGCCGCATTCGTGCACGCGGCAAGCAGCAGCGCCACTGCACTAGCGGCAAGGACAGTGCGCAGATTCCCCATGGCGCTCCCCCCCACTCGGATACGGAGCACCTTAGCCGCGAACAATCGCCGGCGACTAGGGAAATGTCCGATCTGTGGACAACGCACATGAGGCCCGCGCGCCGCACCCCACCGCAATCGACACACAGCGCGCATCGCGCGCCCACATCACGGCGCAATCGACACGCAGCGCGCACCCCCACCCAGCACCCCCACCCAGCACCGCTACCGCAGCCGCCCCACCCCAGGCATAAACCGCCCGGTCACGGCCGCGTACGCCGCGTACCCGGGGTACGTGCGGAGCAGGTGGTGCTCCTCGAACCGCGCCTTCACCATGAAGAAGACAGCGAGCGCCGCCACGGCCATGTATGACCGCTGCGCGCCCGTCCCCACAGCGACACCAAGACAAATGACAACCAGCCCGGAGTACATAGGGTGCCGCGCCCACCGATACACACCAGCAGCGACCAGCCCAGCCCCGTTGGGAACAGGGTTCGGCGTCAGCGCGCGACCCAGCAGCCGCGCACTCGCCGCCACCAGCAGCGACCCGGCCGCGACCAACCCGAGCCCGCCCGCCAGACTGGCAAACAGCGTCGGGCCTGGCACCATCGCAAGCACCGCTACGGCCAGGAACAGCAGTCCCTGGACCACCACGAACATCCGCGCACCTACCACGTGGCAAGAATATGCGTTTCAAGTTGCAAAGCACCCTCGCGGCGTTGCTAACATAGTCGTAAGCGGTGCGGGCGACGCCATCACCCCCCGAGGCCTCGTCCGCACCGCTCTTTCCTTCCCTAGGCGATCTGCCTGGGGTTTTTTTATGCCCGACGCTGTCTCGCCGTGCGCTTTCGGCTCACCAGGGTGACACTGAAGGTATGGCAGAGATCCTCCTCTTCCATCACGCGTACGGCCTCACCGAAGGTCTTCGCGGCCTGGCCGCGCGGCTCACCGCGGACGGCCACACCGTCCACTGCGCCGATTGCTACGCGGGCCTGACCTTCCGCAGGCTCGACGAGGGTGTGGCGCACCTGCAGAAGATTGGGCACGACGCGGTGGAGGAGGTAGCGCGCCGCGCTGCAAGGCATCACAGGGACGCGGACGTTGTGGTCGGGTTTGGCGTTGGCGCTATGCAGGCGCAGCTGCTGGCTCAGGACCTAAGGCGCATTCGCGGCTGCCTCTTGTTTGGCGGTGCCCTTCCTCCCAAGTCTCTTGGCGGGATGTGGCGCACCGATGTCGCACTCGAGATTCACCTTGCGGACCCGGACGAGTACGTCAGCGCGGAGGAGCTCGACAGCCTGCTCTATCACGCCCCTCATGCGCACGTATATAGGTACAAGAACAACGGCCACCTGTTCGTTGATCGCTGCAGCCGTGACTATGACGCTGATGCCGCGGATCTGTTCGAGGACCGCCTCGACACGTGGCTCGCCGACCTCGACGAGCAAGCTGCGGAGCGCGAGCTCGCGTCGCACGGCTTCTAGCCGCGCGCCGCCCGGCCGCAAAGGTCACAGAATCGAAACGATTCTCTCCCGGCGGCAACCGCGCCCTCCCATCGTTCGTTGGCCGCACGCGGCACCTCTTACACTGGGCCGCGGCGTCGGCAGGCCGGCGCCCTCACGGAGGAGCACTATGAAGGTCCGCAACGCCATCGCCGTCGTCTCGGCCACCGCACTCGCCTTGTCACTCGCCGCGTGCAGCAGCGATCCCGCGCTCACCACGGAGCCCCCGGCCCAGTTGACTCCCGCCGAGGCTCCGCAGTCTCCCGGTGCCGAACAGCCCGGCGGGCAGCCCGCTCCCACCAAGACTCCTGAGGATGTGAAGATCCGCGCGATCCAGGACGGCTTCGTCCTCGAGACGGTCGCCGGAACGCTTCGCCAGGGTTTCCCCAGCTTCGCGGAGAAGACGGACGCGGAGATCGAGACCATCCTCAACGCCGGCTGCGACGCCATGGAAGCCAGCGGCGCCCCCGAGTCGGGCGCCGACGCGATCCGCACCTATGGCATCGAGGCGTACGACGCCGCGTTCAGCCTCACGGCGTCGATTCAGCTGTACTGCCCCGAGTTCACGAAGTTCCTGGGCCGCTCCTAAGCGGCCAGGGCTTCCACGCCCCGTGGCGGCGCAGCGCGGCTATGACGTCCTTGCTGTAGTTGTTCCGGCTCCCCTCTGACCTTCCGCTGCCCTGTTCATCCCACGTCTCGATAGTGACCCACTTGCCGTCGAGGCGCTCCTGGTACCGCCCCGCGACCACCGCGAACACGTAGCGCTCCAGTTCCTCCGCACTTTCCTCGAGCCCCTCGTCGCACGCATCGCACCCGCAGCCGGGCGCACCCATGGATCCGGCGAAGCCCGCTCGCACGCGAACTCCCGGGAAGTCCGTCAGCTCGATCTCGAGCGGCGCCGCGGCGGGATCCGCCGGAGTCAGCCGGTCTCCGTCCTCCGTCACGTCATACGTCTCGAGGAGATGTGCGCGCAGCGCCTTGGCCACCTCCAGCAGGGGCGCAAACCGCTCCGGATGCGACACCACCGAGTAGGTCTCCTCTGGCGGGGAGTCCATCCCCCACCGCTCGCCATAGGGAATCGGCATGCCGTGTTCATCGAGGTAAACAGGCGTATCAAGCGATGGCCTGACGTATGTCACCCCTCAAGCGTACGGTGGCAACATGGCATCGAAGCTAGGAAACATCGTCTTCTACGCGAACGACCCCGTGAAGCTCGCGGAGTTCTGGGCGGCCGTCATTGGAGTCGAGCCTGCCCGCTTTGAGGGAGACCTCAAGGAGCACCTGCTGGCCTCCGGCCTCACGGAGGAGGACCTCAACAAGCGCGCACTCGTCGAGGACCCCAGCGGCGAGTTCCCGCGCCTGTTCTTCCATCACGCCATCGGCCCCAAGCGATCGCGCAATCGCATGCACCTCGACATTCAGGCCACGCCTGGCGAGCCCACCACTCCCGAGGCGCTCGAGGCGGAGAAGGACCGTCTGGTCGCCTTGGGCGCGGAGGTCGTCCGCCTCATCGACCAGTCGTGGGGTCCGTGGCCCGAGCACTACTACCAAATGCGCGATCCCGAAGGCAACGAGTTCTGCCTCCAGTGACGGCGTCGGCTAAGACCGCGGCTTGAGCGGCTCGGTGACGTCGGCCACCTGCGCCCCCAGCACCTCGATCAACTGTTCGGGCGCCACGGTCGCGGCCAACCCGTGCGCACCTGCCCCAATGCTCACGGGCCCTTCGCGCTGAGCCAGCAGAGCGTCGGCGATAACCGGCCATGCGGTGGTGGCGCCAAAGGGGGTGATGGTGCCCCGCTCATATCCCGTGACCTTGAACGCGACGTCCTTGTCTGGCATCGAGATGCGGTTCACGCCCAGCAGCTCGCGCAGTTTGGGCCACGAGATCTCGCGGTCGCCAGGCACCAGCACAAACAAGAAGTCGCCCTCGCCGCGGCGCACCACGATGGTCTTGAGGATCGCTCGCGGCTCGAGCCCGCGCGCGGCGGCGGCCTCCTCGAGCGAGCGCACCGGCCCGTGCTCGGTGATCTCGTAGTCAATGCCCGACGCTGCCAGCGCCTGGGTCGCAGGAGTCACCTTCATGCCGTCAGAACGTACACCCTCCCCGGTTGCGGTATCTGAGTGTCGCGAAACGGCCGTTTCGCGACACTCAGAT
>CALALQ010000186.1 GCA_937925595.1 uncultured Demequina sp. | reverse complement strand
ACTTGTGGTTGTCGAACAACCGGAAATACCGGTCGAGCCGCACGTCGATCGACGAGGGCTGGATCATGCCGGGTTCGTACGGTTCGAGCTTGATGCGCTCGCGGTCGAGCTCGGCACGGATGTCGCGGTCGGAGAGCAGCACGCGAACAGCCTAGCGAGACCGCCGTGTGGAACGAATCGAGAACGGCCCTCACGTGTTGCTAGCATGGGTGGTGCGGTGTCTCCCAGGCGCCGCACGTTGCCGCCCGAGTGCGGCGATGCCGATGTAGTTCAATGGTAGAACTTCTGCTTCCCAAGCAGACAGCGCGGGTTCGATTCCCGTCATCGGCTCCAATTGTGGGGTTGCGGGGTGGCCTGCTCAACGAACGAGGGCATTCAACGGCCCCTTGTAGACACTTAATGGACACAATCGTGCGCATGGACGATCACAGCGCGCTCTTGCCCTGAGCCGCACGATGACGGTTCTATCCTGTTCGAACGGCTCGTCATGCGGCCGCACGTCCGGCCGTCCAGAACGAATGGAGTCGCATACTTGGTCGAGTGGGGCAAGACACACAGGGACGAGTTCAACAGCCTCGTCGAACTCCTCATCGTGCGCAAGTACGACCGCGAGGGTTCAGGTCTCGTCGCCCAGGCCATTGACGGAAGGGGTGGCGACGGAGGAATCGATATCGACGTAAGGGTCCGCAAGACGGGTCAGCTCGTCAAGATCTACCAGCTGAAACACTTCGCGGAAGGGTTCTCGGGAGAGTGGGCGAAGAGCCGCAAGCCACAGATTCAACGCTCGCTTGAGGAGGCCCTGAAGCTCTCGCCTCCGTCATGGACGCTTGTCATTCCCCGTAACTTCACGGTCAACGAGCGAAAGTGGGTGACGATCACCGCCGCAGCCCGGACGCGGGTGGGTTTCATGGGCGAAACGGAACTCAATTCGATGCTGGCGGATGACCCCGATGCGCATCGATGGGCGGACCACAATGCCCTCCGCGAAGCACTAAGCATTGTGCGCCGCGACTCCGGAGCTCTGAACGACCCAAGGGCACTAGCCGACGAGGTCCGACGGCTCGCGGACAGAGCGGATGCTCGCAGCAGCTACTGGGGAACGAGCTTCTCCGTTGTGGGCGGAACCGTAACCGAAACTCTATTCGCGAAGCGACCCGATGCGGACCAGCGCGAGCCGCTCGGCATCACGATGCAACTCGACTTCACGGCCCATGAGGCTTTAGGCGAGGTGTTTCGGGAGTCGATGGACTTTGGGTTGGCTGAGCGTCTTGTGCTCCCTCCGGAAGTGGTCAAGTTCCTCGAACGCACCGGTCCAAGCTGGTTTGCTGAGCGCGTTGAGAACGCGCAGCTCGAGATCCTCCCCGATTCCGATACGAGTTTTGATCGCCCCACGATTGTCCGGGTCGCGCGGGAACACGAGCGACCGCGGTCACTCAACGGAAACACGATCTGGCGCACCCACGGCAAACGCGGTGGAACGGTCAGAGTACAGCTCGAAGCCGGGGTGTCGATGACGTGGCAACTCGGGTTCAAGGACACCGACGGGGCTGCGGTCGCGATCGACTTCGAACCGGCCGGGCACGACGCTACGGCAGTCGCCAGAGCAATTCGGTTCCTAGATGCGTTCGATCAGTCTGGCGTGATCGAACTGAGCATCGACGACAACACGATCAGCGCCACGCTCAATCAATCGAGCGAGCGCAGAATTCCTCCGGTGGTCCAGGAGCTTGCGGAGGATCTCGCATTCATAGAGCGCGAGCTCGATGTGCGATTCAGATTTCCGAAGGAGGTCGTCGCCGGACCAGACCGACTGTGGGCCCGATCCGTCCGGATGATCCTGGAGGGGAAAGTGGCTCTCATGCCCCGCGTGAACGGCATCAATTACACCCTCACGGGTGTAGTGAACGACGGCTTGGAGCGGCTGCTCGAACACGGCGGGGCAATCCACGGACGCCAATCAGAATGGTCGATCACGCTTTATGGCGAGGAACTGTTCGTCGACGACGTCGCCTTCTATCACCCCGGAGTCGAGGCGGAGAACGGGGATGAAATACTTGCCGCGCTGCACGGCGGAACAGCTACAGATCGCCGCATGTCTCTAAAAGCGCTTGATCCGATCGTCGGATTTCGGATGTACTCACCAAGCCGCATGCAGCCCGACGACAACGTTGTACCCCAGCCATGGGGGCTCACCGGCATCCGCGAGCACCCCGAGTTCCGAGTTGAGACGTTGGCGCAGCCGTAAACGTCGATCAGACTGCCGACCTTCGGGTTGCGACTCAATCAGGCGAGCGAGCCGAACCCCTGAGGTCACCGAGGTGCTCTGAATAGTCGGTGCGGTCGATGTCAGCGGGAACGTAGAAGAGTTCCGTGATCTTGGACGTAGAGTGACCCAGTTGGCCGGCTGCCGCCTCGATGCTCGCGCGAGACTTCAAGTAGGTGGCCACCGCTTTCCGGCAGGAGCGAGTCGTGAGTCCTTCGGCCGCCGTTCCCTTCACCGCATTCGCCCACTGAGCTCGAACGTTCTCCGGCCACCGCGGTGTCCCATTCGCAGAAGGAAACACCAGATCGCTATAAGAGGCAGCGCGGCGCCGCACCAAGACCTCTCGCACGAACACTGGAACGCTTAATCGGCGAACGGAACTCTCGGTTTTCGGATAGCTCTGACGAATCAGCCCGCCTCCGGCAACACGAGCCACCGTCGCGGTGATGGTTACCCGCCCGGCCCCCAGGTCGATGTCGCTCCAGGTCAGCGCGAGGACCTCGCCGATTCTCGCGCCTGTTCCGATGAGGACATCGCCAATGTCGGCGAGGTCGCGAATCGCGTTGGGGTGTGCCCCGGGCCGACGGTCGTACGCCTCCAGGAGCACGCGAAGCTCATGTATTTGTTCAAGGCTCGGGGCAACAACAGGCTGGCGCTTGCGTTTCGGCCCCTTCACGTGAGCGGCGGGATTCTCGGGGAGAGCGCCATGCCGAATGGCAAGAGCGAACATGCCCTTGAGGACAACTGTCAGGAGCCGTGCTGCTGCTGGGCCGGCATGGTCAGCCACCTCATCGACGAGCCGTTGGAGCCTGGGCACCGTCGCCTCACGAACCCGAAGATTTCCAACTGGCGCGACATGGGAGCGGATGGTAGACGCGTACCTGCCAATTGTTGCCACCGCGCGCTCGTCTCGACGCACCTCCTCAAGCCACTGCCCAGCGAGGTCGTCAAGCAGCGTCTCGCTCGTGATCTCCTCTGAGCTGGGCGTGACTCGATCTCGAAGGGCAAGCGCGAGTAGACGTTCGGCCTCGGCGTGTGTGCGTCCCGTCCGGATGACGCGGCGTCGCTTACCGTCCGCGTCACGGACGTAGGCCATGGCACCAGGCGTTCCGTAATGATCGAATCGCTGAATCTTGCCCCACGTTCCCAATGACAAGGGCGGACGACCTTTACCCATCCGCGTGCAACCTCAGGGAACCGTCGATCCAGCCTTCAACACTGCCTTCGAAGAACAGAGGATCCGCGTTCCACTCCATCGTGTGCGGAGCACGGGGAAACTCGGTCATCGCCGCCGAGTCGCCGAAACCATGCATTGCGATCGCCTCCCTGGAGAGCGTCTTGTCGCCACGAGAGTGCATCACCAGCATCCGAAGCGAGCCCGCGGCCTGCTGCCCGCGATGTTCCAAGGGGCGGTCCGCGCAGGCGAGACGGGAAAGCCCCGGCGTCGTGAGAACGGTCACCGCTAGCTCGGCCACGATCGATGGAAGATGACGCGCCTTCGCCTCTGCCCGAATTGTCGCGAGGAGATCGGTCGTGGCCGAGATCAAGATGAGTCCGACGACATCATCTCGACCGGCCGCTGCCTGCACCGCGAGCTCTCCTCCGAAGGACCAGCCGACGAGGATGACCCGCCGCGCTCCGCGGCCACGAGCGTGGTCAACCGCGGCAGTGACCCGTTCGGCCGCTGACGCACGGATGCCCCGCACTCGCGCGAACATGTCGGAGTTCCCGTCGAGTGAGACGACGGTCGACGGGTAGCCGAGCTGGCGAACCGCGTCGACGGACCTCAGCGTCGCGGCCGGCGACGCCCCAAGGCCATGGACGTGGACGAAGCGAAGGCCCCCGTCGTCACCCTCGGACTCGATATCCCACACCCGGTGGGCGACCGCCGATGCGGTCCAGCTCCTTTGGGACGCCGCCCGAACCAGCGCAGATTCTCGGTCAAAGACGTTCCCCACCAGCCGAACGCGGTCTCCAGCCTTCAACGTCGCCGCCGGTTCAACCCGGCGATCGACGGACCCCGCGGCAACAGCCACCGCCGCACCGACCACCGTCAGCGAACCGTCCACGGCTTCCAACCCGAACGTCGCCGGCTGCACGCTCGCGTCGATCCGAGGCAAGCGGATTACGTCCGGTGCAGGCCGCCCCATCACTCGCAAGAACCGGACTGGCCCACCGAGCACCGCATACCGCGCAACACCGATGCCCACCGCACCGAGCATCGCCACCGTGACGCCTACCCCTGCGGCAAGCACTCTGAGCGGCCTCATCGCCCGCCCTCCAACGCACCTTCGGCAACCGGCCGCAGGTACCGCTCCGCCTCGCTGAGGACCGCGCGCTCAGCGTTACTCAATGGCGGGCTTGGCATCGGCGACAGGCGGGCGTCCTCAATCTCAACCAGCATCCGGTGGAGGCGCATCTCGGAATCCGTCCCGTCGACGCTCGGAAGTGATGGTTCGGGCACATGTCTGCTCCAGATGTCTTCGACGATGCTCAGCAGTCGGACGATTCGGCGGCGCCTGGAGGAGGCCCGCGCCATCCCTGCGAGGGGAACGATGGCGAGTCCGGCGCAGAGGAACAGCATCGCCGCGACGTACAGCGGGTTGTAGATCGCCTGCAGCACCGCCAACAGCGGCTCCACCCCAAGCACGTGCACGACGTTCATCGCAATGACATCGAGGCCGAGCAACACCGCCGCGAGGCATCCGACCGCGACCACACCGAAGCCGACCTTGTAGCCGCTGGACGCCATGGCCGGCAGGTGCCCCACGACCACGGCGCCCGTGTACCCGAGCACGCCGATGACGTACACGTACTGCACCGAACTGTAGATCGCCGCGGCCAGCTGGTCACCGTAGTCGACCATGAACAGCGTTGTGGAGTCAGCCATCTCGATGAACACGAACGAGACGGTGATGGCAACCAGCGTGACCGTCAACGCGATGAGTGAGCTGAACCGCTGCCGCTCATCCGACTCCCGAACGGCACCGATGATGGCGGCCGAGAGAAAGTAGATGCCGGTCATCAGAAGGAGCTCCGCAATGAGCGTGACGACGTTCCGCGAGCCGACCAGTCGGTCGAGCGCCAGATAGAGATCGTCGATGTTGAGCGTGCTCGCGCACGCGATCAGCGCCGATGCGATCAGGATCTTCTGGCTGCGGCGCCGCGGAGCGGTGACGATGAGCACGACGGTGAGCAGCCACATGAACGCCGAGACAACGACCTGCATCATCCGAAGTACTCCTCGAATCGAGCCGGCTGCGACCGGACCCGCATCTCGGACGCCAGCCGGTCGGCCAATCGCTCGGCATCGATCTCGGCTTGGTCCTGGAACACGGTCCTTCCAAAGAGCTTGTCCCCCACGTCCAGACGGATGTCCGGAACGAATCGCGCGAGCTCCGCATCCCCGAGCGACGACTCGTCGTGACGCAGCAACATGTGGCTGAGCTCATGCAAGATGCACTGCCGACGGTGCAGCTCGGACGATGCCGCGACGTGATAGATCGTGTGGACCCCGCGATGCACCAGCAAGAGTCCGCAGGCAGATGTTCCCTCGAGAGACTCGAGCGGAACGATGCGAACCCTGGTTGCGCGCGTGACCTCGACGTGCCTGATGACCTGACCGAGCGTGACGACGCCCGCGCCCCCACTGCGCCAGCGCGCATCGGTGGCATGCGAGTGTTCTTCGGTGTGGTCCAGGCGCGAGTCCCCCAACTCCTGCCGACGCACGACGTCTCCTCCCCTCTGACGAGCATGGTCCGCAGTTCCCCACCCAAAGCGCCATGCCTCCCGACTTTGTGCTCAGCCGCCGCGGCGCAGATGGCCAGTGATCTCGCGGAGCGTCTCCGGCGTCACATCGGCCGTCATCCGCGCCGCGATTCCCTGTACTCGGCCGTTCTGGATCTCTTTCATGAACTCGAGTTGATCGGTGAATCGCACCACCTCGGGATCACCCTCGGCGCCGGACAGGTACTCCGGCACCGCGCCGAGAACCTCCTCGATCGCGCGGAGCGCTTCCGGGGCCGGCATCGAGGACGCCTCACCCTGCAGCAGCGCGCCCCATTCGTCCTCGCTGAAACGGATGCCTCGGGCGCGAAGGCTCGGCGTGATCTCCTGGTACCCATGGCGAGACCCACGCCCTCGGGCGAGAACATCGACGAGCAGGCTGATCCTGCGGCCGACCTCTGCGGCATCGGGCGCCGATGATGTGCTGACGTTTCGAAAGCGCACCACAGGGCGAGCCGACTCGAGTTGCCGTTCGGCCCGCGCCAGCAGTTCGACCGGCTCCGCACGAAGTGCAATGGCGACGTCGTAGAAGACGCTCACCGGCATCTCGCGATGGTTGTTCAAGTAGCGGAGCAATGTGCCATGGAACACACCGGCACGCTCGGCGAGCTCGCGAACCGAGAGGCGCTGGACCTCGCGCTCACGGCGGAGTTCCGCCATGAGCGCCCGGTTCAGGTCGATCCCCGCTTCGGTCATGCCGAGATGGTACGTCGCGAGCGGGCCACTGTCACCCGTACGGCACGCAGATCAGTATTCCGCTTTCCATATGGAAAGCGGACTGGTTCCAGGTGGGTTCCAAACGGGGATTGTGCTTCCCATATGGGAAGCGTACAGTGCCCGCATGCACAACACTAATATCCGACATGAGGTTGCGCAGCGCATCCGACTCGTCGCGGGACTCCGCGGACGAAGCCAGATTTCTCTGGCGACCGAGACGGGAATTGCGAACACCTCGCTCGGGCGGAAACTTGCCGGCGGAGCCGAGTTCACCGTGTCCGAGATCGCGGCCATCGCTGAAGCGCTCGACGTGCCCGGTGCCGAGCTGCTGCCGCCCGCACTCAATCGTGGAGACGACGACGATGGATCGCGCTGAGCTCAAGCGCCTCTTGGATGACGTCGCGTGGGGCGTGACTGGCGCGCCCCGGGCGGCGCAGGCATTCGTGGAGCGACACCGCGTCGGAGAAGTGCTCAGCGCGACTCGCGCCGCCGAGTACTGCGGACTCGCCGTGGGTACGCTCTACAACCTCGCGTCGCGGAACGAGGGACCGGTCGCGCATAAACACGGCCGGAAGACGGTGTACTACCCGGTCGACCTCGACGTGTTTCTCTACGGACGCATCCGACCGGCCGCGCCACGACCGTCCCGCCTCGTACTGGCCTCGGCGGTGTAAGCGATGAGCACCGTGCACCACGCGCTCTCGGGCCCACCGCATGTCACTCGCATCCCCGTGGTCGCGGTTCTCGTGCCGACGGACCGTGCCAGACGCATCCCGAACGAGGAGGCGGTGGGCCGGCTCGCGCTCTCCCTGCAGGACGTGGGGTTGCTGATGCCCATCGGGATCACCCACGCGTCAGTCTTGATCTTTGGCGGCGTTCGGCTCGCTGCGGCGAAGAAGATCGGTTGGGACGCCATCGATGCCATCGTGTTCGATCCGGCCGACGATCCCGAGATCCGCCGCCTGATGGAGTGGGAGGAGAACGATGCCCGTCGAGCTCTGACCCTGGAGGAACAGCTCGCATTCAAACGCGAGGTCATCGATCCCATGCGCTTCTCCAGTGGCCGCTCTGAGCCACCGAACCGTGACCGGCCTCACGTTCCCCGAACCTCACGAGATCTGGTGCAGCACTACCTGGGTGTCTCCGGGCGGACGATGGAGAAGTTCGAACGCATCGCTCGCTGGTCCGAGGACGCCGCGCTCCCCGAGCCCCTGCGAGACGAAGCGCAACGCGCGCGCGAGCGCGCCAACATCCTCGGCAAGGTTGACGGCGAGTTCAAGCGCGTGCGGGCCCTCATTGAAGCGCCGTGCAAAGACGAGACCGTCGAGCAGGAGCTGAAGATCAGCCGCGCGTTCAACTCGCTGGAGAAGCTGCTCGACGAGTTCCCTGCTGACCTCATTGCTGCGAGCGTCTCCCCTGGCACATGGATGGGGATCGCCGCGGTGCTTCGTCGGGCGCTCGAGTGGGGACAAGCGGTCGGAGCGTCGAGACGTGAGTAGAGAGGCTCAGTGGTCGGCGCCGGAACTCCAAGTTGTTCTGCTGAGCGTGCTTTCGCGACCCGGCTCGGTGTGGCACACCGATGAAGGACGCGACCTGCTCGCGCAGGTCGATCGCTTTCTCGCGCCCCAGATCGCACGCTGGGTGCGGTCGTTGCACGGGTACGACATGGAACCGGCCGAGGTGAACCATTCCGTTGCGCTCCACCTCGTGGACCCTAACGCCTCGGCGGCACTGAGGAAGGGCGTGTCCACGGCAGACAACGCGTGGGCCTACCTGGCCATCTGCACGCGCCGCTGGGCGGCGCGTGAGGCCGGCCACCGTGTCGGTGAGCTCGACGCGCTGCTGAACCTGCCGGCCGCGCCCAACTCATCCGCGGATGCCTCACTCGCACCCGAACATGGGCTGACGCCGCTCGACACCGTCATCGCGAAAACGACTCGCGTGGTGACGACGTTCGTGGACGCATCCGATCACCGGCCCTTCGACGAAGCCATCCGCTGGTTCGCAGAGAACCCCATCACCCACCAAGGCCACGGCCACGCAGACGCGAAGCGGGCGCCCGAGTTGCTGACGCTCGGCTTCACCCCCAACGACGTCGCGGCGCTCGCACGGGTCACCTGGGGCGGCCGGCCGAACATGCACATCACGAGCCTCCTCCACGCCTTCCTCATCGACGAGGACTTCAACCCGCACGCGTCGCGACCGCACCGCACCGCCCTGATGCAGATGCGACGCACGCTGCGTGCGGGAGCGGTTGAGCGCGATACGTCGCAGATGGTGAGCGCGGATGCCTCGCCGTGAAACCGAGTTCATCCGACCCGAGCTCTCGTTCGAGCGGGACTTCCTGCAGGTACGGAATTGGTGGACGCGCGACCCGCGCATCGTCGGGAATCCGCTGTCGATTCTGCTCTATCTCCTCAGCCACCGGTCGACATTCCGCATCACGCAAAGCAAGGTGATGCGAGACCTCGGGCTGGGCAAGGACGCGTACCTGACCGCCCGGCGCAAGCTCGAGCGGTCAGGATTCCTCGAGGTCTTGGAGTATCGGTACGGCCCAGGCGAGGCCG
>CALALQ010000185.1 GCA_937925595.1 uncultured Demequina sp. | reverse complement strand
GGACGGGGGGCGCCGCCACCGGGACGCGGGGCACCGGCACCGCCGGGACGCGGAGCACCGGGACGCGCGGCACCGGCACCACCGGGGCGCGGCCCGGGGGTGCGAGGAGCCTGGAAGGGGTTGTTGCCACCCGGACGCGGGCGCGGACGCGGAACGTCGCTGCGGTCCGAGAACGGGTTGTTTCCGCCCGGTCGGGGACGCGGGCGAGGCATGTCCGCAGGCGAGGGCGCGGGAGCGCTGGGCTTGGCCGACGCTGCGGCAGGGGCCTCAGGGGCGGGCGCCTTGGGAGCGGGAGCCGCCTCAGCGTCGGGCTTGGGCGCCTCAGGTGCCGCGGGTGCGGCGGGCTTGGGTGCTGCCGGCTTGGGCGCGGCAGGAGCCTTCGCCGCAGGGGCAGCCGCTGCCGGCTTGTTGGCGGCAGCAGGGAAGGCTTCGCGCGCCTTGCGCACGACGGGTGCTTCCAAAGTAGAAGACGGACCCTTGACGTACTCGCCAAGCTCGTTGAGCTTGGCAATCAGGTCCTTGCTCGGTACACCGAGCTCCTTCGCGATCTCATGAACGCGGGGCTTTGCCACAATTCTCCTGTCTCGGTTCGCCCGGACAGGGTCGAACCATCGTTACTGCTGGGTACTCATTTCGAGGTACTCATCGGGTGCTCATGGGCTTTCATCCCGTTCTGTCGATGGGTGGGCACGAACTAGGTTAGCCGAGTCCCAGCGAAGAGGCGTCAGCCACGCTCGTGCGGAACGCACGTGCGAAGGCTCTGCGCTTGATCGCCAGGTCAAGGCATTCCTGACTGCGGTGCAGCCATGCGCCGCGGCCAGGCTGAGTGGCCTTCTCATCGATGACGACACGGCCGTCGACGAGGGTCACTCTCACCAGATCCGACCGAGCTGCCTTCTGTCGACATCCCACGCACGTTCGCAGGGGCCTGTGAGGGCCTTCGTGCGAGGTGGGGGTTTCTCGAGACGACGTGCTCGGCTCGACCATTCTACTCGCTCGCCTTAAGAATCGGCACCGGGCTTCGACGCGCCGGGCACGTCGGGGGCCTCATCCGAGCGAATGTCGATGCGCCAGCCGGTGAGGCGCGCGGCGAGGCGGGCGTTCTGACCCTCTTTGCCGATGGCGAGCGAGAGGTGGAAGTCGGGCACGATCACGCGGGCCGCCTTAGCCTCCTCGTCGACAACCTCGACGGAGACCACACGGGACGGGGACAGCGCATTGCCGACGAACGTCGCGGGATCCTCGTCCCAGTCGACGATGTCGATCTTCTCGCCCCGCAGCTCGCTCATGACGGCGCGGACGCGAGCGCCCATGGGCCCGATGCATGCGCCCTTGGGGTTGACGCCGGGCACCGTCGCGCGGACGGCAATCTTGGTGCGGTGGCCGGCCTCGCGAGCGAGAGACATGATCTCGACGGTGCCGTCGGCGATCTCCGGAACCTCAAGCTCGAACAGGCGGCGCACAAGACCGGGGTGGGTGCGCGACAGCGTGATGGAGGGTCCCTTCATGCCGCGGCTCACATCGAGCACATACGCGCGGAGGCGATCGCCGTGCGTGTACGTCTCCGTGGGCACCTGCTCATGCGGCGGGAGGATGGCCTCGACGTCGCCGATGTCGACGTGCACATTGCGGGGGTCCGCGGACTGCTGGATCACGCCGGAGATGAGGTGTCCCGCGCGGTCCGCGTACTCGCCGAGCACCGCCTCGTCGCCCGCTTGGCGCAGTCGCTGCACGATCACCTGGCGAGCGGTCGCTGTGGCGATGCGGCCAAAGTCATGCGGAGTGTGGTCGAACTCCTCGCTCAGTTCGGCAACGCCGTCCTCGTCGACCGAGAGCTCCTCGCGGGCGAGGATCGTCACGAGGCCGGTCTCGCGGTCGAGGTGTGCGCGAGCGTTCCGATACGCGCCGGGCGTCTTGTGATACGCGGACAGGAGCGCCTGCTCAATCGCGTCGACGAGAACGTCGAAGCGAATGTCCTTCTCCTTCTCGAGCCCACGCAGGGCGTTCAGATCAATGTCCATGCGTCATCCCTGGCCCTTGAAGTCGATCTCGATGGAACCGACGACAACACTGGCAAAGGGGATCCGGCGCTCGCCGTCGAGCACCAGGTCCTCTCCATCGACCTCCGTGAGGCGGCCCTTCACGATGGTGCCGTCAACGAGGTCAAGAGCCACGAGTCGCGTGCGGGCGCGCAGGAAGTGACGGCGCTCCGTGAGCGGTCGCGACAACCCGGGGGTGGACACCTCGAGCGTGTAGGCGTCCGCGGGAACATTCGCCTCGTCAAGCGCGGCGCCGATGGCACGAGAGGCCTCCGCGATCGCGTCGAGAGACGCCGAGCCAAGCTCATCATCGGGGAGATCAACCGTCACGAGCACGCGCTGGCTCTTCCCGTGCTTCTCGATCGAAACCGAGTCGACGATGAGCCCTGCTGCCGCCGCACCGGGTGCGGCGAGGTGGGCAATGCGGTTCTCGATGTCCACGCCATCGCCTCCCTGTGCCGTTGCTGAAGTTGACCCCCAGTCTAGGGGGGTCGCTGGCCCATGTCATGATGGCGCCCATGACCTTGGCGAAGGCGACAGCGACGAGTGTGGCGATGCTCACGGTCGCCGTCTCCCTCACCGCGTGCTCGTGGCGGCTGGAGACCGATCCCGAGCCGTTCCGCAGCCCGTCAGAGATCACCGTTCTGCGCGACCACATCGCGGCACTTGAGCAGGCAGTCGGCACCGCCGCGGACCTCGCCACCGGTCCCCAGGCCGACGCTGAGGCAGCAGCCGTCCCCGCTCGCCTTGAACTGCTGGCTGGCGTGTCGCCCACGTCCTCTCCCCGCGCGGCGGCCGACCTTGCGGCGGCCGCTGCTGAGGCGCAAGCCGCGGCTGTCGACTGCATGGTCGCGGCTGGAGACGATCCACTCGCGGCACTGTGCGCGTCGATTGCGCTGTCCCATGCGGCGATCGCGGGGACTGCGGATCCCGACAGCGCCCCAGGCACAGTCGTCGACGGCGGAACCGAGCCCGGCTCTGACAGCGTGCTCGATCGCGATGAGATCGCAGTGCTTGCCCTCGAGCACGACAAGCTGCGCTCGCTCTATGAGGTGGCCGCCGCCCGTTCCAAGGGTGCGGAGCGCGAGCAGGCCCTCGCAGCGTCGGTCATTGAAAGGGAGCGCGTGGAGACGCTGCTCGCGGTGCCGGGAGTCCCCGACCTCACTGAACCCGTATATGACGTGCCCGCGGCG
This sequence comes from uncultured Demequina sp., assembly GCA_937925595.1. Next base: position 2,377 of record CALALQ010000185.1, on the reverse strand, counting down.
TCGGTGGCCAAGAAGGCAGCGCGAGCCGAAACCGTGCTCGCGGCGCGCAAGGCCCTCGCCGAGCGCTACGCGGCGCTGCTTGTTGGCGCGGACGTCGTAGACCGGGGGTGGCTGCTCAACGCGGCGTACGAGAACTACGTCGCGGCGGGCCGCGTGGGTCTCACCGCAAGCGAGGTTCCCGCGCTGCCGGGCACCAAGCCGGCTGCAGCGGACTAAGCGAGCGCGTCGGCGACGCGAGCGGCCACGGTGGCCACAGCGTCGGCCAGGGGCAGGGACTCCGAGGCTCCCGTGGCGCGAGTCTTGAACTCGACCTCGCCGGTCTCGAGACCACGGCCGACCACCAGGATGAACGGCGCGCCGATGAGCTCGGCGTCCTTGAACTTCACTCCCGGGGAGACCTTGGGGCGGTCGTCGTAGAGCACCTCGATGCCCGCATCCTCAAGCTCGCGAGCGAGCTTCTCGCCCGCCTCGAAGACCGCATCGTCCTTGCCGGTCGCGACCACGTGGACGTGGTACGGAGCGACCTGCGCGGGCCACACGATGCCGAGTTCGTCGTGGTTGTTCTCCGCGAGCAGCGCGACACAGCGCGTGACGCCGATGCCGTAGGAGCCCATCGTGACGACGACCTGCTTGCCGTTCTCGTCGAGCACCTTGAGGTCGAGCGCCTCCGCGTACTTGCGTCCCAGCTGGAAGATGTGGCCGATCTCGACGCCGCGAGCGAGCTCAAGCGGGCCGGAGCCGTCGGGGGCGGGGTCGCCATCGCGGACCGTGGCGCCCTCAATGGTGCCGTTGGCCTCGAAGTCGCGGCCAGCTGTGAGGTCGAAGACGTGGCGACCGGGCTCGTTGGCGCCGGTGATCCAGCGTGTGCCAGGCACGACGCGCGGGTCCAGGAGGTAAGGGATGCCGTCCTCGCCTGCCTGCGGCCCCAGCACCGCGGGACCGATGTAGCCCTTGACCAACTCGGGGTGCTTCGCGAAGTCCTCTTCCGTCGCCGGTTCCACAAGGTGGGGCGACAGCGCGGCCTCGAGGCGAGTCATGTCAGCGTCGCGGTCGCCGGGCATGCCCACCACGAGCAGCGAGCGCTCGCCGGCAGGAGTGGTCACCGCGAGCACGACGTTCTTGAGCGTGTCGGCGGCCGTCCAGGGGCGATCCGCGCGCGGGAAGTGCGCGTTCGCGTGGTCGACGAGCGAATCGATGGTGGGCGTGTCGGGGGTGTCCTCGACGTGTGCGGCAGGAGCGTCGGACCAATCGATGGGGGGCGGCACGGGAGTGGTGACCGCCTCGACGTTCGCTGCGTAGCCGCCCGGGGAGCGCACATAGGTGTCCTCGCCAATGGGCGTGGGGCTGAGGAACTCCTCGGACTTGGAGCCGCCCATCGCGCCGGACATCGCCGAGACGATGACGTAGTCGAGGCCGAGGCGCTCGAAGATGCGCACATACGCCGCCCGCTGAGCGGCATACGAGGCGTCAAGCCCTTCGTCGCTCACGTCGAACGAGTACGCGTCCTTCATGATGAACTCGCGGCCACGCAGCAGACCCGCGCGGGGGCGCGCCTCATCGCGGTACTTGGTTTGGATCTGATAGATCTGCAGCGGCAGGTCCTTGTACGAGGAGTACAGGTCCTTGACGAGCAGCGTGAACATCTCCTCATGCGTGGGGGCAAGCAGGTAGTCGCCGCCCTTGCGGTCCTGCAGACGGAAGATGTTGGGCCCATAGTCGTCCCATCGGCCCGATGCTTCATACGGCTCCTTGGGAAGCAGCGCCGGGAAGTGCACCTCCTGGGCACCAGCAGCATCCATCTCCTCGCGCACGATCTGCTCGACCTTCGCAAGCACGCGCAGTCCCAGCGGCAGCCACGTGTAGATGCCTGGGGCGGCGCGGCGAATGTAGCCGGCGCGAACCAGCAGCTTGTGGGAGGCGACCTCGGCGTCGGCCGGGTCTTCACGGAGGGTGCGCAGGAACAGCGTGGACATGCGAAGCATGTTCCAAGCGTAGTGCCGTGCCCGGGGCCCGTCAGACGGACTTCGGAGCGGGCCCCGTCGTCGTGCCCCAGCGCACCGTGGTCGGAATCGGCGATCGGGGCGCCACGCGCCCTTCGGCCCTAGCGACGATCCAGCGTGCCACCGCTCCCCCACGCTCAAGCGGACTGTGGTCCACCGAGGTCAGATCCAGCGCGTCGTACGGCGCCCCCGTCAAGGCGTCGAAGCCGCTCACGGAGAGGTCCTCCGGCACGCTGAGGCCCAGGTCCCGAGCCGCGTCGATGACTCCCGCGGCGAGCACGTCCGCTTGGCACACGATCGCCGTCGGGCGCTCGGCCTCCGTCAGAAGCGCTCTGCCCGCCTCATACCCGTCCTCGCGCGAGACCCCGGCGCACTCG
>CALALQ010000184.1 GCA_937925595.1 uncultured Demequina sp. | reverse complement strand
AGCAGCTCGAAGACCGCCTCCTCCCGCTTGAGCGCCGACATCCGACCGATGATGCGCGGGATCTGGAGGAACGCCCCCAGGTCGTCGTTGATCATCATCTGCCGCGTCAGAGCGATCATGCGGCCGTACGTCTCGACCTTGTTCGTGAACGCCTGCTCCGAGAGGCCGGCGTGCTTGAGCTCGCCGTCCGGACCGACCTTCTCGAAGACGCCGTTGCCGGTGAGGCGGTAGCGCGTGACCTCCTTGAAGTCGTTCACGTCGGTCTCGGCGCAGAACATGGCGACCACGCTCTCGACGGCGGTGTATGCCGCGAGCATGGTCTTGTTGGCGACGTTGGACAGGATGCCCGACAGCGAGATGGTTGAGAACCCGCCCGTCGCCTGGATGAGCCGGCGGTCGGCGTTGAACGCGGCCCGGATGGTGTCGTTGTCCACCCGGCCCGGGCGCACGTGCTCGCCGCCGGCGCGGATGGTCTCGTAGATGAGCGTGTGCAGACCGGCCCCGCGCAGGTCGTGTCCGACGGCCGCGTTCATGGTCTTATCGTCGTACCACTGACCAACCTGCTTCTCGGGCAGACCCGCCGACAGGCAGAGCGCGGCCTCGATGGCCCGCCCCGCCTGGGCGGGGTCTGCGTCAGTGCGGACCCCGCCCGAGCGCAGGGCCGGGCGCTCGGCGCGGAGCACCTCGAGCTCGGTCTTGTTCAGGTCCCACCCCTCGGCGATGGCCTTCGCCTCCAGTTCCGCGTGCTTGCCGTTCCCAACTGCACAGATGCGGCGGACCTCGGCGATGCGCTTTGTTTCCGCGGCGGTCTCGGCCCGGATGCGGGCGATGACATCCGCGCGGCCGTCCCCTTCGGGGTCCACATCCGTCGCGGTCGCGGTGACGGCGGCCGCCTTCTGCTCGTTGTCGAACATCGCCTGGAGGCTTGCCTTCTGCGCCTCGGTGAGCGTCGCGGCCTCGAAGCCCTTGGCGGTGAGCCACTGAGCGAACGTCATGTCGTCCTCCTTGATCGCTGCCGCCGCGACGCTCGCGGTCGTGTTGTCATCCGCACCGAGGGCCACGAAGCTCACCTCGCCCAGCACGCTGCGGCGGGCAATGTGGACCGGCCCCTCGAACTCGCGGCCGTTGGCGACCGCCCTCTTGCCCTTGGGCACGAACTCCATCCCGCCCGGCTGCGCCATCGCGCCCAGCGAGGCCTGCCACGGGAACCCGTTGCGGCTGCTCTCGACAATCTCGCGAGCCACCGGCCCAGCGCCGGAGATGACGCCGGACACCAGCAGCTGCGACCCCTCGACGCGGACCGAGTCGGTATGGCCGACGATGAGGGAGCGGTTGTGGTCCTTGAGGATCGGGCGGCTTTTCGTCCCACCACCGGCGACCTGGAGCCCAGCCAGATCGACCACGACAGGGTGCGGCCAACCGGCGAGCATCATGGGGCCGCCCGTGTAGGCCGTCATCGAGAACCGACGCAGCGCGGGCGCGCTCGCGTCGCCGGTCGGTGGGCCGGCCTCGATCCACCCACCGACGGGCGCGCAGAGATTCAGCAGTCGCTCATTCGGCATCGTCGGTCTCCTCGCCCGCGGGCGTCGGCTGGAGCGGCTTCGCCTGCTCAACGCCCAGCCCGAGCTCCTTCATCAGCGCGACCTCCTTGGCCCGCTGCCGCAGCTCGGATTCCCAGTCACGCCCCTGCTTGGCGAACTCCGCGGCCAGGGTCGTGGTGTTGGAGCTCAGCCGCGTCGCCTGCGCTGTCGCCTCCTTGGCGGGATCGACGTGCTCGTTCCCATCCCAGAACCACTGGCGGGGTGGGGACTGTCCGGTGGCGATGAGCGTGCGCACGCGGAGCGGCAGCAGGTCGGTGACGAGCACCGCTTCACGCAGCCAGGCGTGCAGGAGTCGGTCGAGCACGACGCACGCCAGGTGCTCCTGCTCGACGCGGATGCTCTTGAAGTAGGTCTGGTGGTCAAGGCGACCGCTGGCGTAGTTGTACCCCGAGGAGTTGCACGCTGCGACGTTGAACGGCATGTTCAGGCAGCGGGCGATCTCGTTGAGGATCTCGCGCTTGAACTCGGCGTAGGTGGTCGCGGGCTGCTCGGCCTGCACCTGCGCCATCTTCCAGCCGCCGGGCATGGTGAGGAGCGAGCGAGCCTCGAGCTCGATGGCGTCCATCGGCTCCACGCTCTCGGCCTCGCCGTTAGCGGGGGCATCGGTGTAAAGGATGCCCGCGAAGTCGGCGGCGGTCTCCGCCGCGCCGAGCACCGCGAGTGTGAACCGGCGGAGCTGCGCGAAGAGTGGGAGCGCGGGCGTGATGTCCGGGACGCCCCGGCTCTGCCCCGGCCGGTCGCTGCGGAAGTAGTGAATCACCGACTCGGCGGGGACGCGGTCGTACTCCACACCGAGGTAGCCCGAGCGCGTGTCGCCCGGATGCGCCTTCAGGATGTGGTACTCCGACGGGTTGCCCGCGACGTCAAAGACGATGCCGTCCACGGCGTTCTCGTCCACGGGCCAGAGGTCCGGTGTCGTGACCTGGTCGGCTTCGACGAGCCGGATGTCGAGTTTCACGGGCGTCGGCAGGCGCGGGTTGTTCACAAGCACGCCGAAGACCTCGCCGTCCGTGGCGCGGGAGGCCCGCATCGTGCGGAGCTTCTCCGGCAGCCCGATCGCCTTCGCCCATGCCATGAACGCCTGCTCGATCCGCTCGTTTCCGCCGTCGTCCTCCGTGAGCAGTTGCAGGCGGGGACCGGTGCCGACCACGTCGTTGGCGAGGGTCAGCACGATCCCTCTGGCGTAGGAGTTGTTCGCCGCCTCGTACCGGGCGCGGTTGCGGAGCGTCCGCCGAACCTCGGGCGACGCGGCCGCATCCGCGCTCAGGCCGTCCGCACCGGCCCAGTGCTTGCGGTTGTGGTCGGTGGTGACAGCGGAATCGAACCCAGCCCGGAGAAGGCGACGGAAGAAGCCTCCCTTGGCCCTGGCAAGGGGCTGGACGGGCGGGGAGTTCGGCTTGGATCGGAAGAATCCAAACATCATCCGCCCTCCGCGCCGGGCGGGATCAACCGCGTGAGGCGCAGGGCTTTGGCGGGCTTCTTCGCCGCCTCGGCACTCGCCAGGAACTTCGCCGCCTCGATTTGATCCGGCAGCGAGTGCTGCTCGACGCTGCCCGCATCCCCCTGCGCGCGCTTCGGCCCCGCCGCGTTGTCGCGGATGGCCTGTTCGAGATCTGGGGTGAGGGGGGCGGGGTCCGGCATGATCGCTCCGAGCCGCGGCACCGCGCCGCGTCTACGGGCCATCTACGCGAACCGCTTCGAAAATGGCGAACGCCGCGCACAGTTCGGTCGATAGATCGACCTCAGACCTGGGCTTCTCGCGTCAGCATGCCTCGCCCGCAGTTGCGGCACTCGCGGCGGCGCACTACAACCCCGCCGGGCCGGTGCTTCACGTACACGACCCGGAAGTGCTGGCAGCCGCAGGCCCGGCAAACGAGCCCGACCTTCTGTCCCCGTTGCGATGGAGCGGCGGTTCGTGCCCTCGGCATCAGCGACGCCCTCCCTGAATGGCCGACAGCTTCATGCGCGGCTTCGCCACGGCCCGTGTGTCCGTGCCGAACAGCACCGCGCCCTCCATCGACGCCGCAACGGCCGCTCCCACCAGGCAGTCGAGCCAGTGGTTGTCGAGACCCTCGACGCGGAGCTTCCACTCGTCCACCGTCCGGCCACGCCCTTCGGTCTTGACTCGGTATTCGCTGGTGAGATGCTCGGCGATGAGGCGGTGCGGCTCGGGCTTGCTGCCGAACAGCGACAGGCAGCCGGGGTCGCCCATCGGGACGGCGAGCCGGGCATGCACGAACGACTTCCAGTAGTTCGTGTCGAAGACGATGTGCCGCACCGCCCGCTTTCCGGTCACCACCGGCACCCGCCAGTTCAGGCCTATACGTTCGCCGCGCTTGCGCCTGTAGTCGGAGAACGGGATGCTCGACGCCCCCACGTACCGACCGTGGCTGGGCATCAGCACGCCCGCGTGCGGGCTCTGGCGGCAGAACTGGTAGACGACATCAGTGGACGACCCCCAGTTGGCGTCGATGAGACAGCGGTCGATCCTGACCATCGCGCCGTCGTCTCGCCGCCACTCGCGGGCGAGGTAGGACGCCATCAGACGCTCCAGCCCGGCGTAGATCGCTCCTTCGACGCCGGCCCGAGGCGCGGCGGTCGCCAGCGTGCGCCGCATGTCGCGGAGCGTGAAGTACGCCGCCTTCTGGTCCGGCTCGGTGCCGTAGTCGATGACGCACCCGGTGAAGTCGTCCTCCCACGCGGCGACGAGGTAGAACAGCGCCTTGCCCTGCACATCTACGAACATCGTCAGCCGCGTGCAGCCGATCGGCACCTCGCCCCGCTGGTGCCCCGATACCTTCGCCGCGATCTGGTCCGCGCTGAGCAGGTCATCGATCGCCTGCACCTCGGGCAGCGGCTCGTTCTGGTACTCGGCATAGAACGCCGCCTCGTCCTGCAGCTTCAGGTTCATCGCGTGCTGGACGGCGGAGAGTTCGTCGTGGTTGTACCGCTCCGGCCAGGCGACCTGCGCCCCCTCGTCCATCGCGGAACGGTGCTGACCGTAGAACGCGGTGGCGTCGGCCAGGCCCCGGTCGTTCCGCAGCCCCTCCGCCCGCAGCTCCGCGTACCGCTGCCACAGCGACTCGCGCACCGGGAACGCGTACACCATCTTCGTCCGCTCGCCCTGCCACTGCGGGTGCTTCTCCCGGTCAAGGATGCGGTCGGCCAGGTCGTCGGGGCGGACGACCGTCAGGGTCATCAGCCCGGCGATCTTCTTGCCGGGCCCGGCGAGACCGAGGATCGCGCCGGCGAGGATGCGCTCCCGGTTGGCGCACTGCGAGGGTGACCGGGCGCTCTCATCGGTCTGCGGGTCGTCGATGAGCACCAGCGACGGGCGGGCCGATGTCCCGTCGGCCCGCTTGTGCTTCATGCCTCGGATGCGGCCGGTGATCCCCGCGACACGGATGATGGCGCCCGCTGCCGGCGAGCCCGGGATCGTCGGCAGCACGATCTCTTTCGCCGTCCACCCGATGTGCGTCTGCTTCCCCTGGAAGAGCTGCCCAGACGCCCGCTGGTGGATGCCTTCCAGCGCCCGGATCGGGTGGCAGACCTCAGGAAAGTCGCCCGCGAGCAGTTCGCTGTTCTCCAGCTCGGCCTTGATCGACTCGAGCATCCCGGCGGCGTGCTCTTCGTCGGAGCCGATCAGCGCCACGAAGTCGCGGTGGCCGTACAGCATCGCCCACAGGCACGCGACCTCGCAGAGACTGGTCTTGCCGCTGCCGCGCGGCATCGCCATCGCAAACAGCCCACCCTCGAGGACCGCCTGCTCGATCTTGGCGACCACGCGCAGATGGTCGGGCGACCAGGGGAGATGGAACGTCTGGGCGAAGTAGGCGTCGCAGAAGTATCCGAAGTCCCGCGCCGCCTTCTCCTTCCTCCCCGGATCGGCTACGGGGGGCAGGTCGCCGATGTCGCGTCCCGAGAGCGAGAGCATGGCGTTGCGGAGCCGCGCCCGCTCCTTCATCGCCTCGTATCCGGTCAGCCCCTCCGGCTCCCGCGCTGCCTCCGCGAACGCTTCGTGCCGGGTCGTGACGAGCCACGCGACGTACCGGAACAGGTCCACCTTCCCCGCGTCCTCATCCGCCGCGACGCGGAAGCCGGCGCGCGTCCGATGGCGGTGGAGCTGCCGCTCGCTGACCACCTCGCCCATCGGCGTGCTGTTCAGAAGCCGCGCGAGCTCGCCGGGCTTGAGTTTGCGCGGGTCAATCGCCACCGGCCGTCATCTCCTTCACCAGCCACGCGGCGTAGTGCACGAGGTTGATGGTTCCGTCCGCGTTCGTCGGCGCGCCCGCATCGATGTCCGCGTTGAGCATGCCCTCCGTCACGGCTTTTCCCCCGAGGCGAGTGAGCACCCGCGCGGCGTCCGCGACCGGGAGCGCGGCGGGGTTCAGCCGCGCCATCCCCGGCGTCCCTGCCTCCGCCCCGGAACTAGGCGCGTGTTCGGGAGTCATCGCGGACCTCCCGGGCCGGGATGTTTCGCCACTTGCCCACATGTCTCGCGTAGTTGCCCACAAGCGGCAGATTCACGGCGAATCCTGGCGCATTCGCCTTGCCGGTGCGCGGATGTGATGGCTTCATGTGTCACAACGCGGGGCGACCCACAACCCCCGCGACGGAGAACAACGCGATGAAGACCAGCACGAAGAACGCCATCGGGATCGCCAGCGCCCTGGGCCGCCGGGGCTTCACCGTCGCCAGCGTCGAGGTCCACACGCCCGACGGCCGGACCTGGGCGATCGACACCACGAACACTGGCGGCTTCCGCCTGTTCGAGATCGACCGGGACGGCCGCGACGGGCCGAACGAGCACGACGCGGTCGAGGGCGATACCTGGACCGCCGGCGACCTGATCGACTACCTGAAGGCGGTCGGCGAACCCAAAGCGCCGCCGACCGGCGACGGCAAGAGCCACCCAACCCCCTGAAGCCCGCGCGACGCGGGCTTCGCTGTTTAACGGAGCACCACGCACCCCCCGCACAGGACCACGACCATGACGAAGCGCCCCCCGAAGACCACGACGCCCGCCTCCACGCAACCAACCGCCGCCGAGGCGTACACGGCGCGGCGGAACGACATCGCCCGCCTGCTCGACGTGCTGCAGATGCACCTCGACATCAACGACAAGGAGCACGCCGCCGCCCCGGCCAACTGGGCCCTCGTCGGCAACCTCGGCAAGGTCCGCGAGGACCTCGTCAACCTCGTCGGGTTCCTTGCCAACATGGACCCCGAGCACGTCGAGGGCTTCCTCAAGAACGACTGACCCCACGCACCCCCCGCCCCAAGGAGCACACCCATGACCATCAAGACGATCGTGATCGCAGGCCAGCGCGGCGACATCGAGATCACCCGCAACGACGACGGCGCGTACGTGATGGAGGGCGAGCTCTGCATCGTCGCCGTCGGTCGCCAAGAGGACCGCGACGCCCGCTACGCCAAGGCCGTCGAGGTCGCCAAGGCGGTCTACGGGACCGACCGCCGGGGCCGCGCCGCCGCCACCAACTCGATGGTCCACAACGTGCTCACCGAGATGGAGCGCGTCGCCGGTTGCTAGCCGCGAGGCGGCGCGGGGAACCGCGCCGGCCCCGATTCCCCGCCGCAGCGTGCGGCGGCGTTCACCACCACTGTTTCGGAGATGACCATGAGCACGAAGACCAAGAAGGCCCCGAAGACCCGCACCCCCGCGAAGTCCAAGAGCGCGGCCCGCGCCGACGGGGCAGCCAAGTCGGACCGCCTCCGCAAGGCCGCCATTGCGGAGATCCAGGACCGCCTGGATGGCAAGGCCGCCGAACCGACGCCCGCCAAGGGCAAGGGAGAGAAGTCCGCCAAGCCGCCCAAGGCCGCGAAGGCACAGCAGCCCGCTAAGGAGGCCAAGCCCAAGCGCGTCAGCGCCCTCGACGCCGCGGCGCAGGTGCTCGCCGCCAGCGAAGTGCCGATGCGGGCCAAGGAGATGATCGCCGCGATGGAGGCCAAGGGCCTCTGGAAGAGCCCGGGCGGGAAGACGCCCGAGGCGACGCTCTACGCCGCAATCATCCGGGAGATCGCCGCCAAGGGCACCGCCGCCCGCTTCAAGAAGCACGAGCGCGGCGTCTTCGTCGCGGGGAAGGGAGCCTGAGCCATGCCCGCCACGCCCCCCGCGCCCGACCGCGAAGCCCAACTCGGGGCCGTGCTTCAAGCCGCCCTCTACCTGCTCGGCGCGCGGCAGGACCAGATGCTCACCATCGAGGAGTAGACCGACCTCGCCCGGGCGGTCGCGGCCTGCCAGCAGCGCAAGACGGCCGACTACCTCACCGACCGCGACCTCGAAGACATCGCCGAGCGCTACGCCCTTGAGTGGGACGAGGCGACGGACGGGGCGCTGCCCACGCTCGACGAGGACTGACGCGGCCATCACGCGCCGCTCCCCGCCGCGACCTTCTTCCGGGTCGCGGCTTTCTCTTCGGCCACAGCGTTCGAGCCCAGCCGCTCGGCCTTCCGGCCCGTGAACTTCTCCCAGCGCTGCACGATGACATCGCAGTACAGCGGGTCGAGCTCCATCAGGAACGCCCGCCGCCCGGTCATCTCCGCGCCGATGA
>CALALQ010000183.1 GCA_937925595.1 uncultured Demequina sp. | reverse complement strand
TAGGATCACCCACAACCAGCAATCACGGTGTCCGTGAAACCCAGCCCGCCTCAGCTGGCCGGTCAGTTCGCCGGATGCATCGGGCGCCTGTGGGGAGCTGGCAGCGGGCTGGACGGGATGCATAACGCTTACGCGGTACCCGGACTATGCCCGGAGCCATTGCGGATCAGGACGCGTGTGCGAGAACGCGTCTACCGGCAACCGCCGCGACGGGCCTGCGCTGGCGCGCCGGGGGGCGAGCGGCTACTAGTCCTCCCGACCCAGCATCTCACGCAGCCGCTCGCCGGCAATGGGCTCCAGTTCGCGGACGCGGGAGCGCATGGCGCCCAGCGCTCGGCCGGGTAGCTGACCTCACCAACGTCATGGCGGGCGAGCTCGCAGCGCAGGTCGTACAGCTCATCGGCAAGATTGTCGAGCGTAGTGTCGCGCCCGGCGGCGGCACGGCCTTCGCCGGCCGAAGGGAGATCGTCGTCGTGCATGGCCGGGGCCGTCGGCGGGCCATCGAAGAACTCTGGGCTGGTGAGGTTGATGCCGGTGGCGCGCGCGGCCGCGATCGCCTCGCCGGAGAACGCGAATGGGAAGCGGCCCGAGACGATGTAGCCGTCGATGAGTTCGATCCCCTCGCCGAGCGCGCCGATCTCGCCGAGACGCCGGTACTGCTCGGCGGTGACGGGTCGCTGCTGCGTGTTCGAGGTGGGAGCCGAGTGCTCGACCCAGACCTGTCCGGCGTCGTCTTCGCGCTCGCCGAGCACGCGCATGGTGACCTCCACGCGGCATCCCGTGGATCGAGGGTCGAGTCCTAGGGCGCCGGGGATCGCCTCGTCAAGCGGCGTGCGCTCGTCGAGCGTCCACTCACCCAGGCGGCCGCCAGCGCTCAGGTGCCCGGTGAGGCGTGACTGCGCGCCCGCTGGCGGCGGCTGGACCGGTGACGTAGGCGAGGTCGCGGCGGGGTGGGCCTGCCACGCTTCCAGGACTCGGAGCATGTCGTGCGGGTCCGTGCCCGCCCATGCGCGTGCCAGCCCGAGCAGCGCGCGGTGGCCGTGGCGGCCCCGCCAGCGCAGCGAACGCCAGCGACGCCCGGCGCTCCATCGCGCCTCGCGGGCCAGCGTCCGGGGCAGGAGCAGCAGGCGGCGCCAAGTCGGCGGCGGATCGGGCAAGCGAGACTCTGTCTGGCTCATCAAGCAGCGACCGTACGTCCGGACCCGAACCGCGCTGCGCCGGGCCGCACACGGCACTCGATCGACGCCCGCGCCCAGGCGTGGAGCACGCCGCAGGCCCGGCGGCCCGCCTCGCACAACAAGACCTCGACATTGCCGGGCGCGGAAGCACAGGGCAGCGACCGCCGGCGGAGCGGTCCCGGTCGACGTGTATCCACAAGTGAGGCCGCTGTAGCGGCAACGGAACGGAAGGATTTCGATCTTGTCAGCGAAGACTCAAATCGCCAACCACTTGCAGGCCGCAGCGGACGCCGCGCGGATCGGACTCGGCCACGCGCCGCCGGGCCTCGTCAGGCTGCTGGCTGACGTCAGGCGCACCAACGGCACGACGTGCTCGCGTCAGCTCCAGCAACGGATCGACACCGTCTGGCTGGCCGTCGAGAACGAGTGGGATCGAGTTCTCGCTGGGAGTCAGCCGGATCTCTTCTACGAGATCTGGTCCGATCGCTTCGCCGCGGCGAGCGACATCCTCGTTGCCGTCTCCTCGGCTTCGGGCAGGCGACGGGTCCACCTCGTCGGACGGCCGGATGGCGAGCGCGGATCGCGACCCCCGCGCTCGGGAGGCCCTGCGATCACGCGGCCCTGCCACCGGCGTCACCGGTGACGCGTGCCTTGAGAGTTGCGTCGTACAGGACGGAGGCACCCCCGCTAGCGTCGTCAGGGCGATCCGGACAGTCGCCCGGCGGCTTGCAGAGGTCGCCGGTCAACACACATTGAGATGGACTCGTTCACGGGATGGGCGCCGCAACGGTCCGCCTGGGGCGTACAGATGCGGCACGCCGCCGTCGCCGTTAGAAGCGCCGGCGAAGCCCGAGCCTCCTCCGCGCAGCGCGCTCTCGTCGCGTCACTCGCAGACCTCAGTTGACTGCAGCCCTGCCGTGGCCGTACCGTCCTCTGCATGCCCATTACCGCCCAGAACGGCTCGGCAGCCCCTGTTGCCAGTTTCGTTGCCACCAAGGGTGCGGCGACCGGGGGAGACGTCCTCCAAGTAGAAAAGGTCCCGCAAATGGGGACCTTTTCTCGATGCCGGAGGAGGGACTCGAACCCCCGACACGCGGATTATGATTGTGATGGAAATCCGCGGGGTAGCGCGCCTGACTCGTCGTTGGGGACACCGATGGGGACACACTCGCTAGTTCACGGGTCAATCGATTCCCATTTCAGCAATGAACTGGGAGCGTGGCCGCCTGCGACCGCCACGCCAGGTGGCATGGGTAAGGATCAATTCCTCCTCGGCTCTTGTGACCCCCACAAAGCACAAACGTCTCTCCTCACTGAGCTTTTCGCCAAGTAGATGCCGGTAGTCCGGTAGAACCCCTTGGTCCGCGCAAGCCAGAATCACCGTCGGCCACTCTAGGCCCTTGGTCCGGTGCAAGGTCGAAAGCTTGACGCCGCCGCCGGAAGTCGGGGCGTACCCACCGGACTTCAACGCAAGTTCAGTCAACAGGTGCTCCACGCTGAACTCGGGATCGTGAGCCGTGAACGCGCGGACGGCGTCGACCAAAGCTTGCATCTCCGCCGCGAGTTCGGGCGCTCCCGCCAACACGATGGCTTGAAGTCGCTCTACGACTTCAACGATCGTGGCACCTTCGAGCGCAGCCGTCCGCATCTCGCCGAGTCCATCGATCACAGTGTTGCCACGCAGGGCTGCCAAGAGTACTTCGCTGTCTCCATGGCCGGCATAGTCCTCGCCAGCAAGTTCACAGATACGCGCTTCGTGCCGTGAGGCGAGCCTTGGCCTAAGAACCGCGAGACACGCGGCGGCGCTCTTTCGTAGCTCTCCTGTGACCAGGTCTCCGCGCCAGTCCGTAACAGGGACCCGATTCGCGCGTAGCGCTGCTTCGATCAGGTCGCCCTGATATGCGTTCCGTACCAGGATCGCGATGTCTTCAGGAGATTGACTACGAAGTCGCTCTTTTACAAAAGCGGCAATCTCGGCGGCCTCGGTTTCGTCGTCGTCGAACTCCCAGAACCTCACGTCCCCGCCCGCGCGATCCGCCTTCATTCGGCGGCTTGAGCCCGCCGGCTCGGCCGCAAGGAGTCTGTTTGCGGCTGCGACGATTACCTCGGCACTTCGATAGTTGCACGTCAGCGGGTAAATGTCTGCGTCGAGTTCATCGCAGAACCTCTTGACGTTGTCGCGATCTGCGCCGGCGAAGCCCATGATTGCCTGGTCATCGTCGGCGAACATGCTGATTGTTCGGACGTGAGGCGCTAGCGCCCGGATGATCGCAAAGCGGCTCGCGTCCGTGTCCTGGAACTCGTCGATCAGCAGGTGTGGGTAGCGCTGACCATAGGCATGCGCGAGCTCGTCGCTACTTTCGAGCAATTGCGACGCCAGCACGATCAGGTCGTCGAAGTCGAGCGCGTTCTCGCGGCGCTTAGCGTCCTCATACGCTTCGCCGTAGGAACTCAGCGGGTGATTGTCGCTCCGTCGCTCGACGCGGGCTCGGCTCCACCGGGTATGCGCCTCTGCACCGGCGCCGCCGAGCTCGATCGCGTCCTCGCGGTCCAGGATCTCGAAATCGGAACTGATTCCGAGGAGATGTCCGTGGCTTCGCAGGAGTGACGCGCCAAACGCGTGAAAGGTGCCAGCCCAGATCCGCTTGGGCGAGAACGGCGCTCCGCCGAGACAGCGGGACTTCATCTCCGCGGCAGCCTTGTTCATAAATGCAAGGAGAAGCGCCTGGTCTCCTTGACTATTTCCAAGCAGGAACCGCGCGCGACCACTCAGGGTTCGCGTCTTCCCGCTTCCTGGCCCCGCGAGGACGGCGATAACGGGCGATTCCGACTCAGCTGCCACTCGTTGCTGGCTGTTCAAGTTTTCAGACACTTCTGAGGAGCCTCGCGATGGGTCCAGGGACAGCTTCCGCGGCGAGATTCGAAGCAAGTATTGGCGGCAGCACCGTCTTCTGTCGCTTGTGCCTGACGAACGCAAGAAGTTGATCGTGCGCCGGCATTCCCGCGTTCGCGGGCTGATTCCTGAACTTCTGCAGTTTCGACGCCATGCCGGCATCCGTGATTGCCTGCTCCGTCTCGGCGTCGCCAAGCGTCGCCACGAGTACCCCTTCGATGTCGGGGTCGAGAACGTAGACGCCGTGCTGCTCAAGCGTGGACCGGTCGCCCGTGTAATTACCCGCTCCGAGTAGCACCTCGGACCACGACTGCTCGCGGTCCTGATCGCAGAGTCCCAAGATCCTGATGCCGAGTCCGGGAGGCCCGAGCAAGGTCCGAAGCGTTTCGAAGAGGTCCGCTCCGTCCATCTCGACGATCGAGGCTCCGCGCGCATCGAGATCCACATCGAGGGTCTCTGCGAAGCAGTTCAATGCCATGCGGTCCCCGGGGCCTTCGACAACGATGACAGTGCGCGCGAAGAAAGCCTCTGCGAGCCCGGCGGAGACATGTCGTGCCAAGCTCCGCTCCTTGGCGTCGGTGATGCCGCTGACCTGGTGTGCGACTGTTCCGGCAACGCTCCGTTCCAGTCGAACAACGCGCCGCAAGTCTGTCCGCACGAGGACGTCGGGTGAGTGCGTCGCAGCTAGCAGTTGACTACTGTGCGTTTCGAGACGCGTCATGAGCGCTCGCTGCGCTTGGGGATGGAGCGAAATCTCCGGTTCGTCAACGAGGAGCAGCGTTCCCGGAGTCTGTGTAAGGAGTTGCATGACAACGCTGAACGTCGTGAGTTGCTTTAGGCCTGACGGCTGCCGGCCCAGCGGTTGCGGGAACGTTTGATACTCGAGCAGAAGCTCGAGCTCGCGAAGCAGGTCGGCAGCAGGCAGCCCTTCAAGCCCAAACGCATGGGCAGGAGCCTCGGACAAGACCGTGCGCAGATGGGCCGAGATCTGAGCCAGCAGGTTCACGAGCGGAGTCGCGGAAGCGAGTTGGGAGGTGGCCTGTTCCACGGCGCTCCCAGCTGCTGCAAGTTCGGCTTCGAGATCCAACGAAGCGATCAGCGGCGCTAGCAGACTCCCACGTCCAACGAGGGCCGTTATGCGGGCCGCGTCGCGTCCATCCGACAGCACGATGACCGGGAGCGACCCGAGTGCGCTTCGGCGCGCTGCAATCCACCCGTCGTCTGGAAAGCCGCACACAACCTCGACGTCCGGACCATCGAGAGTGGCTCGAGCGCCGAGCCGGAGCTTCGGGCCGCCTGCGCTGAAGTCCGCGTAATCAGCGAACTCTCCTGCGACCGTCGGCCCAAGTTCCGTGAGCGTGCACGTAATCTCGATCGGGGCGCCTGTCTGTGTGAAGTCAGCAACCGAGACCGAGCGCTGGACACCAAGGGCCAGCGCGATGGCTCGGATTATCGTCGACTTCCCCGATCCGTTGGCCCCGATCAATACCGCTGAGTCTCCGCCGAGATTGAGATCCAGCTGGTCAATTCCGCAGAAGTTGTGGACGGTTACATCGATTAGCTTCACAGCGAGCCCATTGATAACGGATCATGGAATGAGTCGCCAGTTCTCCGTCGCACGCGACTGCCGCAAAGAGACTTGGCCGAATAGGTGACGCCGGCCTGAGCGGCCACTGCACTCAATAGCGGTCGCCATACGGCGAAGACGCGTTTGCCACACCACTGCACCGGAGTGCAAGCCGGCCGACGCCAACACCAGATCTGCTTGATGGCAGGCGGGATCGCGCATTCGCGCGGGGTCGTCCCGCGATTCGCAAGGGGTCGTGTGGCCACGGTTCGGCGCTCGTCGGCTAGACGAGTGGATGGCGCGACTCCGAATTCCCGATAGCTACGCAGGACGTAGAGACGCTCCGCACGACGCCCAAATCGACCGCCGCAACGACCGCCGTCACTTCCGTCAGCGCGCGGACATCAGCCGCCAGGTTTTTGCCGAGCGATCGCTCTCGGCGGCCTGAGGAGCTGACGATGTTGTCCATCGGGAAGCTCGCGGGTGGCCATGCCAAGTACTACCTGGACCAGGCCGACCTGCGCGTCGACGTCGTGCAGAGCGTCGGCGGCGGCATCGAGGACTACTACGTGGGGCCCAACGAGGCGCGAGGCCGGTGGATCGGCGCGGCCGCCAGCGAGTTGCGACTTCAGGGCAATGTCGACGCCGAGGGCCTACGCCGTGTGCTCGACGGGCTCGATCCCAGTGACGGCACCGAGCTCCGGTCGTCGACGAGCCGAGCTCGCGTTGCGGGGTTTGACCTCACCTTCTCGGCACCGAAGAGCGTCAGCGTGCTGTTTGGGCTTGGAGATGAGGAGACGCGTTCGTGCGTGCGCGAGGCTCACGACGCCGCAGTCCGCGAGGCGGTCGGTCATCTCGAACGGACGGCTGCGGCCGTTCGGCGCGGGCACGGTGGCGCGATCGTCGAGGAAGCGTCGGGGCTTGTCGCCGCGGCGTTCCGGCACCGGACCTCGCGAGCCGGCGATCCGCAGCTGCATACCCACGTGCTGGTGGCGAACCTCGGTCGCGGCGTTGACGGTCGTTGGTCGGCTCTCGATGGGCGGCGGCTGTATGCCGAAGCGCGCACAGCGAGTTTTCTGTACCAGGCGGTGCTACGGGGCGAGCTGACGCGGACGCTCGGCGTCGAGTGGACGCCAGTGCGTCGCGGGATCGCTGAGGTGGTCGGCGTTCCACGCGCGGTCATGAAGGCGTTCAGCCGGCGCCGAGCGGAGATCGAGGCCGCGCTTGACGAGCGGGGGACGTCGGGCGCTCGTGCTGCTGAGGCGGCGGCGCTCGCCACGCGGCGAGTCAAGGACCCGAGCGTCAAGGCCGACACGCTTGTCGCCGAATGGCGTGAGCGTGCGACCGCGCTTGGGTTCGGACAGCGGGAGATCGCGCGAATCACCGGCCGCGTGCCGGCGCGTCGCGTCGAGCGGGACGAGTGGTTGCGAGTCGCGACCCGGCTCGTCGGGCCGGACCGGCTCACCCGACGCACCCCGAGCTTCGGTCGCGGCGAGGTCATGCGCGCGCTATGCGAGGAGCTACCGCGCGGGGCGACGATCGACGCGAAGCTGCTTGGGCGGGCCGCTGACCGGTTCCTCGCGGCGTACGCAGTGCCACTGCTCCCCGACGACGAGGCGCGGGCGACAGGCGAGTCGTTCCGCCGTCGCGACGGTCGCCTGGTGCCGGCTGGCGCGGTTCGGCTTCGCTACTCGACGGCCGAGCAGCTCGCGCTGGAACGACGCGTCGTCGAGCACGCGGTCACGGCCAAGGAGGCCGGCGCTGGGATCGCGGACCGCGGCGCAGTCGAAGCGGTGCTCGCGGCGCGGCCCACGCTTTCGGCCGAGCAACGATGCGTGATCGAGTCGCTGTGCCTCGAGGGGCATGGTGTCGCCGTCGTCGCCGGTCGAGCCGGAACAGGCAAGACGTTCGCGCTCGGTGCCGCTCGCGAGGCGTGGCAGGACGCCGGGTTCCCGGTCCTGGGCGTCGCGATCGCGCGCCGCGCGGCCGGTGAGCTGCAGGAGGGCGCCGGGATCAGCAGCACGAGCGTCGCCGCGCTTCTCGCGGATCTCGGCAAGGGCAAGCGCCTCCCTGACCGCTGCGTCTTGGTCGTGGACGAGGCGGGGATGGTTCCGACGCGGCAGCTCGCGGCGATCATCGAGCACGTACAGCAGGCGTCGGGGAAGCTAGTGCTGGTCGGCGACGACCGGCAGCTGCCGTCGATCGAGGCGGGCGGTGCGTTCCGCGGCCTGATCCAGCGTGGCCTGGCCGTCGAGCTCGGCGAGAACGTGCGCCAGGCGAACCCCTGGGAGCGCGAGGCGCTCGATCACCTGCGTGCCGGCCGGGCGGAGGTCGCGCTCGGGCTCTACGGCGAGCACGGGGCGCTGGCCATAGAACGGACGGAGGACAAAATTCGGGAGCGGCTTGTACGTGATTGGTTCGCCGCGCCCGGCGACAGCGTGATGGTGGCGCAGCGTCGTGTCGATGTGGCTGACCTCAACGTGCGCGCTCGCGAGCGGCTCCTTGCCGAAGGGCACGTGGGCGGACCGCGGCTCGAGTTGGCTGGTGGGGAGTTCGCGGAGGGAGACCGGATCGTGGTCAAGCGCAACGACCGCAGGGTCGGGATCGCCAACGGCCAACGCGGCGAGGTGGTGACGGTCGACGCAGCACGCGGTGCCATGACCGTGGCTTGTGGCCAGCGGCGGGTCGAGCTCGACCGCGCGTTCCTGGCGTCGACTACCCGGGACGGCGAGCCGTCGTTGCTCCACGGCTACGCCATGACCGGCCACGTGGCACAAGGAGCGACCGTCGACCGATGCTTCGTGCTCGCCGACCAGGGCATGAACCGCGAACTGGCATACGTCGCGCTCAGCCGGGGGCGGTTGAGCAACCAGCTGTACGTGGCGGCCGAGCCCGAGGACGCGCGTGCGGAGTTCGCTCCCGTGACGCCGGACCGCAGAGAACCGATCGAGCGCCTCGCCGCGATGCTTCGCGACAGCGAGGCTCCAGTCCTCGCGATCGACACTGGGCACGTCGAGGCCAGCGAAGCGAGGAAGGCCGCTGAGGACGAGGCGGCTCGTCTGACCCGCGAACGCATGGCGCTCGAGCGACGAGGTCGCGTGTGGCTTCCCGGGCGTCGTCGCCAGCTGCAGGATGCCGTCGCCCGCGAGCAGGCAGCAAGGTCGCTGGTCGCAGACGCCAAGCGGGCCGAGGTCGAGGCCTGGCACGGCGCCCGCCGCTTCGTGAGCGAGCGGGACCGCGAGACAGAGCGAGCCACCAGGATCGACCGCATCGCCGACCGGATGACCGAGCGCGTGCAGCAACGCGATCGCTCTATCGGACGGGAGCTCTGAGCGCGATGCCGAAGACGCCGGCGCGACCCGTCCAGCCTGTGCCGCGGTTCACGCTCACGCGCAAGGAGGCGGCAGCGTCGCTCGGGATGAGCCTGAACCACTTCGAGCGCCGGGTGCAGCCCGAGCTGAAGGTCGTGCTGTCAGGGCAGCTCGTCCTCATCCCGATCAGCGAGCTCGAGCGCTGGGTGCAGCGTCACGCGCGGCTGCTGGTCGACGCTCCGCCGGTCCGCCTCGTGCGCGCCCGCGATGACTAGTGGTCGTTGAGCTCATCGAGTTCGGCGACGTCGACCAGGTCGCGGGGACGGCCGGACGCGAGCTTCATGGAACGGAGGTCAGCGAGGGAGCAGACTGCCGCCCGCACGTCGGGGGCGAGCTCGATCAGGATCGCGTTCTCGCGCAGACGCTCGTACGACGAGACGGCCGGCATCCGGTTGAGAACGTGCACGTCGCCGTAGCGCGTTCCGAACGTGGTGGAGACGTCCCCGGTGGGGTGTTCAGCGCCGAGGGCAGCCAGTGTCCGCGCGAGGAGGCCGAGGTTCTCGGCACCCGGCTCGGGAACGAGATCCACGTCTCGGGTGGCGCGTACGACGCCATGCGCGGTGGCCGCGATTCCGCCCACGATCACGTACGCGACGCCGGCGGTGTTGAGCGCGGCGACGAGCCGCTCAGGCTCGAAGGTCGACTCGGTCATCGGTCACGCGCTTGGCATGAGCGAAGCGAAGCGCCGCGCGGCTCACTTCGATCGCCAGGGCGACGCGCTCGGACGGCGTCATGGCCCGATGGCGATTGATCGCCTCGGTGTCGTTCCACGTCTCGCCGCGCTGGGAGGGCAGATCCTTCGGCGGCGTGCTCACGATCAGAGCGTGGCACGCCGTCGGGACGTCACTCGCGCTCGGCGCGCCGCAGGTACGCGTTGAGCCGGTCCGCGGCATCGTCCTCGCCCGGCTGCGGCAGCAGCTTCACGTAGCGGTTGACCATCTGCAGATCGGCGTGGCCCATGAACTCCATCAGCTCCTTGATCGTGTAGCCCGCCGCCATCAGCAGCGACGCGTACGTGTGGCGGCACTCGTGGAGCGTGATCCGGTTCAGGCCGGCGGCGTCCCAGCGAGCTTCGACGCGGCGGGCGATCTTGCCCGACATCACCGAGCGGTCGATGACCTTGCCCTCGCGCGGGCGGCCCTGGCGCTCCCAGGCGTCGAGCAGGATCGTCCGGAGGTTGTCCGCGATCGGCGGGCGGCGCTGCGTGCCTGCCTCGCTCTTCGAGCGGCGGACGACGAGGCGGGTCGCGATGCGCTCGCCGTCGAGGACGTCGGGCCATTCGAGGCGGTCGATCTCCGAGCGGCGCAGGCCCGCGTAAGACGCGATGGCGTAGGGGACGCGGTCCTCGGGCTCGAGCGCGGCGAGCAGCGCTGCGGCCTCGGGCGCCAGGGCGACGCGCAGCCGCGGTTTCTCGTCGTTCGGTGGCAGCTCGACGAGGCGGAGCGGGTTGCGCGGGACGAGCCGACGCGAGGGCGCAGACGCCCAGGCGTAGATGTCGGAGGCGACCGAGATGTGCTTCGCGATCGTCGATCGCGCGAGTCCGCGGCGGGCGAGCTTGTCGATCCAGGCCTGCCAGTCGAGCTCGGAGATCTCGGCGGCGTGCATCGGGCCGAACTCCGGCAGCAGGTGGTACTTCAGCGAGCGGCCCATCGCGAGGATCGTCGTCTCGGCGTACGGCTTGCCGCGGCCGCGCCGCCGGCCGATCCGGCCCTGCTCCACGCCGTCGAGCCACTGCTCGGCAAGGTCCTCGAATAGAGGGCCGTGCGCCGCGACTTCGCGCAGGTGCTCGCCACCGGCGTCGGCGCCCGCGAGCCACGACAGCACCTCGGCGCGGCTCTTGACGACGGGCTTCTGCCACTCGGGCTTGCCGGTGATCGGATGTCGGCGCCGGCCGCGGTATGACGGTTCGCAGCGGCAGCGTGCCTTGGGATCGGCGTTTGCCGGGCAGCTCGTCGAGTGCGCGACGTAGACGCTCGGGAAACGGGTCTTGCGCCAGTTGGCCATGAGCGTCCTAGGGCTCAGCCCGAGAAGTCGGCCCCCGGTGGGGACACAGAAGGGGACACAAGCGGCCCAGGCAGGGGTGTTCGCTGGGGTCCGTTGGGGTTGGACGCCAGACGAAGGGACTGCGTAAAAGCCCTGCTAGGGCGAAGAAATCGGCGAAACGCCGTGATGCCGGAGGAGGGACTCGAACCCCCGACACGCGGATTATGATTCCGCTGCTCTAACC
>CALALQ010000182.1 GCA_937925595.1 uncultured Demequina sp. | reverse complement strand
ACCTTGAAGTTGGCACGCGTCAAACAAGTTGGCACAGATTACGCAGTTGGCACATGAAATCACTGGGCTCGCGTCGTTCGGTTCCGCATGAGGGATCCTGTGGCTAACCGGCGACGCGAGACTCCAGCGGAGCTAACCGAGTCGTGGCCGGACGTCCCGTCGCGCGATGCGGCGGGTGAGAAGGCTCGTCAGTTCGCGCTGAATCTCCGCACGGCGATCGGTGACCGCAGCGTCCGGTCGGTAGCCCGCGACGCCGGCATCGACGAGGGCACTATTCGGAATGTGCTGAGTGGTGCCGCCTGGCCGGACCTGCGCACAATCACCCGGCTTGAGTCGTCTCTCGGACGGCGTCTCTATCCGCAATGAACCCACGGACGCTCCACGGGCATCCCGCGACGTAGTCAAGCTCGTGCTGCATCATGGCCCTGCTCATTGCCCTCGACCACGTCTAAGAGTCGTGAGTCCCGACGCTGCCGGGCAATCCGCTGAGACAACCCAGCTGCGAGAGCAGCACGCGCTACCCGCCTTGAACGGGATCGTCGACTTGCTTATGTTCGCGGACGCTGTTTCGTAGCCGCGTTCACTCCGTACCTGACGCGCCGTGTGGTTGCTGGTCGCCTGCCAGGGTCGGCGGAGGTCACAATCACGCGCGTAATCGGCTGGATGAACCTACTTCTCAACGAGTGTCATCTCGAAGGAATAGAGGTCGGGGGAGTAGCAGTGCTGGCCGAACTCGACCGCGCGGCCTGATGTGTCGAACGCGGTGCGAGACATCGACAGCACTGCCGCGCCCTTCGGCAGGGATAGGAGCTTCGCCTCCGCCGGGGTCGCCGAACGTGCACCGATCCGTTGCTTGGCGACTCGAACAGCGATGCCGCGCGAACGCAGGAGCTGGTATAGGCCATGATTTGCGAAATCCTCTTCGCTGAACCCTGCGAAGTCGCCCGGAAGCGTGTTGTCAAGCACAGCGATAGGCACACCATCCGCGAGACGCAACCGCACGAGGCGCACGACAGGTGAACCAACTTCAACGCCCAGCGCGGTCGCCGCGACATCGTCCGCCTTCAGCAGTTCGCGCGAGATGACCTGCGTGGTTGGCTTCTGGCCAGTGCGGGCAAGATCTTCGAACAGGCTCGTCAACTCCACGCCACGAGTGACTTGGCCGTGGACAACCTGCGTGCCGATTCCCCTCCGGCGAACCAGAAGGCCCTTGTCTACCAGTTCTTGTATGGCGCGGCGAACTGTAGGGCGGGAGAGCCCGAAGCGCTCTCCAATCGAGATCTCATTCTCCAGTCGCGAACCGGCCGGCAGTAACTCGTCGTGAATCGCCTTCTCCAGACGGTTACTGATCTGGAAGTAGAGCGGGACGGGACTGGACCGGTCGAGGTCCAGAAAGAAGTCGTTGGGGAGGAGGTTCTCATCCTTGGCCATCATCGTCCTTCTTTGACGTTGTATTGTCGCGACAACCTTACAACGAGAGGTCCATGTTCGGTTGTCAATATTTGGCTGGATGTGAGACACTTACGTCAGAATGTCCTAACAAAGGTGTAAAGATGACGATGACTCACAGGGCGGGCCAGACTTCAGTTCTCGCCGACGCAGCCCGGCGGTTCCCTACGGTCCTCTGGAACGACTCAGCGGACCCAGACGAACTCACCCGTTCCATCGAGTTCGGCGCAGTCGGCGCAACGTGCAACCCCGTCATCGCCCTCGCGGCCGTCACCGCCCACCTTGACCGTTGGCGCCCGCGCATCGTCGAACTCGCCGCACAACATCCCGAGTTCACCGAGTCGCAGATCGGTTGGCGTGTGGTGGAGGAGCTCTCTGTCGAAGCCGCGGCGCTGTTGCTGCCCGCATTCCGGGCGAGCGGCGGTCGAAACGGGCGACTGTCGGTGCAGACCGACCCCCGACTTCACCGCGACGCCAATGCTCTCGTGGAGCAGGCAGTCCACTTCAGCGGCCTGGCGGAGAACATCATTGTCAAGATTCCAGCCACGTCTGTTGGCCTGAAGGCGATCGAAGAGGCGACCTACCGCGGCGTCAGCATCAATGTCACTGTCTCGTTCACGGTGGCGCAGGCGGTTGCCGCGGCCGAGGCGATCGAACGCGGCCTCGACCGTCGTGCGGCCGAGGGTGAGCCCGAGCGCGAGTTCGGCTCCGTCGTGACCATCATGGGTGGTCGTCTCGACGACTGGATGAAGGCGTACGTACAGCGGGAGCGCATCCTCGTCGACCCCGGCGTACTCGAGTGGGCTGGCGTCGCCGCGCTCAAGAAGGCGCATCAGGTTTTCCGTGACCGTGGATACCGGTCTCGGGTGCTCTCAGCGGCCTTCCGCAACTACTTGCAGTGGTCCGAACTGCAGGGTGGTGACCTCGTGGTCTCGCCCCCGTTTGACTGGCAGTTGCGTATCCAGGAGAACGGGATCGTCGCAGACGACCGCATCGATGTGCCCGTGGATGAACGCATCCTTCGCGTCCTGCTCGACAAGGTCCCGGAGTTCCGGCGCGCGTACGACGTGGACGGCATGACGCCGGCGGAGTTCGACATCTTCGGCGCGACAGTCCGCACGCTGCGGCAGTTCCTCGAAGCAGACGAGCAGCTCGACCGCGTCGTGCGCGACATCCTGATCCCCGCAATCTGACGCCATGTCCGACCTCACCTTCCGCTCTCGCCGATGGGTGCGTCCGGAGGACCTCAATGCTCACGGCACCCTCTTCGGAGGCAGCCTGCTTCGCTGGATCGACGAGGAAGGCGCGATTTACGCGATCATCCAGCTCGGCAATCCGCGCGCCGTGACCAAATACATGTCGGAGATCGACTTCGTGAGCTCGGCACGCCAGGGCGACCTCATCGAGATGGGGCTCCAGGCGACGGCATTCGGACGCACGTCACTGACTATGCGCGCCGAAGTGCGAAATATGGTCACGAAAGAGCGCATCCTCGCCATCGACAGAATCGTTTTCGTCAGCCTGGATGACGAGGGCAGGCCCGAGCCGCACGGTTACACCGACATCACCTACGACCGCGACCGGCTGCCTCGTACATGAGAACACTTGCGAGAGTCGTGGCCACATGTCGGCTAACGTCCCGCGCGACGCAATTGAGATCGTAAGCGAAACAGCGTGATGAGGGTCGAAGCGCGTGAGCAGGCCGTCGCATAGAAACTCGCGACCACGCTGAGACTCGACGTGCGCGTTGCGGCGTCACCCAGGATTCCGTCAGGGTGCCGTTCGAGCAGTCCGGCAATGGAGATGCTGTTGGCGTGGGTGATTGAACTCGTAGCGCGCCAGACTCCAAGGCCAGACACCGGTTGATGCATAGGGTCGCCATCGAGCGAGTGAATGGAATCGACGACCCGGATGACATCGGTGGACTTAACGGCTCGCTCAAAATCTGATCCACGAATGCCAGGCAATTCGCCATGTAAACGTTGTGCCTCTTGGTGGAGGCGATCGTGCACTGGGCTGGAGGAGCTTGAGAACGTGGAGTGTAGAGATCGGTCCGATGCGATGTGTTGGCGGTAGATGCGAAGCATGCGGCTTGCTGCCAACTGCTCATCTCGCGCGTCCAGTATCCAGAGCCCGAGTGACGATGCCTCGACTGCTGAACGGATCAACGAGTACAAGGCGAACGGCGGCAATCCGCGACGAAGAGTTCGCTCCACCTGCTGCAAGTTGTCCGCTGCAACGAGCGCGAATACGCGTACGTGTTGCGAGGACTCGAACGGGCGCGTTCTGTCGTCAACGCGGCCCAACCAGCTATTTGCGGGTGGCGGGTCAAGTAGCCGGCTCTGTTGTATAACGCGAAGGAGCAACGGGCGCGTTTGGTCCAGAAGGGCTCGCGCTGCGAGCTCCATCACGGTCCCCTCGCGCGTATCCGGCGCTTGCGGCTGCGTCACGTGTCGACTGTAGCCCCGGGGCCAGCCTCAAGACCAACGCACACAGAACACCGCGAGAGATGTGGAAGGCGCATGAGCCCGGAGCGGGTCTCTTCCCGCGCCGGGCTCACCGCCTTAGCGATCAGGCTGCAGTGGAGCCTTAGGCGCTCAGCGACTCCTGCAACGCGGCGTCGGCTGCCTTCAGAACCTTGGCTGCGACCTCGATGCCCTCGACGCGGCCGAGCTCGACGTCCTCGTGCTCGATGTTGACGTAGATGTCGGGGTCGACCTCGTGGAGGGCGCGAAGGAACTCGGTCCAGAACTCGACGCCGTGACCCTTTCCGAGCGCGACGAAGTCCCATGCGGAGTTCTTCGGCCATTCATTGGCCCACTCATCGCCGCCGAGGTTGACGCGAGGCTCCTCGGGGGAGAGTCGGCGGAAGCTGTTGTCCAGAACGCCGTTGAGCGCTGCCCATTTGGGGTTGATGCGCACGTCCTTCGCGGCGGCCTGGAAGACGAGCTCGCCGAGGTGACGGACGACGGCTACCGGATCCATCTGCTGCCAGAACAGGTGGGATGCGTCCAGTTCCACGCCGACGTGGGTGGCGCCGGTCAGCTCGATGAGCTTGTGCACGTCTGCGGAGTTGAACACGATGTTCTGCGGGTGAAGCTCCAGTGCGACCTTGACGCCGTGGTCCGCGGCAAGGCGGTCGGTTTCACGCCAGAATCGCGCGGCGATGTCCCACTGGTAGTCGAGTACGTCGAGTGCCGCCGAGTTCCACGCGTTGACGATCCAGTTCGGACGGGCTCCGCCCGGTTCGCCTGCGGGAAGTCCCGACATGGTCACGAGGCGGTGCTGCCCGAGACGCTCGGCGAGGCGGATCGAGCGTCGAACGTCCTCAGCGTGCTTCTCGCCGATGACGGGGTTCGGGTGGAGCGGGTTGCCGTTTGCGTTGAGGCCGGCGATCTGCACGCCGGTTCCCTCGAAGATGCCGAGGAAGTCGTCGCGCGCGGTGTCGCTGACGAGGATGTCGTCGAACGTCGGGATGTGGGTTGCGGGGAGGAAACCACCGGAGTTGAGCTCGATGCCGGTGAGGCCGAGATCTCCGATCACGGTGAGGGCATCAGCCAGGGGACGGTCGTGGAGGATCGCGTTGTACAGTCCGAGTCGCATGAGTCGTTGTCTTTCCGGTTAGAGGGTGATCAGGGATCCGCCGTGTCGCTCGGATTCGGCGACGGCGGCGAGGAGCTCCATGTTGTGGACGCCTTCGTGGAAGTCGGCGTTGCGGGGGAGCGAGACGGACTCCTCGAGACCGGCGACCTCTTCGAGGAACGCTCGTGCCTGGAAGAGGAAGCCTTCGTTCTGGCCGAATCCGACACCCGACACGTCGATCGGCATTCCCCCGGCGATGTAGGGGTGCGGATTGCCCAGTGCGATGCGCCGGTAGCCCTGCTCAGCTGCGGGACCCTCGTTCACGAGGAGCTGGATCTCGGACGGGCGGGTCTGATTGAACTTGGCCGCGCCACGTTCGCCGAACACTTCGATCTGGAGGTCGTTGGCATGCCCGGCGGCGACGCGTGAGACTTCGATGGTTCCGGCGGCACCGCTGTCGAAGCCCAGCGAGAAGGTCGCGTAGTCGTCGTTCTCGACGGTGTCGTACTCGTCGGAAACCGCGCTGTGTCCGTGGCCGCTGACTGCGCCGAGCGGCTTGGGTCGCTCAGAGATGACCGTGCTGAAGCGTCCTCCGCTCACGTTCACGGCCTGGCCAGCCAGGAACTCCGCGAGGTACGACGCGTGGCTTCCCACATCCGCGAGCGCGCCCGACCCGGCGGGTCCTTTGAAACGCCAGCTGATCGCCGACTTGGGATCCGCCGCGTAGTCGGTCCAGTAGCGGATGCTGACGTGAAGTACGTTCCCGAGCCGCCCCGACTGCACAAGCTCGCGGATGAACGCGATGCCGGGGGCGCGGCGAAACGTGAGGCCGATGCGCGCGAGGGTGCCCGCGTTGTCGGCGGCCTTCGCCATCGCTCGCGCGTCGTCGAGAGTGTCCGAGAGCGGCTTCTCGCAGAGAACGTGTTTGCCTGCCGACAAGAGGCCCTCGACGATCTCGCGGTGAAGATGGTTGGCGACGACCACGCTCACCACGTCGACGTCATCCGCTTCCGCAATGGCCTGCCAGGACGTGTCGAATCGCGAGTAGCCGAATCGCTTTGCGGCGGCCTCGCCTGCCGGCGCATACGCGTCGGCGATGGATACCAGCCGAACTTCAGGGAGGATGCTGTCGTACAGTGCAGGCGCGTTGCGGTATGCGGCGGCGTGCGCCTTACCCGCCATGCCGGCGCCGATGACAGCGACGCCGAGGGAGGAAGTGGACAAGGTAGCTCCAAGGTTGGGAAGGTCCGGCCCTCACGGCGCCGGTGCGGTGAGAGACTCCATGTGGAGCGCTCCAACGGTGAGCGTATTGATGAATACTATGTCCTGTCAATAGGATTTATGGAGAGGTGTATGGCCAGACCGACGATCTACGACGTGGCCGAGGCGGCGGGGGTCTCGAAGTCGCTCGTCTCGTTGGTGCTTCGCGGGTCGAATCGGGTCAGCGACGCGTCCCGCGCCGCTGTGGAAGTTGCGATCGCTGAGTTGGGATACCGGCCGAACCGCGCGGCCACAGACCTCGCCGCTGCGCGGACCATGCTCGTGGGCGTGCTGATCGACGACTTCGCGAACCCGTGGTTCGTCGATCTGCTTCGCGGCATCTCACAAGTGCTGTCGCCGGCGGGGTACCGGCTCAGTGTTCTCGACAACACGTCGATGCAGGACTCCATCGACGCGATCCTCTCCATGCGCGCGGACGGTGTAGTCGTCGCGCGGGATGTGCCGGTAGAGCTGATGATGGAGGGCGCGCCGCCTGTCGTCGTAGCGGGTACTCGCGAAGATATCCCGCCGGAAGTCGACGTTGTCGCGAATGACGACGAGTTCGGCGGTCGGATGGCGGCGGAACACCTGTTGGCGCTCGGTCACCGCTGTGTCGCTCATATCGGCGCGGGTGGGGGGGCCGCGGCTGCGCGTCGACGGGCCTTTGATGCCGCCATGCGTTCAGCGGGTGGCGAGGTGGTGTGCACCGACTACACGGGTCCCGCCACTGAGTCGGCGGGCTTCGATACCTCGATACAGATCCTCCGCACACATCCGGACGTGACTGCGCTGTTCGCGGCGAACGATGTCATGGCGATTGGGGCGATGGGCGCCGCGCGTGAACTGGGCAGGAGTGTGCCCGGCGAGGTGTCGATCATCGGATATGACGACACCTTCCTCGCGCGCACCCGTCTGATCTCGCTGACCACGATCGACGACAGCGGCTTCGCTGTCGGGCACGAGGCGGCTCAGCTGCTTCTCTCCCGAATGTCCGGCGAGGCCGGGCCGGCAGTGCGGCGCACACTGGATCCGGCGCTGGTCGTCCGGGGAACGACCGCGCCACTGAATGGCGTCTAGTCAAGCTGAAGCGCTACGGTCCTGTGGGTCGAGGCGCTGCGGCGCGCTGCATCCAGGACGTAGAGAACGGCAACTCCCTCGGCGGCGGGAACCGGGCCGGTGCCGCCGTTGAGGACTGCTTCGCCGAATGCGTCGTACAGGTCGGTGTAGTCCCCCTGGCGCGCGGGAACTGGCCGACTGCCGTCCGTGACCGCGAGGACGCCCCAACGATCCTCGTGCTCCCAACCCCATGCCTCTCGGTCCGCGGCGGGCCGCCGGCCTGCGCGCACGGCTTCGAACTGCACGTCCGAGTAGTTCGACGAGTACGACCCGTGCTCGCCGTGAAGCCGCAACTCGCGCGACGAGAGGTGGTTCATCTTGCTCGCTGAAATGTGTGAGTGCGCACCGCTCGCGTGAATGAGGGTGATGACGAACCCTGTATCGGTCGCGCCTTCGGGGAAGTGCGCGACGTCAAGCTGAGCTGAGACGGCGATGGCGGGCCCCAGAAGTGACAGCGCCTGGTCGACGACATGGCTCCCCAAGTCGCGGAGCAGACCACCTTCGGGGCCGCGTTCGAGCGTGGAGACATCATCCTGATCGCACCGCAGGTCGAGTCGGGTGATCTTGCCGAGGGCGTGCGAGTCGATCACGCCGCGCGCGGTCACGATGTCAGCGTCCCAGCGGCGATTGTGGAAGACATTCAGCAGCACGCCTGCCTCTTCCGCAATGTGCACGAGTTCTCGACCTGCTGCCGCGCTCGGTGCGAATGGCTTATCGGCGAGCACCGCGACACCGCGCTCGATCGCCGTGACGGCCAGATCGTGGCGCGTGGCCGGCGGGGTGGAGATGGTGACGGCGTCGACGCCCGCGTCCAGCATGTCATCGATCGTTTCGAAGATCGGAACCCCGGGATGATCTGCCCGGGCGGCAGCAAGATTGCCGGGCGATCGCGCGACGATGCCCGCGAGTCGGCAGGTTTCGGATGCAACGATATAGGGGGAGTGGAAGTAGCGGCCCCCGACGCCGTAGCCCACGAGCCCCACGGAAGCAGTCATTGTGGCGCCTTTCGATCTGGTAACGATGAGGTAACGAGCGCGATCAAACGATTGTCCATATGTACGGACATAGTCCACACTAGTTGACAGATCAAAGCCGATCACCGCCAATGCGGATCAACCCAAAGAAGGGAGTCGCGGGATGAAGTCCACGCTGCTCGACACGCTGAGCGCCAACCCGAAGCGTCGGAACGCTGCAGTGGCCGTTGCCACCGCCGCCATCGCTACCCTCGCACTCGCCGGCTGCTCGGCCGGAACGACCCCGAACCCGTCCGGAAGCTCCGGCGCCAACTCCGGTGATGCCAAGGGCATCTCCATCGTCGTTATGGGCGGTGCCACGGACGATCCGTTCTGGTCGACCGTGAAGCGCGGCGGCGAAGCCGCTGCGAAGGCCGTCGAGGCCGCCGGGGGCACCGTCACGTTCCTCGCCATGCCGAACTACGACAACTTCAACGCCGACGCAGCGAAGCTCGTCTCCAACATCGACGCACTGGCTCCGAGCGCCGCCGTCATCCCGGACTGGGCGCCCGACGCGCAGAACGACGCGATCAAGGCGATCACCGCCAAGGGCATTCCCGTCTTCCTCTACAACACCGGTATCGACGAGGTCGAGAACGTCGGCGCCCAGGCCTACATCGGCTCCGACGACTACGAGTCGGGCAAGCTCGCCGGACAGACCTTCGCTGCCGATGGTGCCAAGCACGCCGTCTGCGTCAACACACTCCCCGGCACGACCAACGCTGACGCGCGTTGCCGTGGCGTGAAGGAAGGCGCCGAGCCCGGTGGCGCGAAGTACACGGAGCTCGCCCTCCCGACTTCCCAGTTCGGCGACCCGACGGCCGTCGCGCAGGCGATCAAGGGTGCGCTGCTGCAGGACACCACGATCGACGCCATCTTCACCCCGGGTCAGGCCGACACCAACGCCGCTGCGAGCGGTATCGACCAGGCCGGACTCACCGGAAAGGTGCGCCTCGGTGGCCAGAACTTCGACACCGAGTCGCTGGACCGCATCAAGTCTGGAGCGCAGCTCTTCGCGATCGACCAGCAGGGCTTCTCGCAGGGCTACTACGGTGTCTCGGCCGCATTCCAGCTCGCTGCCTACGGCATCCAGCTCCCGCAGAGCCCCCTCCTAACGGGACCGGCTCTCATCGACGCGTCGAACGTCGAATCGGCACTCGCGGGCGCCCAGGCCGGCGTCCGCTGACATCCACCTCCGGGGGCGATTCGCGTCGCCCCCGGAGGCGGAGTCATCATCTCCACCTCCTCCTCCGAGAAAGCAGAACCATGACCACTCAAGCACCAGCCGGTGGGAAGACCACCTCGGCGCAGAGCCCGGCAACATCGACGGTCTTCGTCAGCCAGCGCTCCTTCGGCGACTTCTTCCGTCGTCCCGAGACCGGCGCCCTCGTCGGCACACTGCTCGTGTTCGTGTTCTTCGCAGTCTTCGGTGGGCAGCAGTTCCTCTCCTCCGGTGGTGTCGCGAGCTGGCTCAACATCGCGGCAGAACTCGCGATCATCGCCCTTCCCGTCGCGCTCCTCATGATCGCCGGCGAGTTCGATCTCTCCGTCGGTTCCGTCGTCGCGAGCAGCTCCGTCACCCTGGCCGTGGTGTCGGGAACATGGGGCATGCCGATGATCGTCGGCATCTTCGCCGCACTTCTGCTGGGCGTCCTCACCGGTCTCGTCAACGGGATCATGGTGGCTCGCACCAATGTTCCGTCGTTCATCGTGACGCTCGCGATGCAATTCGCTCTCGCCGGCCTCACCCTCGGTCTTGCCCGCGTTCTCACGGGCAGCACCAGCATCCCGATCCCCAACGACCCCGCCCTCAAGGCGATCTTCGGCACCCTCATCAACGGTCAGTTCGAAGTCGCGATCTTCTGGGCGATCGGTATCGCCATCGTCGTCGCCTGGATTCTCCAGATGACCAAGTACGGCAACTGGATCTTCGCCATCGGTGGCGACGCCGTCAGCGCCCGGGCCTCCGGTATTCCCGTCGTGGGCACGAAGGTCGCCCTGTTCGTCGCATCCAGCGTCGGAGCGGCGCTCGTCGGCATCATCCAGACGCTGCTCTACAACGGAGCACAGACCGGCACCGGACAGTCCTTCGTCTTCAACTCGATCATCGCGGTGGTCGTCGGTGGCGTGCTCCTCACAGGTGGGTACGGATCCGTGGTCGGCGTCATGCTCGGTTGCCTCACTTTCGCGATCGTCAACCAGGGCATCTACTACACCGGCTGGAACTCGGACTGGGCATCGCTCATCCTCGGCATCCTGCTGCTGGCCGCCGTCCTCATGAACAACACCTTCCGTCGCCTGGCTCTCAGTGGCGGCAAGGCCAAGGCAAAGAACTAAGGAACGGGTCATGACAACTCCGCTGCTCACCCTCAAGAACGTCTCCAAGTCGTTCGCGGGAAACCACGCGCTCAGCGACATTTCGCTCGAGGTCAACGCCGGTGAAGTTCTCTGCCTCCTCGGCGACAACGGTGCCGGCAAGTCCACCCTCATCAAGGTGCTGTCGGGCGTTCACAAGCCCAGTGCCGGAACCCTCACTGTCAACGGCGAGCCCGTGGTGTTCGACAGCCCCAAAGACGCAGGCGACGTCGGAATCGCCACCGTGCACCAGTACGGCGGCACGTTCCCGCTCATGTCAGTGGCGAGGAACTTCTTCGTCGGCAAGGAGCCGACCAAGGGCGTATGGCCGTTCCGCTACTTCGATCAGAAGAAGGCGGGCGAGATCACGGTGCGGGAGATGCAGAAGCTCGGCATCACGCGGGTGACCGACGGCAATCGTCTCGCGGGCGCCCTGTCCGGTGGCGAGCGACAGTCCCTCGCGATCGCACGTGCCGTCTATTTCGGGGCGAAGGTCCTGATCCTCGACGAGCCGACCTCGGCTCTAGGTGTCAAGCAGGCGACCCATGTGCTGCGGCTGATCATGCAGGCGCGTGCTCAAGGCATCGCTGTCATCTTCGTCACGCATAACGTGACCCACGCGATGGCCGTCGGCGATCAGTTCGCCGTGCTCATCCATGGACGCAAGGCCGATGGGTTCCGCAAGGGCGAGCGCACCCGTGAGCAGATCACCGACCTCATGGCCGGCGGCGAGGCAATGGCTGAGCTCGAAGCCGACCTCGCCACGCTGACCGGAACCGTCAAGATTCCCTGACCCGCCGCGGCGCGGACCGGCGCTCCGGTCCGCGCCGCCCCCCCGCTCTGAAGGAATAGGTATGACCGAGGATCTCCGTATCGGCGTCGTGGGTGCCGGGCTCATGGGAGCCGATCACATCACGCGCATCTCCCGCCGGATCGCCGGCGCCACAGTCTCGGCGGTCGTGGAGCCCGACGCAGATCGGGCTTCCGCCGCCGCTGAAAGCTGTGGTGCCCTCGTCTTCCCTCGCATCGAAGACGCGATCGAAGCCGACGCTGTCGATGCGGTGCTCATCGCCACCCCCGGGCGGTTCCACGAGCCGGTCCTCATGCCGGCGCTGGAGGCTGGCCTGCCCATCCTGTGTGAGAAGCCGCTGACGCCTGACTCTGAGTCGGCACGCCGTGTGCTGGAGAAGGAGCAGCAGCTGGAGCGGCCGCACATCCAGGTGGGCTTCATGCGGCGCTTCGACCGCGAATACGCCGAGCTGCGCGAACTCATCAGCTCGCGCGACGCTGGGGAGCTGCTCATGCTCCGATGCGTTCATCGCAACCCCGCGGTGCCCGACACGTACACGCAGCGGATGCTGATCAACGACTCGGTCGTCCACGAGTTCGATGTCGCCCCGTGGCTCGCTGAGTCGACGATCCGCAGCGTCGAAGTGAAGCACCCGCGGCGGAACTCTCGGTCGCCTGAGCACCTCCGCGAGCCGATTCTCGTACTCATCGAGCTGGCGAACGGTGTCCTCGTCGACGTGGAGATGAACGTCAGCGTGGGCTTCGGGTACCAGGTGGGCACACAGGCTGTGTTCGAGCAGGGCCTGGCGCGCATCGGTGAACCTCGCGGCCTCCAGCAGTGGCGCGACGGATCTTTCCGTGTGGAGGACCACACCTCGTTCGCGACGAGGTTCGCCGACGCCTACGACTCTCAGATTCAGCGGTGGGTAGACGCGGTCCGCCGCGGAGATCTCATCGACGGACCGACCGCGTGGGACGGATACCTGGTCTCCCTCGCGTGTGAAGCCGGCATCGTCGCCCTCGAGCAGGGCGGTCGAATTGAAGTGGATTCGCCGGACAAGCCCGACTTCTACAACGTCTCCCGATAATGTGCGTATGTCAGGACAAAGTATGCTAGTCTCGCAACAGGATCGGAAGGGAGCACGGCAATGAACAGCACGAACAAGCGCTATGACGTGCTCACCATCGGTCGCATCGGCATCGACATCTACCCGCTTCAGGACGGTGTCGGCCTCGAGGACGTCGAGACGTTCGGCAAGTACCTCGGGGGGAGCGCGACCAACGTCGCGATCGCGGCGGCGCGGCACGGTCTCCGCAGCGCGGTGATCACTGCGACGGGCGCTGACCCGTTCGGCCGGTTCGCGCATCGTGAGCTGCGCCGCTTGGGCGTCGATGACCGCTTCATCGGAACGGTGTCGGGTCTGAACACCCCCGTCACCTTCTGCGAGATCTTCCCGCCCGACGACTTCCCTCTGTACTTCTATCGCAACCCGACGGCACCCGACCTGGTGCTGACGAACGAGCACCTG
This sequence comes from uncultured Demequina sp., assembly GCA_937925595.1. The sequence goes on along the minus strand of CALALQ010000182.1, from coordinate 26,427 downwards.
GATCTCGACGCGATCCACCACGCGCGGATCTTCTGGTCCACGGTGACGGGCCTGTCGCAGGAGCCGAGTCGCACCACCCACCACACGGCGTGGACGGCACGAGGCCGCTCCCCGCTGACGATCCTCGACCTCGACTACCGTCCGATGTTCTGGCCGTCGCCAGAGCGGGCGAGCGTCGAAGTGTCACGGGCTCTCGAACACGTCACCGTCGCCGTCGGCAACCGTGAAGAGTGCGAGATCGCCGTCGGTGAAACCGACCCACACCGAGCTGCCGATGCGCTCCTCGAGCGCGGCGTGGAGCTGGCGATCGTCAAGCAGGGTCCCAAGGGAGTCCTCGCCAAGACAGCAGACGAGACCGTTGAGGTCGCGCCGTACCCGGTGAAAGTCGTCAACGGTCTCGGCGCAGGTGACGGATTCGGCGGTGCGCTGTGCCACGGCCTGCTCCAGGGGTGGTCGCTTGAGCGCATCCTTCGCTTCGCCAACATCGCCGGCGCCATCGTCGCGACGCGACGCGAGTGCTCCACCGCCATGCCCACGACATACGAGGTAGAGGCGATCCTGGACGGAGCGGACCGTGACTGACCTCCGCGCTTTGGTGACGGCAGACGCATTCGATCAGCTCCGCCGGTCTCGCCTCTCGCAACCTGACCGCATCGCGGATGCCTTCGCAACCCGCACCCGTCGTCCCCTCGTCCAAGGCGACGAGCGGCTCTTCATCATCGCCGCGGACCACCCCGCCCGCGGGGCGCTTGCGGTCGGCGACAGCCCTTTGGCGATGGCAAACCGGTACGACCTGCTTGATCGACTCGCCACGGCCCTCTCGCGTCCGGGCGTTGACGGCGTGCTCGGCACACCGGACATCCTCGATGATCTCGCTCTGCTGGGACTGCTCGACGGCAAGATCGCGGTCGGTTCCATGAACCGGGGCGGCCTGCGCGGAGCGGTGTTCGAGATGGACGACCGCTTCACCGGCCACGACGTACCTCGCATGATGACGTCGCGACTGGACGCAGCCAAGCTGCTGGTGCGGATCAATCTCGCTGACCCAGGCACGGCGCACACACTCGAGGCGGCCGCCCACGCTGTCACGGCAGCAGCCGAGGCCCGACTCCCGATCATGCTCGAGCCGTTCATGAGCACCTGGTCCGATGGTCGAGTTGTGAACGACCTCAGTACCGACGCGGTGATCACTTCGGTCGCCATCGCCTCCGGACTCGGCGCCAGCTCGGCATATTCCTGGCTCAAGCTCCCGGTCGTCGCCGACATGGAACGAGTGATGGAGGCGGCTACGCTGCCGACACTTCTTCTCGGTGGCGACTCTGGTGCTGACCCCGATGAGACGTTCGCGTCGTGGGAATCAGCCCTAGGGCTCCCCGGCGTGCACGGCCTCGTCGTCGGCCGCACCCTCCTCTACCCGCCCGACGGCGACGTGGCATCCGCGGTCGATACCGCAGCCGGCCTCGTCCACACAGGCCTTTAGCCCCAACCCCATCCAAAGGAATCTCATGAGCATCCAGACCGCCGCCGCTCAGGCGTCCGACCAGACCGCGACGCGCGTCATCTCGCACTGGATCGACGGAGCAGAGCGACCGTCGACATCCGGTCGTACGGCGCCGGTGTTCAACCCCGCCACGGGCGAGGTGCAGGCCGAGGTCGCCCTCGCCTCGCAGGCCGAGATCGACGAGGCCATCGCGTCCGCAGTCCGCGGGCACGCGGTGTGGAGCGCCTACTCGATCGCGAAACGACAGAACGTGCTTTTCGCCTTCCGTGAGCTTCTCAACGCACGCAAGGGTGAACTGGCAAAGATCATCACGTCCGAGCATGGCAAGGTCATCTCCGACGCGATGGGAGAGATCCTGCGCGGCCAGGAAGTCGTCGAGCTCGCGACCGGTTTCCCCCACCTCCTCAAGGGTGCGTTCAACGAGAACGCCTCCACCGGCATCGACGTGTATTCGCTTAAGCAGTCGCTCGGCGTGGTGGGCATCATCTCACCCTTCAACTTCCCCGCGATGGTGCCCATGTGGTTCTTCCCCATCGCGATCGCAGCGGGGAACTCGGTCATCCTCAAGCCCAGCGAGAAGGACCCCTCCGCTGCGCTGTGGCTCGCTCAGCTGTGGCAGGAAGCGGGGCTTCCCGACGGCGTCTTCACCGTGCTCCAGGGTGACAAGCTGGCCGTCGACGGCCTGCTCACGAGCCCCGACGTCCAGTCCATCTCGTTCGTCGGCTCCACGCCTATCGCCCAGTACATCTACGAGACCGCCTCGAAGCACGGCAAGCGCGTGCAGGCGCTGGGTGGCGCGAAGAACCACATGCTCGTCCTGCCTGACGCCGATCTCGACCTCGTCGCCGACCAGGCGATCAACGCCGGCTACGGTGCAGCGGGTGAACGCTGCATGGCCATCTCGGTCGTGCTCGCGGTGGAGCCCGTCGCTGATGAACTCATCGAGAAGATCACTGAGCGGATCGGAAAGCTGCGCATTGGCAATGGCGCGGGTGTCGACGGCGTCGAGCCCGACATGGGCCCGCTCATCACTGACGTCCACCGCGACAAGGTGTCGAGCTACGTCGACATCGCTGAGGCCGACGGCGCGAAGATCGTCGTCGACGGCCGAGGGTTCACTGTCGATGGACATGAAGACGGATTCTTCTTCGGGCCGACCCTCATCGACGACATCCCGACGTCATCGCGGGCATACACGGAGGAGATTTTCGGCCCCGTGCTCTCCATCGTCCGAGTCGGGTCATACGACGAAGGCGTGGACCTCATCAACTCGGGCCAGTTCGGCAATGGTACCGCGATCTTCACCAACGATGGGGGAGCGGCGCGTCGATTCCAGAACGAAGTCCAGGTGGGGATGATCGGCATCAATGTGCCGATCCCGGTTCCGGTCGCGTACCACTCATTCGGCGGCTGGAAGCAGTCTCTGTTCGGTGATGCCAAGGCCTACGGCGTTCACGGGTTCGACTTCTTCACGCGTGAGAAGGCGATCACGAGCCGCTGGCTCGACCCGGCCACGCATGGGGGCATCAACCTGGGTTTCCCGCAGAACAACTGATACGGTCCCACCCGCAAGACTGGGTGCCGCGGCTTCCGATCTGGCCGCGGCACCCCTCTTCCCCCGAGGTTTCCATGAGCACCCATGATTCCCGCTGGTTCCACCGTCGCGGTGCACTTACGCGCGACGGCTGGGAGAGCGTCGTCGACGAGAGCACCGAAGGCTGGGAACACACGGGCATTCGGGTCGCTGAACTGCGGCCGAGCGACTCCCTCGCCCTGCGTGAGACCAACGTCGAGCGCATCTTTGTGCCGCTCGCTGGATCGTTCACCGTGTCCTATCTCCACGGGCCGGAGACGCGCACGGTGCGCCTCGCGGGACGGCGCTCGGTCTTCGACGGGCCGACAGACATCCTTTACCTCTCGACCGGAGCTACGGCCGTGGTCACGGGGGCGGGCCGCATCGCCGTCGCGACAGCGCCGACCAGCGTCGTCAAGCCCAGCAGGCACATCCCGGCGGCAGAGACGCCCGTGGAACTTCGCGGGGCGGGTGCTTCCAGCAGGCAGGTGCACAACTTCGGCACACCCCAGGCGCTCGACGCCGCGAAGCTCATCGTCTGCGAGGTCATCACGCCCGCGGAGAACTGGTCTTCCTATCCGCCGCACAAGCACGACGAGCACATACCGGGGCACGAGTCGCGCCTGGAAGAGATCTACTATTTCGAAGCGGCACCGGTCCGTGGGGGAGCAGACGGGCAAAGGGCCCCGGGGGCGTTCGGGATGTTCTCCACATACTCTTCACCCGCTGGTGAGATCGACATCAACGCGATGGTGCGCACAGGTGACATCGCTCTCGTCCCATATGGGTATCACGGCCCCGCTGTCGCAGCCCCCGGATACGACCTTTACTACCTCAACGTGATGGCCGGTCCCGACCCTGAGCGCGAGTGGCTCATCAGCGACGACCCGGCGCACGCGTGGGTGCGCGACACCTGGACCGAGCAGGAGTTCGACGAACGACTGCCGTATCTGAACGACAAGGAAGGCCGGCTCTGATGGCAGCGACGAAGACGATGACGGTCAGCCAGGCGCTCGTGGAGTTTCTGGCTCATCAGTGGACGGTCGACGGTGACATCCGTGAGCGGACCGTGCCGGGCATGTTCGGCATCTTCGGTCACGGCAACGTTGCCGGCATCGGGCAAGCGCTCAAGCAGGTGAACGAGCTCAGCCCCGACCTCATGCCGTACTACCAGGCGCGCAACGAGCAGGCCATGGTGCACCAATCGGTGGGGTTCGCCCGCATGCACCGTCGTCGCGCCACCCTCGCGTCGGCCGCGTCGGTCGGCCCTGGCGCAGCCAACATGCTGACGGGCGCCGCGTTGGCGACCACCAACCGACTTCCGGCGCTACTGCTGCCTTCCGACACATTCGCCACGCGCGTCGCCGACCCGGTGCTCCAACAGCTCGAGCAGCCCTGGGATATCGGACTGACCGTGAATGACGCCTTCCGCCCACTGTCCAAGTTCTTCGATCGGGTCCAGCGGCCGGAGCAGCTGTACTCGATCGCTCTGGCGGCTATGCGCGTGCTCACCGACCCCGTCGAAACGGGGGCGGTGACCATCGCTCTCCCGGAAGACGTGCAGGCGGAGCGGATCGACGTTCCGCTTGAATTCCTCCAGGATCGTGAGTGGCACGTCCGCCGTCCACTGCCGGAGCGCGCAGCGCTCGCACGTGCTGTGGCGGTCATCCGGGATGCCAAGAAACCGGTCATCATCGCCGGCGGCGGCGTCATCTACTCAGGTGCCGAGGACGTTCTTCGCGCACTTGTCGAAGCCACCGGCATCCCGGTCGGCACGACCCAGGCCGGAGGGGGTGCGCTAATCTGGGACCACCCGCAGAACCTCGGCGGTGTGGGGGCGACGGGCACGCTCGCCGCCAACCGCATCGTGGCCGAGGCGGACGTGGTCATCGGCATCGGAACTCGATACAGCGATTTCACCACCGCATCGCGCACCGCGTTCCAGAACCCCGACGTTCGCTTCGTCAACATCAACGTGGCCTCGTTTGACGCGTACAAGCACGGCTCGCAGCTTCCGGTGATCGCGGACGCGCGCGAGGCGCTTGCCGAACTGTCGATCGAACTCGAAGGCTATGAGATCTCGCAGGAGTATGCCGAGCGCATCTCACGGGAGAAGGCGATCTGGGACGCAGCGGTCGATAAGGCATTCTCTCCGTCCGGATTGGCGCTCCCGGGGCAGCCGGAGATCATCGGCGCGGTGCAGTCGGCGTCGGCAGCCGAGGACGTCATCGTGCAGGCCGCAGGCTCCTTGCCTGGCGACCTCCACAAGCTGTGGCGAGTGCGAGACACGCTGGGATACCACGTCGAGTACGCCTTCTCATGCATGGGATACGAGATTGCCGGCGGTCTCGGTGTCAAGCGCGGCCTGAATGCCGACGGCGACGATCGCGATGTCATCGTCATGGTCGGTGACGGGTCATACCTGATGCTCAACTCCGAGTTGGTGACTGCAGTGGCGGAGGGGCTCAAGATCATCGTGATCCTCATCCAGAACCACGGGTACGCCTCCATCGGGCACCTCTCCGAGACCGTGGGCTCGGAGAGGTTCGGGACCTGGTACCGGGAGTACGACGGAGAGGCCAGAAACTTCCAAGGCGAGAAGACACTGCCGGTGGATCTTGCGATGAATGCGCGAAGCTACGGGCTGGATGTCATCGAGATCGAGCCGAGCGCGTCGGCGATCGACGACCTGCGCGCCGCTGTCGCCGCGGCCAAGGCATCGTCACGTTCCACCTTCATCCACATCAACAGCGACCCGCTGATCTACGCTCCTGACGGGGACGGCTGGTGGGATGTCCCGGTCCCCGAGGTGTCGGAGATCGAGAGCACACGGCGTGCACGCGAAGAGTACGTCGAACAGCAGAAGGCGCAGCGCCCGCTGCTCGGCTGACACCCAACCACAGGACCAGGAGAGTATCAATGGTGAAGATCGCCTACGACCCGACGCCCCTGCACCACGACTTCGAGCTGCTGGAGTTCCCGGACGTCGTCGCACGCCTCGGGTTCGAGCACATGCAGCTCACCCCGCACGCGGATTTCAGCCCGTTCTTCCGGTACCCGAAGGCGGATGACGCTATGGTCCGAGGCCTGAAGAAGCGCGCGGCCGACGCTGGCGTGTCCATCGCAGCGCTCCTCCCCGTGCAGCGCATCAGCTGGCCTGACGAGCCCCAGCGTGACGCGGCCGTGCGAAACTTCCGACGCATCATCCAGCTCGCCGCCGAGCTAGAGGTCTCGGTCATCAACACCGAGTTCAGTGGGCGACCCGAGCGGTCTGAGGACAGTGAAGCGGCGTTCTACCGGTCGATGGAGGAACTGCTGCCCGAGTTGGAGAAGCACGGTATCCGACTCAACATCGACCCGCACCCCGACGACTTCGTGGAAGACGGGCTGGAAGCCTGGCGCGTCATCCGGGGACTCAACAGTCCGCTCGTGGGTTTCGTTTACGTCGGCTCACACACCTTCCACTACGGCGACCGGGCTACGACGCTCATCCCTCAACTGGGAGACCGTCTGGGCGCTGTGTACACGGCCGACACGTTCGATCATCGACGGTCGCATGGTCTGCGCTACATCAGCAACCCGCCCGGGAACGCTTCTCGCGTTCACCAGCACCTGAATATCGGCGCTGGCGATGTCAACTGGGATGAACTCTTCGCTGCGCTTCGGGGCATTGGATTCCTCGACCGTGAAGACGCGCTGATCGTTTCCAACGTCTTCGCCGAGGACGAGACGTGGGAAGCATCCGCAGCACACCAACTCGAAACTCTGCGTCGGCTCCTTGACTGAACTCGTCGAACCTCAAGAGCTCGATGCCCCAGTCGTGGGATCGTTGCGTCGGTGGGGCGCCCTGCTGTCGCTGACCCTCGGCGGCTTTGCCATCGGCTGCAACGAGTTTCTCGCAATGGGCGTGCTTCCGGAAGCCGCGGCCGAACTGACCGGCGGTGGGTCAGGCAATGATGCCGTGGGATCCGCTTCGATCTTCGTATGGGGTTACGCGGCGGGAGTCGTCCTTGGCGCGTTGGCAGTCGGCCCCATCGCGCGATTTCTGCGAGCGCGGCTCTTTCTCTGCGTCTCCCTGCTGGCGATGGCAGTCATCACTCTCGGAGTCGCCTGGGCGACGAGCGTGGAGGCCGTCGTCGCGTTCCGGATCTCGTCTGGTGTGCCGCACGCAGCGTTTCTCGGCGTCGCCGCGATCGTCGCAGCGAAGCTCTTGGGGCGTCGCCATGAGGCTCGCGGTGTTGCGATCGTCATTGGCGGACTGACCATCGCCAGCATGGTCGGTGTCCCGCTCGGCACATGGCTGGGTCAGGTGGCGGGATGGCGCTGGAGCTACTTGGTGATCGGTACGCTCTTCGCGGTCGCCGCGATCGGATGCATGCTGTCGCTCTCGCCCGCCCCCGCACTTGGCTCACCCAAGGGTGCCTGGCGTGGCTTGGGAAATCGTCGTCTGTGGGCCGTGATCACGGTATATGCGCTCGTGAACTCGGGTGCCTTCGCCATCATCACCTTCATCGCTCCGATCATCACGGAGTCGCCGGGCGGGTCCGCTCCTTTGGTCCCAGTCCTCCTCGCCATGACCGGATTCGGCATGACTGTCGGCAACTACGTCGGCGGCGCCCTCGCCGACAGAAGCCGTGGCGTGGCGTTGACTTCGGGGCTCGCCACTCTCGCGATCGGCTACGGGCTGCTCGGCTTCTCGGGATCACTCATCGTGACGACCTTGGGTCTCGCTCTCGTCGGCTACACGCTTGGCGCTCTGGGGCCTTATATCCAGACCGGTCTCATGGCGACGACCACCACTAATCCTGAGCTCGGCTCATCGCTCAACTCCCTCAGCGCCAACGCGGGCAGCGTCATCGGGGGAGTTGTGGGAAGCGCAGCACTCCTCGCGTTGGGCGATGCGCGGGCCGTCGTCGCGGCGGCTGCGGTCCTGAGCGTGGCGGGGGTCGGGGGGATCGCCGTGCTCAGCGTGCGCGACAAGGCCGCGACCGCGCGATAGCGCTCCAAGCCTGAGCGTCTTCGGGACCCGACCTACCTCGACAGCGTGAACTGGCGAATCGCGTTGCCGCCGGGGATGGACGGCCATGAGCTGTCGTCTCTTTCGCCGTGGTCCTGCTGGCATGACTACGCGCGCCACGCCTAGGCTGTCCGCGCCGCAGCACGGACAACCCCGTTCACATCGCCACCAATCAGCTTCTCGGGGTGATTGGGTCGAACCTCGTTGTAGCCCCAGGGGGGCGACCGGAGCCACTGAGCCCACGTCCAGGGGTCGTCGATGCCTGTGTGGAGTTCGCGCAGCACCTGGCCCAGCCCTGTGACGACGGCACCATCGATGACTGGGAATGCCTGGGAGAGCAGGACGCCGTCACTGGTGGCGAGAGCAAGAAGTTCCAGATGGGTGGTGACCTCATCGGCGGTCATGATCACGGCGTCGTGGCGGATCTACCATGCGGGGTGCACCGAGCAAGCGGCTCCGATGCCTTCCGACGGGTGCCTTCTTGGACATTCACAGTATGCGGAGAATAATACGCAGTACTCTGGGAGGCAAGATCTCAGCCTCTGGATCCCGCGCCACATCTTTCATCGAGTCAGTAGCCGATCGGGACTGTGCCTCCAGCATGTCGGTGGCCAGCGAAAGGATTGAGCGATGCCCAACCCCCTCAGTCCTTCTGACCAGCCAGGCGCCCGGCCCGCGTCTGAGCATCGCAAGACCGCGCGCGAGATCGGCAATGCCACGAGGGAGGCCGAACGCATCCTCGACGATATCGCCGGCACCAGCTATGACGGCGGCACGGCCATGCGCTTGGTGTCCGTGCTACGTCGCCTCACAAATGCCAGCCGCGCCGCGGCTGGAACCTCGACCGCACGCTCCTCGCCAGCGGCAGCCTGGGGTCGCAGTTCGCCTCACGTTCGACCTTGGTCCGACTCGAGAAGTTCGGCAGCAAGACCCTGAGGGAACGGCAGTTCTGGGGTGCCGTCGTCAACGCCTTCGAGCAGAAGCTCGGGCTCCTCAACCAGGAGCCGAAGTCTCTGCTGATGGAGGCTGACTACCTCTGGGAGAGAACCCGAGGTTCGCTCGGCGCCCTGTCCCGGCTCCTGACGACCGTCGCCCTTGACCTCATCGAGGACGGCGACGCGGACGCCGAGTTCATCACCCGCGAACACCTCGACAGCGTCCACCTCGACATGGCGTCCTTGCTCGATGAAGCCCGAGCTCGCGAGCTCGCGACGACCTCCAAGAAGGAGCACGCAAATGCTGCTTGAACAACTCAACCCGCTCCCTGTGCGCGTCCGCCCCGCGCAGTACGAGTCGCTCGACAGCTATGAACAAAGGCTTCGGGCGGCGAATCTCTACCCGAAGCGTGCGTGGAACACTTTCATCAACGCCGCGCTGCGCGCCGATAAGGCGCTTGAACGCGCGACCGCGGTTGAATGCCTCGGCAACGTGCGGGCCGGCCACTTCGCGGGGGCCTCGAACCACTTCGGCCACGCAGACGGCACGACCTGCGACAGATGTGCCACGGGCCTCCAGGAACGCTACGCCTGCGCCCGCTGTCATCCTGGCCTCGAAGCGAAGCAGGTGCCTCACGACGGGCCGCGCGTGTGCCGGCGCCACATGCGGTGGGTCGGTCCCGGGACCACCCCCGGCGAACAGTTCAGCGTGGGACCCGAGGCGTTGCGCGCCGACCGCGAGTACCGACGGATGCGGCGACACGGCCTCGCCGATGCGCACAGTCTGGCCGAGACGCTCGCGTGCGTCGACGCGTGGGCGAACGTGAACGCCTCACCGATCGACCCCGCCAAGGGGTTCGTCGTCGCGGTCGACGTGCTCCGCATCCTGCACGGCGCGACCCGCATCGCGCTCGCCGACGCCGACAGTGCAACACGCTACTCCGCGCTCGCGGCCGCTATCGAAGCGGCCGTTGCGGGGGAGAACCGGAACGTCCTCGTCGACGCCATCTGGCTGCTTGTCCGGTCGGCACGTCACCAGCCCACGGGGGGAGCGCACACCATTCCGTGCGCGTTCGTCGCGCTCGCCGCCGAGGACGGCGAAGCCGAACTCCGCGAGCTGACGACCAGCTTCTACCCGCGTGTACGTCACCTTCAGCTCACGCAGCTCGTGCAGTCGCCCGCGGCGGGTACCCGGTTCGACGTGGCCAAACGAGTGAGCGACGAGAACGAGTACGTGTGCCCCAAGGGGCATCCCTTCGGCTCGACGGGTTCTGTGTTGAAGGCGTCAAAGGCCAGCGGAGGGTGCAGATACTGCGCACGCAAGAAGGCGGCACCGGGGACGTCGCTCGCCGACACCCACCCGGACCTCGCCCGGGAGTGGCACCCCACGAAGAACGGCACAGTCACGCCCGCCGATGTGCTGTCGGGAACCGGCGTGGAGTACTTCTGGCTGTGCCCCGAAGAGGGACACGCCTACGAAGCCAGCCCCAACGCGCGCACCAACAAGAGCTCCGGATGCGGGTACTGTGCGAACCTGCTCGTCGATGAGACGAACTCCCTGCGCACGACCCATCCTCACCTCGTTCCCCAATGGAACTCGGAACGGAACTGGCCCCTGACGCCCGACAACGTCGTGGCCGGCTCCGAGCAGGAAGTGTTCTGGGTGTGCCCGGAAGGTCACGACTTCCCGGCCGCGGTGGCCTCCCGGACCGGCGGGTCGGGATGCCTCGTGTGCACTCATCAGTTAGTGCACCCGACCACCTGCCTGGCCGCCACTCATCCCGAAGTCGCCGCCAAGTGGGACTACGAACGCAATGGTGACCTGACGCCAGAGATGGTGTTCGCCGGTACCTCCGACAAGGTCTGGTGGATCTGTGACAACGGCTGCAGCTATGAATCGCCCCGGGTCTCGTGGAGGGTCTGATTCCCCGAGAGGATGAGACCCATGCCAGCACCGAGGAAGTATCCGCCGGAGCTTCGTGAGCGTGCGATGCGGCTTGTTGCCGAGGCCAGAAGGGAAGATCCGGAGTTGTCGCTGAACGCGGCGGTGGTCCGGATCGGGCAACGTGTCGGGGTCAACGCCGACACGTTGCGCGGCTGGTGCAAGCAGGCCGCGATCGACGCGGGCGAACGCCCCGGGACGACCACGAACGATGCCGCTCGGATCAAACAGCTCGAGGCGGAGAACCGGGAACTGAAGCGCGCGAACGAGATCCTCTTGGCGGCTTCCTCGTTCTTCGCGCGGGAGCTCGACCCGCGACTGCCGTGGTAGTTCAGTTCATCGACGATCATCGTGACCGGTTCGGGGTCGAGCCGATCTGCCGGGTGCTCACCGAGCACGCCGTGCCGATCGCCCCGTCCGGCTACTACGCGTTCAAGACCCGCCCCGCATCCGCGAGGGCGGTTGCCGACGCGGAGCTGGTCGTGCAGATCGAGCGGGTGTTCTGGGATCAGAAGCTCGGTCGAGGCATCAGCGGCGTCCGGAAGATCTGGCGCCTGCTGCGCCGGGAAGGCATCGTCGTGGCCCGTTGCACGGTCGAGCGACTCATGCGGCAGCAGGGGCTGCGTGGGATCCGCCGCAGCAAGCAGTTCGTGACTACCCGGCCCGACTCATCGTCGACGCGGCCGCCGGATCACGTGCAACGCTGCTTCCGCGCGGACCGGCCGAACGAGCTCTGGGTTGTCGACTTCACCTACGTTCCGACGTGGTCGGGGATGGCATTCACCGCATTCGTCACCGATGTCTACTCGCGCCGGATCGTGGGGTGGCGGACGATGGACCGAATGCCCACAGAGTTGCCGCTGGACGCGCTGGAGATGGCTCTGTGGGTCCGAGATCGCGCCGGTGAAGACGTCACAGGGGTCATTCAACATTCCGATGCCGGAGCTCAATACACCGCGATTCGCTACGCGGAGCGGCTCGCGGACGTCGGCGCGATCGCGTCGATCGGGACCGTCGGCGATTCGTATGACAATGCTCTGGCGGAGACGGTCGTGGGCCTCTATAAGACCGAGTGCGTAAAGATCGACGGCCCGTTCCGCACCGCTGACGAGCTCGAGCTCGCCACGCTCTCCTGGGTTCACTGGTTCAACGAGAACCGGCTGCACTCATCGATCGGATACCTCACACCGATCGAGAAGGAGAACGAGTACTACCGTGAGATCAACCCCCAGCGTCAGCCGGCGTTGGGAGAACTCGCCCTCCACTAAACCCGGGGCGATTCACTACGATGCGGCCATTACCAGCAAGGTCCGAGGCGTGGGTTGTCGCTACTGCTCCAACCGCGGAGTCAACGAGCGCAACTCGATGCGGGCGACCCACCCTCACCTTGCCGCACAGATGCACCCGACGAAGAACGGAAAGCGGACACCGGACAACGTCGTGGCCGGCACCAGTCACTCCATCCAGTGGCTATGCGAGAAGGGGCACGACTGGCCCGCCACCGGCGACAACCGCGTGCATCAGGATGCTGGCTGCCCCTACTGCAACAACCGAAGGTCTGGCCCGGGTTCAACGACATGGCGACGACGCGCCCCGACCTGGCGGCAGAGTTCCACCCGACCAAGAACGGTGACCTCACTCCGGAGACCATCGTCGCCAGCACCTGGAGGCGACTCTTCTGGAAATGCGCGTGCGGCAACGAATGGCCAGCCACGGGCGAGTCTCGGGCCAAGAGGGGGCGTGGTTGCCGCAAGTGCGCGCGCTACCTCGGCTTCGACTGCCGCGTGATGAGTCGCTGGACGGCGGCGGCCTGTCTGTCGGGGGACCGGCGGCCGGCGCGCTGGCGGTTGAGCCGATGTGAACGGAGACGGCCCACGTCGTAGGCGAACGGGTCGAGTGCTTCGAGCAGGTAGTCCAGGATGCCGAGCGCGCGAAGAACCTGCAAGAACGTCTCCGTCTTCACAGACGTATCCCCGCGCTCGAGCTTGCGAAGCGTGTCCCGAGTGATCGAGGCGCGCTCGCAGACCTGCTGGGCTGTCAGGTTGTGGACCATCCGCCACTGGTGGACGCGTTCGCCGATAACCTCGCGCTCTCGCGTGATCCTGTAGGCCATCTCATCTCCTTACAATGCCGATGATAATCGCCATTGAGTGCTAGAACTACAAAGATCTTCGTCATTCCCGCCCCCATCGCGGGCCGCCGTCGTGCGGGGCGGCGGCTAGCACGCATGCCGACCGCCAACTCGGCCTCTCGCGCGAGCGGCGGCAAGCCCAGCGTTTGTTGCTCATGAATGAGATCGCGTTCGAACGCTGCGATGGCTGCGAACACATGCAGGACGAGACGGCCGCCCGCAGAACTGGTGTCGATGGTCTGGCGCAACGACCGGAGACCAACGCCCACGGCCTGGATCGCATCGACCTGCGCGTTGAGATCTCTCAGCGATCTGCCTAAGCGGTCGAGGCGCCAGACGGCGATCGTGTCGGCCGGGGCGAAGGGGGCGATGGAGTTGCGCCAGTTCGGGGCGGTCCGCTGCTGCGGAGCGATCTCGACGATGATGCGGTCGCATCCCGCATCCCGCATCGCGCAGCGCATCCAGTTGTGGCTGCGCGTTCTGTTCGCTCGTCCACACTCGGGGCGTAGCGAACACTCGGCCCGCGATTGAACGTACCGATACTCGTTTGCAACGCGAGTGGTATTTCAATTAGGAGCGATGCGGATGGGAAGCTATGGCAATGACATCGGACGTTGACCCGGTACCAGCGGCGGCGCCGGACATCATCTTCAGCGCTTGGCGAGTCGAAGGGGTCGACTTGGAGCTACTGGGCATCGACCCGATCACCTTCGCCTTACCGGAGCTAATCGAGTTCTGTCGTGCCGCTCTGGGCACCATAGCTCTGGACGCGTCGACGGTGACGCTGGTGATCGCGGGTGACTTCGAAGAGGCTATTCGGGTTCGGTTCCCCGAGGACCTTGACTTACAACAGTTCTCACTCTCGCGTGGGTCGGGCCAGGTCGGCGCAAAGACAATGCGGGTGGGAGACGAGATTCACGTGGTCTTTCCGGCTTGGCCTTTTTTCGACGCGAGCGCAATCAAGGCTGTTGCGCCAGGCGAGGACTTCGAAGAGTTCGAGAAAGCGACCGCTTCAAGGCATCTCCTCGTGAAGCGCACTGCCATCCATGAGGCCAATCATGTGGCGATGACGCAGGCGAACGAGGATTCGCTCGACACAACTGGGAAGGGCCTCGCCCGGCGGCACCTGCTGGACGTTGCGCTGCACGTGATCGAGGAGTATCGCGCGGAGTTGGGGATGCCCTCCGATTTCAACGACAGCCACCATCTACAGCTCCCCGCAGACGCGATCGAAAGCCTTCGAGCTGAGCTCACCAGAATCGTCACTATTGAGTACCCGAGTCACGACAATGTATGGCGATTGGCGATGGGGGTCCTCGAGCAGGCCTCTCACGCATGGAAACGTCTGGCATATGTTGCCGCAGCCCGTCGGGTCGAAGGAATAGCGTTGCGGGCCCCGTTCCCGGACAACGAGATCGGTAGCGACTGGAATCAAATGGTCGCCCCACTCTGGGGGAGGTTCGAGCGGCTACTTTCACAGGTGCCGAGCGCGCGCACCAGGATCTCGATCGAGGAGCTGACCGCATCGACAAGGCAACTCGCGGATCTCCTGGACGATTGGCTGGTGCTACTCGGATTTCGATGGAGGGATGTCGGCGACAGCAACTCGCACTTCGCGATCGAATCGTTGGCGCTCTTTGAGTGAGGCCGGGCGCGGCGGTTCGCCAGCGGACTCAGTCGGACAGGGCCTTCGGCGGCCCTCGACGAGGTGAGCGTGGCGTCCGAGTAGGCGAGCCGCAGTTGACGAGAATAGCGTTGCGCGATCTTCATTCCGCAATCTTCGAGCCGGACGCGTACGCCAGAGAACTTAGAAGTATTCGACTACGTGCTCGCTCATGAGTGACCCGGCGGCGCGATCGTTATTCGCAAACGCACCGGACACCTGGCTCGAGGTGTAGCTCATCGCGAGCTTGCGCGCCCGTCGCCAACAATTCCGCCTGCAGACTCACCATCGGGCGAGCGTCCGGCCCCCGTTACCGAAGTTCCGGATTTACGAAACGTCCTGAAGTAGGCCCGCCGATTCTGCAAGCATCCAGATAGACGGCACGCTCACGGCTGCGGCGGGCACGGTAGGCGCAAGCCAAATGCCCTCGCCCGGACTGAAAATGCCGTCTACCGCACGGGCGTCAATCTGCAGCACGACGGTCTGGTCAGAGTGCCGTCGAGCGACGTGGCGAGCCTGTCCGATGTCCGTCGACAAGTGAACGTGGCGTCGCCTGCCGGGTAACAGACCGCTTCGCGCCGCGAAGATCCCATCAAGATTCTCGAGTGCTGTTCCGTGCCACAAGATGGTCGGCGGAACTGTCCCGCTGGGCATGGTGTGTAAGCGAAGCGAATGGCCGTACACCGCACGAATCTCGTTCGAGTCACGACTCAACTCGAACCGCGATTCGCCGAGCGCGCCGGCGACAGCCAAGAGTGTTGAGGGCTCTATCCGCATTCCGCTAGCTCGAAGAAGCGATGACAAGTCGTCTGCGTAAATCCAGCCGTCGCGGTCTAGTGGCGCGGTCGGGTTGTGCCGGAGGTGGAAGGCCATTGCCTTGCTGATGCGACGGCGCGTGCCCTCTGTGAACTGAGCGAGAGTGTCCGGGCTAGCCCTACCCGCCTTGATCTCCCAAGCTCGAAGGATGCGTTCGCACCAGTCGCGCAGCTCCGCACTGTTACTCGTTCTAGCAACAAGCCCAAGGAGCGCGATCGCGTGTCGGACTGCTCGGTGGTCACGTCTGCCGTCCGTGAGTAGGTTCACAGCCCGAGCAGCTTGACCGGCCTCGAATCCAAGTCGCAGGTCGTCCCAGGAAACCATGGTGCCTGCGGAACGAATGGCGTCGATGTATTGGTCGATGAGGCGCATCCGACTATCAGTGTCGGAAGGATCGAGCACTGGCTCGTCGTCGATTAGTTGGGCCAGTTCGTAACCGAGAGGGCGCTCACCGTTTGACTCCAGATCAACAGCAAGCAGTCGGCGATCGGCGAGGACTACCCAGTTCTGGGTGTGCGCGTCGCGTCGCGGCACAGTCGGAAGGTGGGCGACGATCTTCCACCAGTCGTCGTAAGCCCTGTCGCGATCGATTGGTAGTTGTTTCAGCCAGCGGCCGAGTTCGCGGACCTTGATTGTCCGACGCGCGTTCAGCGGGCCCGGTTCGGTGAGCGGACTGCTGTGAAACAGCGCGAGAAAGTTCACGGCCGGCTCAAGCGATTCCACGCACTTGGAGGCGGAACCACCTTCGGCGTGGACATATGCGTAAGGGCCAAGCGATTCTCGTAGGGTTTCGCCTTGTTCGAATCTTCGTACGCTGAGGACGGACTCCGGTTGACCTGCCTCAGCAGGCAACGGTACTGCCAATACATGCTCTACGACGCCAAAGTCCGAGAGCAGAGATCGCGTGGCGAGTAGCTCTTGTGTGTAAGCGGTGCGGCGCTCATCGCGCTTGTAACAGTCCGTGGTCATCCGCTTGATGATGAACACCTGACCCGAGATGCTCTTCGGATCTTCGAGCGTTGCAGTCGTCCCGCGCCCGCCGAGCGCGCGGCGGCGAAAGTCACTGCTCGCGATCGCTACCTTCGCCGCGCGTTGAAGGATTTCGCGATAGTCACCTCGGGAGACCGCATCGGTTAGGTCTTTCGAAGACTTCGAAACGGCCACGACAGCGGGCCCGCCTTTTTGAATCTCGTTCGCGATCGCGACGAGTGCATCGGGAGAGTCGGGGAACTCGTCCGTCAGCGCCACTAGCTCCCGTAGACCTGCTGCGCGCTCCCGGTCATCCCGCGACACTTCGGCGAGTAGAAGTCGGTCGGCCGCCTGGTCGAGTCGACTCCGGAGATCCCGAAGCGGTTGTTTACCTGCGAGCGGACCCCGGAGCCGGACGGCGTCCCTCAATAGCCGTTCAACCGTCGCTGCATCCGTGGAAGCGCGAGCGGTTCGAGTAAGGATGCCCGCGAGTGCGTCGCGATAGATGTACTGGCCGCGTTCGGCGCCAGCGCGCAACGCGGCGGCGAGATGCTCGGATGCTTCCATGAGGATCTCCGGTAGCGGTGAGCGGTTGCGTAGACCGAAAGGAAGCCTCAGCCCCCGTAGGGACTTGCGGTCTAGGACATGGGGGTTCTCACGCAAGAAAGAGACCATCGCTCGCAAGAGTTTCGAGCGCACCTCGTGCGTAAGTTCGAGGTTTCCTACCTGCTGGGCGCGTTGGAGCCGTTCATCCGCCTCCGCCAGGATCAGCGAACGAACCTCTGCCGAGGATGTTGCTTCGGCGAGGTGCAACATGAGCTCGCCGCTCACAAGCCACCAGTTACTCCACTCGTCCTCAGGCACTCGAAAGCGTTTGCCCCAGCGGAATGTCTCCACGATGACGGCCGGGTCGCCGCCTATGTGGTACTCCTCGATGGCGGATTCCATCAAGTATGAGGCGACGGAAACGTCATGCTCATCGTCCAACACCGCGTACAGGTGCTGGCGGGCCTGTTGAAGCTCCGCTGCTGACGCGTTGCCAAACCGGCTGCTTATAACCGCCAGCTTCCCGTAGTCACGCCGAATCCGTCGCGTCTCGTTGGCGTTTGCTTCGGTCAATACGGACTCGATGTAAGCGCGCCCGAGAGCGCAGTTGCGGCTCAACTTCACGCCGAGGTGAAATCGAATCGTGTAGGCGTTCCTCACTAGCGACAGCGCCACGTCGTGGCGAAGACGTGTGATCATCTCTCCGACCTCGCCTTCATGGGAGTGCATGAAGGCGGCTATCGTGCCGATTTCGCGGCACATGCGCATCTCACGGAGGAAGACTGCCACGAGCGGCATTGAGCGATCGGCAATCGGGTGTTGGCCGATGTACCTTCTCCATGCACGCACTAGGTCGGCGGTGCTCGTACCGGGGTCGACCCAGTAGCGGACCTCGTCCACGCCCTCGTCGCTCACCCAGTCGGCGATCTCTGGTGCGAGGCGGCGATCGAGCTGCTCAAGGAGTGGTGGAAGTTCCGGGTAGCTCTGCTCGATCTGTTCGCTGCACCATTCCATGAAAGGCTCGCCCCTGAGATCGCGGCGAACGGTCCTGGGGCGGACGTCAGCTGGGGTAGGCACCGGCATGGCGTCACAATAGCGGAGCCGGCACGAAAGCGTCCGTGATAGTCCGAGCGGGCCTCAGCCTCAATGCCCATCTGTCCGGTGAGTGACCAGTGAGGCAGCGCTCAACTTCTCCCATGTGACCTCTGAGCTAGCGTGTGTCGCGACCACCGCCTCGGACACCGTCGGCGCGGAGCCCTCCTCCGGGGTGGCCATGTCTCGCTGGGGCCAGGCGCAATCTCTCGTTCAGTGTCTAGTGCGATCGGTGGGCACGCGGCGTACTTCTCATGATCACGGCCGTCATGCTCGTTCGTACGGCTCGGGTGACGCGACGAGCGATTCGGGGGCTGTTCCTTGCTCAAGTGCAGCCCGCCGATCGTCGATCACCTGCAGGTTAGCCATCGTTTCCGCGGTGGTTCGCTTTCCCGCCCTCCAGGCGACAAGTACACGGCGGACCGATCCATACTCGACCGCCGCCAGCTGCGCGTCGGCGATGAACGTAAGTTCATAGAGGACCTGACGTGTGCGCTCGGCAATGCGGCGGTCATCGCCTCGGGTCATCACAATCAGCGTCTCGACGGCGGTATCGAGCCCCGCGCGATCGGGTGGGACAGGAGCGGCGGGCTGTGGTTCGAGTCTCCCCTGAATGAGCTTCGCACCGTTTGGCCACTCGGCGCGGAAGCTTTGAAGTTCCTCGTACCACATTTGATTTCGAACGGAGTGCGCCTGGATTTCCCGGATGAGTTGAACCACCGCATCATTTGTTTCCGCTTCGCGCCGCGTACGCGATTCATGGCGATACAGCAACACGCTGATGACCGCGGCGACGGCGGCACCGACCAACGTCGCAACCAGGGTGGAGATGAAGTCGTTCCAGTCGAATCGACTCATCTCCTCTACGATTCGATCAAGTTGGCACCACACTCGTTGCATGTCGCAGTCCACGGTGAGCACCTTATCGACGTATGACCAGCGGCGAACGAGATATGTGATGAGTCGCGCTCAGAGTCGCGGCGGGCGCTGTTCGACGATGTTCGGGGGAGTCAGGCGCCTGCCCATAGCGTGGAGATCGACAACACTCGGCTGGTCGACCGCACCTTGCCAACTACTGTGACGCGTCGCGTTCCCAGGCGCGCCGGTGGGCTCCAGTCGTCTCTTGAGCCAACTACGTCGAATCCGTGCCAACTATCGTGACGCCGCACAAAGACCCTGTGCGGTGAAGACGACCGCGGCCCTGAATAGGTCTTCTTCCGGATGTGTCAGCCGTCCTCGACTCTCAGTGCGGACGGCACGCAGGACTGGATAAGTTGTCTCGATGAGACTCGCGACCGAGTCGACGCACTGGCGAGGTATCGGAGGCACAAATGAACACGACGAGCATCAAGGTGGCAACTGTCCTCGCCGCGATCGCACTGCTGGCAGGCTGCACCGCGACGACACCAGGGGTGGCAGCGTCCACCACGGCGAGCAACGACCCGACACCTGCCCCCACGGTGACCGTCACCGTGACCGCTACCCCAGAACCCGATGAGCCTGTCAGCGACGAGATGCCCGACCAGCCAGTCATGAGCAGCGCCGACGCCGTCGAGCAGTGCCTCGACTACGCGAAAACCGATAGCTCCGAGTCGACGCCGACCGGGCAGCCGTACACCTT
The DNA here is from genome assembly GCA_937925595.1 of uncultured Demequina sp. The sequence continues at coordinate 6,621 of CALALQ010000182.1, read as the reverse complement.
CCTGATGCACAACGGCTCCTGGCTCGTCGTCGTCGAAGGCGAGAACATGCACGGCCCGCTGTACATCTCCTGCGCCGTGGGCGGGGACCCGGCCGTCGCGTACGGCGAGTCGTCCCTCGATTCCCTCGACCCGTCCTGGTTCGACAGCATCATCAACGGCAACGGCGGATTGTGAACGCCAGAACATAGAGCGCCACGGCGGTGTCTGGTCGCCAGCACCGCCGTCGCGCTCACGGTATTGCTCGCAGCCGAGGCACAACTGCGTCTCGCAGCGGGGCTCGAAACGCTGGTCCCTTCGGCTCGTGCGGATCTGCGCGTGAAAAGGCGTTCGCGCCGCACGCATGAGGCGTACGGCGCGAACGCGGCAGGGGACGCGACGGTGACCGCGTCAGTGGGTCACTCGGCGAGCAGGCTGCAGCCTTCGTCGCCCTCGCCCACGCAGAGCACGAGCGTGGCGGGGTCGACGAGCTCGTCGGGCACCTGGTAGTTCCACACGAACGTGTAGGACTTGCCGGGCGCGAGCTCGAAGTCCATGTACTGATTGGCGACGCCTTCGGCCGAGAACGTCTCGTCGGCGGTCGAGCGCAGCACCGGGGCGACATCGGCGGCGCCGACCTCCTCGCTCACCCACTGGCCGACGTTCGCCGTCACCCACTGGTGGCCGGCTTCTGCCTCGCCGAGGGTCTCGTTCGGGATGATCCCGCTCCAGACCTCGAGCGTGCGGTCTTCGGCGCCGACGCGCTCTCCGACGGCGGCGGGCTCCGTGACCGACGATGCGACGATCTCGGTGCCCTTGTCGGCGGGCTTCGACGAGCTGGGCGATTCGGCGGCGCAGCCGGCCAGGAGCAGAGCCGATGCGGCGACGATGGACAGGATGGCAGTGCGCGAACGCATGACAAACACCTTCTCAATTAACGGTTTGGGGAAACCTCCAGCCTAGTCGCGCTCAGTGGGAACGTCGTTCAGGCGCAGGGACTATGGGGGCCGCCTGACCGAGATGGCGAACGAAGAATCGCGCTGCCGCTTCGCCGGCGAACTGCGGCACGCCGGTATGACCGCCCATGTTGGCGTAGAGGGTCTTCTCCGTCGATGCAAAGGCGTCGAAGAGCTCGAGGGCCATCGCGCGGTCGTTTCCTTCGTCGTCCCATTGCAGGAGGACGTGCAGCGGGATCGTGACCCGGCGTGCGTCCTCCATGATCGCTGAGGGCACATAGCTCCCGGCGAACAGGCCGGCTGCCGCGATGCGGGTGTCGACGGCCGCCAGACGTGTGGCGATCGAGATCACCCCTCCCGAGAAGCCGACCTTGTCACCGATCTCGGGAAGGGCGAGCACCTCGTCAAGCGTGAGCTGCCACTCGGGCACCGCACGCTCCACGAGGGGGAGGATCAGCCGGTCGATGACGTCCGGTGCCGGCTTCTGTCCGGCGGCGATCGCACGCATGAGGTCTGCGCGAGCCTGCTGTGCACCGGGAAGCGGTGCCCGGTCGCCCGCGCCGGGCAGCTCGATGGTGGCCGCACGCCGGCGTCCAGAGTGGTCTGAGATGTGAAGTGCATGGTCGTGCCTTTCGGAAGCGCTGCGGTGCGCGGCGCTCCCGGACGACCTATCGCCCGCCCGTGCCTCCCCAGAGGAGCACCGACGTCGATTCGTTCATGGGTGCCACCTCCTTTGATCCTGCACGGGCCTTCACCCTACCCCGGGGCCGTAGCGCTCCACATGAGGGTGAAGGTGACGACGTGCCCTGTTCTGCAATGACTGCGGACGGGCACTCAGATAAGCAATGCGTCTGCATGAGTGCCTCTTATGTCGTGATGCATCGGTGCAGGGTGTACTGCGGCTCCCACACGCGTGGCGGCGACGCGGGCGGGCGGCCGCGCAGTTTTGTGGAGAAGGTGGATATGGGTGGACGAGCGAGGCCAAAGGGTTCCACGGTGTGGATGCTTGCGGGCGCGGGCCTGGTCGCTGCTCTCGTCGCGTCGGCGCTCGCGGCAGTCGGCAGTGCGCATGCTCAGTGGGCCCACTCCGCTGCCGCCGCGGGCGGCGTGGCGGGCACCGGCGAAGTCGACCTGCGCATCGTGGGAACCCCGACGGTCGAGGTAGCGGGGGCGGTGTTCGACCCGTCCGTGGGATCGCTCTGCGTAGGAGATGTCGCCCGCGTGGCTGTCCCTATACGCGCGCTCGCAAGCGGGACGACTATGGCTCCCGAGCTCACTCGTGTCAGCTCAACGACGGCGACAGTTGTCATCGACGACGTCAATCTGCCGGAGGTCAGTGAGGCGCTCGTAGCGTCCGCTGACCGACAGGACCACGTTGTCTACCTCGACGTGACGGGCACGGGTGTCGGCAAGACCCATGTGATCGAAGACTTCACGCTCACTGATCGTGCTGGCGGACCGTGGTCGTCCACGGTGAGACTCGACCTTGTGCTGTCGTTCGAAGAGTGCGGCAGCCGGCTCGTCACCACCTGGGACACCGCTCGCAGCGCCGACCCGGTCACGCTGGTCTTCGGGGCGGGCGCCTCCGGCACGGTCGACTGGGGCGACGGCAGTGCGCCCGAGGCGGTCGGGCCAGGCACGTACACCCGCGACTATGCCGTGAGGGGCGAGTACGCCGTGACGTTCCGCGGCGTGGTTCCCTTGATCCAGTTCGGTGGGTCAGACTCGCTGATCTCCGTCGATCGGTGGGATGAGGCGACCGGAACGACTTCGCTGAACCGGACGTTCGCGAGTGCAGGCAGCCTGGAGTACGTCACCAGCCCGCCCCGCACCGTCGTCAGCATGCGCGGTGCGTTCGAGAGCATGACGGCGAACCCTGTGCTGGATGACTGGGACACCAGCAATGTCACGAGCATGCAGGGCATGTTCGAGAGGGCGGTGGGCTTCGACCGCGATCTGAGCGGCTGGGACACCTCACTCGTCGTGGATATGTCTTCCATGTTCCGAGGCGCAGTGCTGTTCGGGGGCCGCGGGCTCTCCGAGTGGGACGTCAGCTCGGTGCGAAGCATGTCCCACATGTTCGACGGGGCGGCGAGCTTCAGCGCCGATCTCTCCGGATGGGATGTCTCGAGTCTGACCGGGATGAGCTTCATGTTCCGCGACGCGTTCTCCTTCGAGGGCGACGTGGCGGAGTGGGACACCTCGGCTGTGACCAACATGGAGTCCGCATTCGATGGAGCGCTGCGATTCTCCGGAGATCTGTCCCGATGGGATACGTCCACGGCTGTCAACATGCGCGCGATGTTCCGCAATACCCGGTCGTTCAACTCTGATCTTTCCGGCTGGGACACCTCGCGTGTCACGAATATGGACTCCATGTTCGACACTGCTCTCGCGTTCAAGGGCGACCTGCGTTCCTGGAACGTGGTGAACATCCCTGCCGAGCCCGCCCGCTTCCGGACCGATGCCCACCCCGAGCTGATCCCGCCGGTCTGGGGTACGCCGGGCGGCCATTCCGCCGATGCCGACGTCGACGTGCTCACGGCCCGGGCGGCGGATGCGGACGCGGTAGGTCAGGGGCCTCCTGATCCGCTCATACCGCGCGCCCACGATGCTGACGAACTCGATGCGCCGCTCGGACGGAGTGAGCAGCAGCCCGCATCGTAGATAGCCGATGCTCACGCCGTCTCCACGCGGTGGCGTGAGGGGACTAACGTGCGCTCCGCACTCGACGCGTGCGGGCACCATGGAGGGGCCGCGGGCCTGCCGCCGGCTGGCGGCCTCCCCATGCGACGCGCGTCCTCACCCGCTGGCAGTGATCGCAATCACCGTCTCCTGCAACCCGATACGAGAGTGTTGTGCATTCGTGGTCCTAGGGTGCGCCGTGAGCAGCCTCCAGCCACCGGGGCGGTGGTCCACGCTGCATTCGGCTCGATGGCAAGATTCTGACCATCTCGTTCCCCGCGGCCGGCTCGCGTTCCCGGTCTTCGCTGATCTCGGTCGATCGATGGGGTGGACGAACGGGCACTGTGTTAGGCGGCTCAGTGGTATGACGTGAGGTGTGCGCGAGCGGCCGCGGGTGCCGGTTCGGGCGGCACATGCCCGCCTCCGGCGTTACTCACTCCTCGGCTGAGTCTTCACACCGCTGCGGGGTCCCCGCACTTGGCGGCCTCGGGGGCCTGTGAGTGCCACTCAGCCAGGCAACGGAGCTTCCAAGCTTGATGTGCTCGTCGTTGCGGCGGGCCAATCCCGATACAAGACCACTGCCGGCGTGTGTGCGCGGCGGGGAAGGAAAGACATGATGACGACGACCAAGACCATGCGCGGGGGCTCGGCACTCAAGGGTGCCATGGCCGCAGGTGCGGCGACGGCGATCCTGCTCGGAGGCTTCGGTGCATTCGCGCTCTGGTCCGACACGCAGAACGCCGGTGCCGCGGGTCAGATCCAGACGGGTGTGCTGAAGCTCGACCCGATCACCGCGCCTGTGCAGTGGCAGCTCGACAACCCGCAGAGCGGAGCGCCGGCCCCGATCGACCTCTCCACGTTCAAGGCTTCGCCCGGCGACGTGATCTCCTACACGGTCACCGCCACGGGCACCGTGACCGGAACCGACATCACTGCGTCGCTCGACGTGGATCTCGGTGACGTCCAGCTCGACCCGGCCTTGGAGTCCGGCGATGTGACGATCACGGCCACGGGTGCGGGCGGCGCTCCCATCGAAATCGTCGGAACCGACGCCGGCAACCAGTTCTCCCACGAGGTCACAGTGACGGTCGCGTTCGATGAGGCGATGACCGGTGGCATGAACCTGCCCGCAGCCGTCGACATGGACGGGCTCGTTCTTCGACTGCAGCAGCTCTGACCTAGGGCTGGCAACGGTGCCGGCGCGGCGGCTCGTCATAGAGCCGCACGCCGGCACCCATATAAAGAGGACGACGTGTTGGCGGCACGAATGAAGATGCGCCGATCTGCGCGAGCGACCTGGGGAGGACGTGGACGGTGACCGTGCGTGGTGAGATCCCCCGCATCGGCTCCTATCCAATCGGGGCAGACGCCTCGTCACTGGTCTCGTCGACCGGTGGGACGAGGGGACCGGCACCACGAGTATTGCCAGGGGCTGTCCGGGGAGCAAACCATCATGCCTGAATCCGCGCCGCTTGCCGCCCGATCCGTGACCACCCGAGAGGAAACAACACGATGAACCGCATTCGCCGAATGGGGGTGGCCGCTGTCGCCGTAGCGCTGCTCGCCGTCCCGGCGCCCGCCCATGCCTCGAACGCGACGGCCGAAGGGCCGAGGCTGAACCTGTCCGTCGACGGGGAAGTGTGGGTGCAGGACATCACCACCCCCGTATTCGAACCCGCCCACGTCTGGGTGCCCGGCGACTCGATGACCTACACGGTGATGTTCCGCAACGACTCCGGCGAGACAGCCGAAGGCTTCGGCACGCTCGCCCTGGAAGGCGCCGCCAACGACCTGCTTCACACACGACTGCGCGTCGACGGCGGGGGTTGGAAAGACGGGCCTCAGTCCGAGGTGGTGCAGGTTGCGCCCGGACAGGTCGTCCGACTCGACATGGAGCTCTCTCTGCCCACCGGGGGCGTAAACCCGCGGGCCGCGCTCTACTCCGATCTGCAGGCAACCGTGACGCTCCGCGGCGAGGATGGCTCCACCGGGAACCCCGACCCTGATCCTGACCCCGACGGCGGCAACACCGGAACGGACCCTGACGGTGAAACGGGCCTCGGCGGCGGAGCGAACCCCGACCAGGGCGCAGGAACGACGCCCGGAGCCGGAGCGCCTGATGGCACCATCGCGGGCGAGGCATCCCAGGGATCGGGATCGCTCGCCTCCACCGGAAGCTCGCTTCTCCCGTGGCCTCTGTTCGCGGCCGGAGCGCTCCTCCTCACCGGACAGTGGCTGTGGCTGGTCGCCCGACGCCGCCGGCGGCAGTCGTGACTGCCGCCACCACAGGCGAATCGACGACGCCGGCGCCCATCATGGCGGCCGGCGTCGTCGGCGCGCCCGCGCCCCGCCCCCGCCGCGGCGTCGCAAAACGAATCTTCGCCACGGTCGGAGGCATCCTCAGCGTCGGGCTGCTGCTCGCGGTGCTGTTCATCGCGAGCCTTGCGATCGTCATCCCCACGATCGCCGGGGCCGTGCCCCTCACCGTGCTCTCGAACTCCATGGCCCCCACCATGCCCGTCGGCTCGCTCGCCATCGTGCGCCCCACCATGCCCACGCTCACAGAAGTCGCGCAGGCGCTCGAGCCCGCCGAGATCGACGAAATCAACCGCATCGACGAGATCCGCCCCGGCGACGTCATCGTGTTCGCGCCCCGCGCGAACGAAGAGATGCTCATCATTCACCGCGTGCTCACCGTCGAAGTCAACAGTGCAGGGCAGCGGACCTTCACCACACAGGGCGACAACAACAGCGGAATCGACGACCCCGTCGCCGGCCACCAAGTGCGCGCCGTCCTGTGGTATCACCTGCCCTGGCTCGGATACGTCAACAACTCTGTCGACCCCGACACCCGACGCACCATCGGCATCGTCGCCGCCGGCATCGCATTCGCATGGGCCGCAGTGCACTTCGCGCGCGCCCTTCGACCGCGCCCAAGACGGCGCACAACATCCGGGTCCCTCAACACGACAACGGAGCTGCCCGACGCGAGCTCAACCGACG
>CALALQ010000181.1 GCA_937925595.1 uncultured Demequina sp. | reverse complement strand
ATGCGGGTCGCGATGCCAGCCTGCAGTGAGCGCTTACGCGGCATGGGAGGCCTCCACCTGGACCGGTACCGCGTAGTGGGTGATTCGCCCGTCCGTGTCGCGATGCCACGCGACGTCCGGGCACAGATCATCGGCTCGGACGCGACCACCGAGAGCCGCCTCGATACTGGGGGCGTACTCACGCAAGGCCCGGGGCGCCGCACCCGTGGCGCGCCACTGCCTCCGCATCTTGTTGACGAACTGGCGGCTCGTCCCGCACACGCGGGCGATGTGGCCGATCCCGCTCTCGACCCCCGGGAGGGTCGCAGCGGCCTCGATTGCGATGTCTAGGGGCGTCTTGTCCACGGGCGGCATTCTGAAACCGATTGTTTCCGAATGTCAACAACCCATTGTTTCCCCTCCCACCTGTAGCCTAGAAACCTATGGTTTCCAGCAAAGAGCAAATCAAGGCCACGTTCGCGGAGTGGTTCAACTCCGCGCTGGACGCCTCCGGGGTGCCGGCCGGGCGCGGCCGGGCCGGCGCCGTGGCCAGGCGATACAGGGTCTCCATCCCGGCTGCCCGGAAGTGGCTCGACGGCGTAGGCCTACCCGACATGGCTCAGCTTGGCGTCATCGTGAGCGATCTGGGTGGCGCTGGCGCCGCAGCCGCGTCGGCTTCCCCCGTGGGGCCAACGCAGCACTATCTGCGCCAGGCACCGAGCAATTCCCCGTGGAGCGTCCAAGAGTCGGTCCCTGTCTCTCAGGGTGCGACGCGTCCAGACCACATTCGGATTCCGCTGCTTGTTATGGAGTCCGGAATGGGGGGAAGTTTGGAGGTCAATGATCAGCCGGAAGTGATCGAGCATCTCGACATCGCGCGATGGTGGGCTGAGATGCATCTGCCGCGGCCGCTCGATCGAATCAGGATCATCACCAGTCGTGGCGACAGCAATGCACCGCTGATCAACGATGGCGATGTCGTCTTCGTAGACACCGCATGCACGTCCTTTGACGGCGAAGGCCTGTACGTCTTCAACTGGAACGGGCGAGCGCTGATCAAGCGCCTGGCGCCTAATCTGCGGTCAAACGGGTTGCGCATCATCTCCGCGAACCCGGCTTATCCGGCGGAAGAGATCTCCGTCGACGAGGTTGAGCACCTGCACATCGCGGGTCGCGTCGTAGCGTGGTTCACGCTACGACGTAGCTAGGAACCGCACGGCTCACGGGAACGGCTTCAGCACCCGATAGGTGATGCTGCTGTTCGTCGCTTCCAGTACTTCGACCTCAGCCCCCTTGTACCCGATCGTCTTGGACTGGCTGAGGTCGTACTCAACATCGTTGTTGAAGGCCGGGCGCGCCATGTCGTTGCTGAACTCCCGGTAGCCGATGTTGATCTTGTCGCCCACTCGACCACTGTAGATCAGCGTCTGCTGGAAGCTATTCGCCTGGGCGGAAAGTACCGTCCGCTGCTCCCAGAAGGCCCGGTAGCAAGGGTTGCTAGCCATGCCGCCGATCACGCAAAGCTCCCCTCGCGAGTCACCCTTGCTTACAGCCAAAGCGCGAGGGACGTCAGCCAGGAAGCTGTTCCACGTCACAGCGCCGCCGCTTCCGGCCACGGCGTAGTACCACCGCTTGGCATCCGCTCCGACCTGCTTATAGGTCCCCGCCGGAATCTGGTACATCGTCTCGTTGACTGGCGCCGTCACGACAAGCGCCTGTTCTTCGACCATCAGCCCCTTCCGCAGCAGGCTGTCTCCCACCCGCGCCGTGACCACCTTTCCCACGTCGGGATCGTTGATCACCTGAGCCCTGGTGTCGGCGCCGGTGTACGGAACCGACGCACAACCCGCGATTGCGGAGCACAGCCCCGCCGCTACAAGCAGCGACACACGACGCATTCTTCCCCCTTTCCCGCTCCACTAGCGGCTTGTCTTGGCGGGCACCCACCCCGGGGCGCCCGCCCCGATCCTACCCGGACGAAAGGAAACTATCGGTTGTTGACAGGACTGAAACTTTAGGTTTCTAATCGCCCCGCCAGCCGATCCCAAGGGCTGGCGGGCGACCGGCGGGTCGCCGCCGGCCTCCCCCTGGACCGGCACCCAGCCCGCACCACGGCTGGGCCAACGACCCGCCGGCGCCCTCCTTCCACCAGGAGAGCGCCATGTTCGAC
>CALALQ010000180.1 GCA_937925595.1 uncultured Demequina sp. | reverse complement strand
AGCCGCGGCGCGCTCGTGCAGGACATCGTCAACACCGTCGCGATCACCGCGATCCAAGCCCAGCAACTGTCCCCGGAAGGTGACGCGTGAGCGCAGCTGCCCACGGCCTCGCATTGGTTCTCAACTGCGGGTCGAGTTCTATCAAGTTCCAGGTGATCGATCCACAGGCGGAGGGGCCTCTCGCGGTTGGTCTCGTCGAGCGCGTCAAGGATCACGCGGCTGGCGTCGCGGAAGTCATCGCCTGCCTTGAGGCGAGCCCCAAGGTCAATCTTGACGACCTCACCGTGGTGGGTCATCGCGTCGTCCAGGGCGGCAGCGAGTTCACCGCTCCCACCATCATCGACGACGAGGTCGAGCGGGCGATCGCGCTCCTCGCCGTCCTTGCCCCGCTTCACAATCCGGCTCACGCAGCGGGCATCCGCGCGGCCCGCGAGGCGTTCCCCCATGTGCCCCATGTCGCGGTCTTCGACACCGCGTTCCACCAGAGCATGCCCGAAGAGGCCTACACCTACGCCCTCGACCGCCGCATCGCTCAGGAGCACTCGATTCGCAAGTACGGCTTCCACGGCACCTCCCATGCCTACGTCGCCCGCGCCACGGCCGACGCTATGGGCAGGGACGTTCGCGAGCTCAACCAGATCGTTCTGCACCTGGGCAATGGAGCGTCGGCCTGCGCCGTCAAGGGTGGCCGCTCCTACGACACGTCGATGGGCTTCACGCCACTCGAGGGCCTCGTCATGGGCAGCCGCACCGGCGACATCGATCCTGCTGTGGTGGCGCATCTTGGCCGCTCCGCCGGCATGACGATCGACGAGATCGATGACGTCCTCAACAAGCGATCGGGCATGCTGGGTCTCACCGGATACAACGACATGCGCGACGTGCGGGCGGCGGCGGAAGCCGGCGATCATGCCGCCCAGTTGGGCCTCGCGGTGTACTGCCGCAGGATTAAGGGCTACGTGGGCCGCTACTACGCGCTGCTGGGGCACCTCGACTCGATCACGTTCACCGCAGGGGTTGGCGAGAACGACATTCACGTGCGTGCCACGTCGCTTGCCGGCCTCGAGGAACTGGGGATCATCGTCGATGCTGAGCGCAACCATGTTCGCCCCAAGGAGCCGACGCTGATCTCCACCGACGACTCGCGAGTGCAGGTGTGGGTGGTGCCCACCAACGAAGAGCGCGAGATCGCGATCCAGTCGATCGCCGCAGTCTCGTAGCGCAGCTTCGTAACGATTCGACAAACTCCCCTCCTACAGGTGGTAAGAAACCGCCCGGAACGATAGTCTCAGGCGACACTTCTAGCTGAGGGGGGTTCCTGTGAACCGTCTTGCACTACGCACGCTTGCAGGGGCAGCCATGACGTCCCTGCTCCTGGCCGGAATCGCGACCACCGCGAACGCGGCTCCCGCTACTCTGACGCTCGGCGTGACCGACGTCATCACTCTTCCCGCGAACGACGGCGTCCGCGACACCACGCCGGTCACCATCTCGTCCAACGTGGCAACGACCGTCACCTTCAGTGTTCGCAATGGCGACACCCAGGTGAAGCAGGTCGGCAGCATCGCGCTCGCCGCCGGCGTCCCTGGCCAGTTCATCGTGCCCGTCTCGGGCCTGCCGGCTGGCGCGCTGACACTCGTGGCGAAGCCGTCCGAGGGTGCCGAGGTGACGACCGCGCTGACGGTCGGCTCGGGCCAGCCGTCGTCCGTGCAGCTCACGCTTTCCAAGTCCACGATCTACACGTGGAAGAAGGCGACGCCTCGCTCAACCACCGCATCGGTGCTCGCGTTCGACGAGACCGGCCTTGCGGTTCCGTTCACCGGCACGGTCACCGCGACCGCGGGTGGCAAGACCTACAAGCCCACGGTGAAGTCCACCACTGGCAACGTGGCGAAGGCCTCGATTTCCGTCACCAAGCTCGCCGCGGGCACGGGTTCGGTGAAGGCCTCGGTGCGCGCGCTCAAGTCTGGCTCCACGAGCTACGCGAGCAACAAGGTCACGCTCAAGGTTCTCAAGACCGCCGTCTCAAGCCTCAAGATCTCCAAGTCTGAGTCGACCGTGTTCCCGGCCAAGGACTCCTACAAGGACTCGGTCAAGATCACACTCACGCCCAAGACCACGACGGGCAAGAGCTTCGCCTCCACCGGCAAGATCAAGATCGTCCGCAATGGCAAGACCGTCAAGAGCTGGACGCTCAAGTCGAGCGCCAAGAAGTCGGTCACGTGGAACGGCAAGGTCGGCACCAAGATTGTGCCCGGCACCTACACGATCATCGCCGAGCTCAAGGGCCCTGAGGGCTCCAAGAAGACCGTCAAGACCTCGGTCAAGATCGACAAGCGCAAGCTGACCAAGACCAGCAAGACCGTCACGCACAAGGCGAAGTCGGTCTTCGGTACGCCCTCGGTCTATGACTTCTCAACTAACTGCTCGCATTGGATCGGCGGCACGAAGGATGGTCAGGTGGAGTGCATCTCGGGGGCTGCCGAGTCCTCCGAGACCTACGCGCTGTACTTCCCCGGAGCCATCTCCGTGCCCTCTGCGGCAAAGAGTGCACAGAAGTGGGCGAGCGTTTCGTCTACCTACGTCCCGAAGGCCACGGTCAGCGCAGTCGTCGTCGGAAAGACGGGCTCCGGAGACTGGGCCTACTGGAACGCTACGACTACCAAGCAGGGGCCTCTCAAGAAGGGCACCTACAACAACGGAGCGCTCAAGCTGCCCAAGGGCACCAGCACCATCGACTTCGCGGTGGCGCTGTACCAGTACTCCTCGTTCAAGATCAAGGCCTTCAAGGTGAAGTACACCTACTACGTCCTCAAGTAACACCTGCAGGCGTCAGGGCCCCGGTCACCGTGTGGTGGCCGGGGCCTTTGCCCTTCTACGGACCTTGTTCCCGCTGCCTCCCTCCGCAGCGGCATAGGGTGGGAACTGCCAGGAAAAACAGGAGGAGAGCCATGACGGGCACCCCGTGGACCAAGCCGGCGAACGCGAAGGTCGCCGACGACGAAGTCGCTGCCATAGACCGCTGGTGGAGGGCCGCCAACTACCTCAGCGTCGGTCAGATCTACCTGCTCGACAACCCGCTGCTGCGCGAGCCGCTGACCCGCGATCACGTGAAGCCGCGCCTTGTAGGCCACTGGGGCACAACGTCGGGCCTGAACTTCCTCTATGCCCACCTCAACCGCATGATCAAGGCGCGCCAGCAGCCCACGATGTACATCATCGGTCCCGGTCACGGCGGCCCTGGACTGGTAGCCGCGAGCTATCTCGACGGCACCTACACGGCGACCTACCCTGACATCTCCCTGGACGAACCGGGCCTCAAGAAGCTGTTCAAGCAGTTCTCGTTCCCCGGCGGCATCCCCTCCCACGTGGCACCAGAGACGCCAGGCTCCATCCACGAAGGCGGCGAACTTGGCTACGCGCTGAGCCACGCGTACGGCGCGGCCTTCGACAACCCCGACCTCTTGGTGGCCGCGATCGTCGGCGACGGCGAGGCGGAGACGGGGCCACTTGCGACGTCGTGGCACTCGAACAAGTTCCTCAACCCGGCGACGGATGGCGTGGTGCTGCCGATCCTGCACCTCAACGGCTACAAGATCGCGAACCCCACGGTGCTCGCGCGCATCGGCGAGGACGAGCTCGTCGACCTCATGAAGGGTTACGGCCACAAGCCGTACATCTTCACCGCCGGCTTCGACGACGAGTCGCACGAGTCGATCCACCGCCGCTTCGCGGAACTCGTGGACACGGTGCTCGATGAGATCGATGACATCAAGGCCGAGGCCGCGGTGAACCCGGACATGGACCGTCCCAAGTGGCCCATGATCGTGTTCCGCACTCCCAAGGGATGGACCTGTCCCAAGGAGATCGACGGCAAGCAGACAGAGGGCTCGTGGCGATCGCACCAGGTGCCGCTTGCCAGCGCGCGCGACACCCCCGAGCACCTCGAAGTGCTTGAGAAGTGGCTCAAGTCGTACAAGCCAGAGGAGCTGTTCGACGAGGCCGGAGCTCCGCTGCCGAGCGTCACCGAACTCACCCCAGACGGCGACCTGCGGATGAGCGCCACCCCGCACGCGAACGGCGGCGTGCTGCTGCGCGACCTGCGTCTGCCCGACTTCCGCAAGTACGCCGTGGAGGTCCCGACGCCGGGGTCGGCTGTGGTCGAAGCGACCCGCGTGCTGGGGACGTGGCTTCGCGACGTCGTTGACTCCAACCGCGACAACTTCCGCATCTTCGCCCCTGACGAGCTCGCCTCCAACCGCTTCGCCGCGACGCTCGAGGTGACGGACCGCGTGTGGATGGGAGAGATCTACGACACCGACGACGGCCTTGCGAAGTCCGGTCGCGTAGTGGAGATGCTCAGCGAGCATCAGTGCCAGGGCTGGCTCGAGGGCTACCTGCTCACGGGACGCCACGGGATGTTCACGTCCTACGAGGCGTTCATTCACATCGTCGACTCGATGTTCAACCAGCACGCCAAGTGGCTCAAGGTCTCGCGCGAGCTGCCGTGGCGTCGGCCCATCGCGTCGCTGAACTATCTGCTGTCCTCGCACGTGTGGCGGCAGGACCACAACGGCTTCAGCCACCAGGATCCCGGCTTCATCGATCACGTGATCAACAAGAAGGCGGAGGTGGTGCGCGTGTACCTGCCGCCGGACGCCAACACCCTGCTGAGCACGTGGGATCACTGCCTGCGCAGCCGCGACTACGTCAACGTCGTGGTCGCCGGCAAGCAGCCACAGGCGTCGTGGCTCACGATGGATCAGGCGATCGACCACTGCACTCGCGGCCTGGGGATCTGGGAGTTCGCCTCGAACGTGCCCGCTGGCGAGGAGCCCGACGTGGTGCTCGCCTCTGCGGGCGATGTGCCCACCCTCGAGGTGCTCGCGGCGATCGACATCCTGCGCCAAGAGCTTCCCGACCTCAAGGTGCGCATGGTCAATGTCGTGGACCTCATGCGACTGCAGCCGGTGGAGGAACACCCGCACGGACTGCCGGACCGCGAGTTCGATCAGCTCTTCACCACGGACAAGCCGATCATCTTCAACTACCACGGCTACCCGTGGCTCATCCATCGCCTCACCTACCGCCGCAATGGCCACGACAACCTGCACGTGCGCGGCTACAAGGAGGAGGGCACCACCACCACGCCGTTCGAC
>CALALQ010000179.1 GCA_937925595.1 uncultured Demequina sp. | reverse complement strand
TCTGCGCCGAGACGGAGATGCAGATGGGCATGGGGTATCCGGCGATCGCCGAAGCCACCGCGCACACCCCGGGACCGAGCCTCGGAATCGACTGCGTCTCGGGCAACGGCGGCGACATGGTGTCGCACAGTCGGCTGGTGCTGCAGGCCACGCGCTACCGCGCCGACGAGCCCGAGTACGCCGCGATGCGGGCGCCGCAGACGATGTCGTGGACGACCAAGGACGCCTTGCGGTGGGCCACGCTGAACGGGGCGCGGGCGGCCGGGGTCGATCATCTCGTCGGCTCGCTGACGGTGGGCAAGCGTGCCGACATCGTGCTCGTGGACATGTCGGGGATCAGCCAGGTCGGCTGGAACCGCGCGAATCCGACGGGCGCGGTGGTGTCGCAGGCGCACGCCGGATGCATCGACACGATCTTCGTCGACGGGCGCGTCGTCAAGCGCGGCGGGGTCCTCACGCACGTCGACCTCCCGGCCGCGACGGCGACCCTCGAGCGTTCGCACGAGTACCTGTACGACCGCATGGGCGGCGCAGGGGAGTTCATTCCGCAGCCGCCGATCGACATCCCGCTGTACCGCGAACGCGCCTGAGTTTCAGCAGCGCTGGACGAACTGAACACAGTGATAACAAATACTTGACACGTTCAGTGCTGCTTTCTAGCATCCAATCAACGAACACCACCGGCGCGACGACGCTCCGGTTCGACGAGGGAGTCACCACCACATGAGCACGCGCACGCTGCTGCGGGGAGGGACCGTCATCACGGCTGTCCGTCCCGGCGAGGTCCTCACCGACACCGACATCCTGATCGGGGCGGACGGAACGATCGAGGCCATCGGACAGGGCCTGGATGCCGCGGACGCCGAGGTCATCGACGTCCACGGCCGCATCGTGCACCCCGGCTTCGTCGACACCCACCGCCACACGTGGCAGTCGGTCGTCCGCAACCTCGCCTCGGACTGGTCGCTCACGGAATACCTCGCGGGACTGCACACCGGTCTCAGCAAGCACTTCCGTCCCGAGGACACCTACACCGGCAACTACCTCGGTGCGCTCGAGGCGCTCGACTCCGGCATCACGACGCTCGTCGACTGGTCGCACAACCTCGCGACCCCCGAGCACGCGGACGCCGCCGTCGCCGCCCTCAAGGACACCGGGATGCGCGCGGTCTTCGCCCACGGCGGCGGCGCCGAGCAGTGGGGGAGCCTGCCGTCGGCCAACGTCCACCCCGCCGACGCGCGCCGGGTGCGCGACGAGCACTTCTCCTCGGAAGGCGGGCTCGTCACGATGGCCCTCGCGCTGCGCGGTCCGCAGTTCGTGACCCCCGAGGTCAACGTCGCCGACTTCCAGCTCGCCGCCGACCTGGACCTCCGCGTCACGATGCACGCCGGCGACGGGTACTGGGGCAAGTCCGGTCCGATCCGCAAGATGCACGCCGACGGCCTGCTGTCCGACCGCATCACCTACGTGCACTGCTGCACGCTGGGCGACGACGAGCTGAAGCTCATCGCCGACAGCGGTGGCACCGCCTCGGTCGCGCCGGACGTCGAGATGCAGATGGGCCACGGCTTCCCCGCCACGGGCCGCCTGCTGCGGGCCGGCATCCGTCCGACCTTCTCGATCGACGTGTGCAGCTCGAACGGCGGCGACATGTTCGCCACGATGCGCACCGCGATCGGCATGCAGCGCGCGCTCGACAACGCCCCGTCCGTGGACACGGGTGAGGTGCTCGAGCGCATCAGCCTCACGTGCGCCGAGGTCGTGCAGTTCGCCACGATCGACGGCGCCCACGCCGCGGGTCTCGCCGACACGACGGGCTCGATCGCGGTGGGCAAGGCCGCCGACATCGTCGTGCTCGACGACCGCTCGCTCGCCCTCACGCCGCTGAACAACCCCATCGGCAGCCTCGTGTACTCCGCGCACCCGGGTCTCGTCCGTGACGTGTTCGTCCAGGGGCGCCGGGTGAAGAAGGACGGCGAGCTCGTCGGCGTCGACATCGCCCGGCTGAAGGCGGATGCCGAGTCCTCCCGCAGCTACCTGCTCGGCGAGATGCCCGAAGCGCGCCTCGACGGCACGTGGCACCCCGCCCTGGTGACGGCATGACCGACCTCGCCGTTCCCGCGCGCATCGCGCCGAAGGACCACGGGTCCACGGCGCGGATGGTGCTGGCGTGGCCGGGGACCCGGGCGCTCATCGCCGTCGCGGCGCTGTTCCTGATCAGCCCGCTGATCGCGCCGGGCAGCGTCGGCCCCACGGCCATCGTGTCGATGCTGCCGTTCGCGGCGCTCATCGCGATCGTCGCGATCGGGCAGACCCTGGTCATCCAGCAGGGCGGCCTCGACCTGTCGATCCCGGGCGCGGTGACGCTCGGCGCGTTGATCGTCGCGCGGTTCGGCGGCGACGACGCGCTCGGTCTCCCCGCGGCGATCACCGTCGCGATCGTGGCCACCGCGGCGTTCGGCCTGGCCAGCGGCTTGGTCATCACGCTGTTCGGTCTGCCGCCGCTCGTCGTGACCATCGCGGTCAACGCGCTGATGATCGGCACCGTCCAGGCCCTGTCGGGCGGATTCGCCACCCAGAGCCCGGACGCCCTCAACCAGTTCGCGCTCAGTCGGTGGGGTGGCATCCCGGTCCTGGTGTTCTTCGCCCTCGTGCTGACGCTCGCCGTCCACGTCGTGCTGAAGCTCACCCGCCTCGGCCGCCGGTTCGAACTCGTCGGCGAGAACCCGCGGAGCGCCGCGAACCTCGGCATCGGGACGCGCGGGTACACGATCATCGCGTACGTGCTGTCGGCCGCGCTCGCCGCCGTCGGCGGCGTGCTGCTCGCGGGACTCCTGCGCACGCCCACGCTCACAGCCGGCGACGACTACCTGCTGCCCTCGATCGCCGCGGTCGTGCTCGGGGGCACCGCCCTCACGGGCGGGCGGGGCAGCGTTGTCGGCACCGCGCTCGGCGCACTCTTCCTGGCCCAGCTGACCCAGCTCGTCCAGACGTTCACGCAGGCCACCGCCGTGCAGAACATCGTGCAGGCGCTGATCATCGGCGTCGGCATCGTCGCTCAGCTCCAGCTGGGCGGCTCCACCTCCCGCATCCGGAACCTCATGCGACGGCGTCCGGGAGCCTGACACCGGCTCATTCCCGACCGCGACCCGCCCGGGTCGACGGGCGATCCGTCGCGCCCAAAACCCGTCCCCGCATATCCGATCACCACTCGAAGAGGAGTACCCCCAATGATCACCACAGCACCCGCCCGGCGAGCAGGTCTCGTCGTCCTCGCGCTCGGAGCGCTGGTCCTCGCCGGCTGTTCGTCGACGAACAGCGCCGGCGGAGGCGGCGGCACCGGCGGTGCCAGCAACCTCACCGCCGACATCGCCGCCGGCAGCAAGGGCACGGTCGACCAGTTCACCGACATCTCGGCCGTGTGCCCCACGGACGGCAAGAAGGTCTCGGTCGGCGTCGTCGACGGCTACGGCACCAACACGTGGTCCAAGACCGTTCTGGCCGAGATCCAGAGCGAGGCGGCCAAGTGCTCCGCCATCTCGGGCGTCGAGTTCATCGCCGGCCGCGGCGACCTCGAGGCCACGACCTCTGGCATCACGAGCCTCGCCGCCAAGGGCACGAACATCATCCTCGTCATCCCCGACGCCGGTCCCGGCGAGGCGCACCTCCCCGCGATTCGCCAGGCCACGCAGGCCGGTTCCACGGTGGTCGCCTTCGCGTCCGACCCGCAGGGCACGGCCGGCACCGACTACCTCGACTACACCGACCAGATCCCCGCGTTCGTCGGCAAGTCCAAGGCGCAGTGGATCGTCGACCAGTTGGGCAGTGCCGGCGGCAACGTCGCCTTC
>CALALQ010000178.1 GCA_937925595.1 uncultured Demequina sp. | reverse complement strand
CGTTGGGGTCGAATGCGGCCAGCGCGCCGGTCTCGTCCAGCACCCACACCTTGTCGGGGGCGGGAGTCACCGTGAACACGGAAGGCGTGTTCGTGTCGGCGGTCTCGCCGTTCCAGCTCTGGCTTCCCGAGTTCGACAGCTGCTCGAGCTCGCCCTCGGTGTCGTAGTTCGTGCGGAAGGTTCCGCCGATGTAGAGCTTGACCTCGCCGGCGGCCGCGCGCCCCTTGGTCGCGGTGAGGAACGCTGCGCGAGCGGTCGCGGTCGTCTTGTTGCCGGAGATCGAGATGGAGAACTGGCTCGTGACGTTCACGCCGTCGAGATAGACCTTGACCTTCGACGCGTCCGAGAAGTCGATGTACTTGGCGCTGTCCGACCAGTCATCCGTGATGACGTACGACGCCATCGGCTCAGCGAGCTTCGCCGGGATCGAGCCGTTGACGACCGCGCCGATGGGCGAACCCGGCGCAAACACCTTGTTGTCGGCGCCGACAGCGTTCGTCTTCGAGGGGTCGGACGCCGTGAGCGCCCCCGCCTCGTCGAGCACCCACACCTTGTTGGCAGAAGGGGTGACCTTGCGGGTCGTGCGCGAGTTGCCCTCGATGCAGTCGCTCATCGCCGCGGTGTAGCAGACCTCCGAGTCGTCGGCGATCGTGTAGTTCGACGTCGACGGGCGCATGAACGTGGGGACGACCAGCGTGTACTCGCGCGCCTGGAAGCCGTCGGGGATGTTCTTCACCGTGCCCGAGACGACGACCTTGCCCGACGAGCGGGTGATCTTGATCTCCGCCGAGCCCACGGCGACGCCGTTGGGGCTGAGCACCTTGACGTTGCTGGCGACGTCGGCGGTGGCCGAACCGATCCACACGTTCGACGTGTTGATCGTGTCGGTGATCGTCATCGAGCTCGTGTAGCCGTTCGTGCGCGCCTTGATCTCGGCACGGTACTCCTGACCGGAGACGAGGACCTCATCCGAGGCCAGCACGTCCTCATCAGCACCGGTGCCGCTGACCAGACGCTTCGTGGGAGCGGTCGGGGCTGCCGTCCAGTTCTCACGCGAGTCGCTGGCGCCCAGGTGGGACGCGGCCGCGCTCATCTTGCCCTGCTTGGGCACCGAGACGTTGAACCAGTACTTGCCTGCAGGCCACGAGGCCCAGCCGAAGTCCGAGGGGGTGAAGGCGGGGGAGTCCGTCGTGCCCTTGTTCGGGAGGGTGACCGTCTTGGACACCGACTCGTACCCGCTGTCCTCGAGGTGCCCCCACCGCAGGAACACGGTGGCCTCGACGTCCTCACGGATGGTGGAGTCGGTGTCGGTGATGATCCGGTCGCGCACCGTGCTGGTCGAGCCTGCCGTCGCGAAGGTCCCCGTCGCGTCGGTCTCGATCTCCAGCTCGTACTCGTTGACCTCCATGTCGTTGAGCGCGACGCAGACGATGCGCGGGTTCGACGGGATCGAGTTGAGGAACGTGTTGCGAACGCGGTTCAGCAGCGTCTGCGAGTAACCGGGCAGGTCGCCCTGCCAGTAGTTGTCGAGGGTGAGGTCGCGGTACCAGGGGTCCATCTCGGACTTCACGCCGCCCCAGCCCATGTACCAGTTGCCGCCGGACTCCCCCACCGAAACGCCGACCTGGATGACGCGGGCGCGGGTGGACGCGCCGTCGCTGCGAGCGATGGCGTTGTCGATCGCCTCACCGCACGCCGAGTTCATCGCGGCGACAGGGTCGATCGTGTTCACGAAGTCGTAGTTGGCGTCCATCGCCTCGCGGAAGTAGTCGATGGAGTCCTGGCCCCACCCCTGCACCGGCTGGTAGCTGGCATCGAGGTAGTCGCCGGTGAACAGCCAGTATCCGGTGGCGAGACCGCCGCCGCTGCCGCCTCCGGCGAAGCCGCCACCGCCCACTGCGGCATTGGCGACGGAGGCACCGCTGACGACCAGGCCAGCGGCGAGCGTGCCGACCAGCAGGGTCTTTGCACCTCGCAGCGCGGAGCGGCGGATGTTCTGCCGCGTGCTCTTACGCGCTTCGGGATTGGCGTCGGTGAGTTCGGGATCCCTCATCTGATCGGCCTTTCTGCTCAGAGAGTGCGGACGCCAACGGGGCATGTCGACGTCCGCACTCTGGAGTCCAGCCTACTCGATCACCTCGTCGAAAACGCTCGTAATCGTGCAGAAACGACGGTTCCCGGCGTTCTTTTCCACCCGTTTCACGGGTGTTGTCGCCGTGCCGGGCATTGAGCCCTGAGGTTCTCGCGCATAGGCGGATTCAGCAGTGGTGGAAGACGGCGGAGCCGTCTTCGGGACTGACCGCGAGACGAGGGACTTCCTCAGCTCTCGAAATCACCAGGCCAGTCACACCCCGAAGGAAGGACACGAGATGAACCCCGGAATCTACATGACCAAGGACGGCGAGATCGTCACCGTGTCCCTCACGGTGAACGGCCGCTACATGATCACCTACCCCGACGGGCGGCGGACGTTCGTCTGACCCGCCCGGTTGCTGACGCCCGTCTCGTCGGCGTCCGCACCAAGCCCCCACCACACGGCCGTCCCGAAAGGACCACCCATGAGCGACCTCACCCCCTACGACACTGGCGCCCGTGCCGAGCCGAAGGTCTGGCCCGCGAGCCCGGGCTACCCGGACGGCTACGGCAAGGTCGACTTCGACAACGACGAGTCGGCGACGATCGCGACCGTCTGGATCGAGCGCGCACCCGAAGGCGGCTACTCGCTTCAGGTCGACGACCACGGCAACGACATCGCGCTGCCGACCGGTGCGGTCTCCTCCCCCGAGGTGAAGACGCCCGGCATCTACCGCGGCGGCTCCCCCGCCGAGTACGGCCTGTGGCGCCTGCGCCCCGATGGCGTCTGGCTGTTCGCCATGCCCGTCGAAGGGTCCGTCTGGCGCGTCGCCGGCGACCAGTCCGGAGACAACCTCATCCCCCTCGGCGACCTGCCGCACTGACACGAACCCCAGGAGTCCTGATGCCCACGACGACCAACTCGCTTCGCTTCTTGAGCCGCAACCGCGACCACTGGTTCGAGGACCTGCAGGCGTCCCTCGACGTCGCTCTGGGCGACAGGCCCCTGTCGGACTCGGTCAACGCACTGCCGATCCTGTTCTCGCTCAGTGAGGACGTCTGGCCCGGCGAGCAGCTCGACGCGATCCTCAAGGAGTTCGGCCCCGCCGTCTTCGGCATCGTGATCCGCTTCCACCTCGAGGCGAGGACCTCGCTCATGAACGCGAGTGAGGTCCTCTCCCGAGGCCAGGAGCTGGCCGCCCGCGGCGTCACCTTCCGTGACCTCCGCTGGCCCGCCTCGGTGATGCACGACGCATACCTGAGCCACGCCGCTCCCGCCGACCCCGCCCTCGAAGCGCGCCTGGCCAAGGCGATCAAGCGGTGGACGGCCCGCTACGCGAACCTCGCCGCCTGACCCCACCCGAACCCCAGATCAAGGAGTCGTCATGACCGACACCACATCCCCCGCAGCGGTCCTCACGCTTCCCAACGGTGACTTGGAAGTCACCGACTCCCTCGGCCGCAAGGCCCGGCTGCACTGGTCGCGCTTTCACGGACCGATCGTGGATGCCGAAAGCGCCGTCTACCTCGGCGACCCCGAGGTCACGAAGTGGCTGCTGGAGCACCTGACCCCGCGTCAGTCGCAGGAGGTCGCCGAGGAGCTCAGCGCGATCACCGTCCGAATGGGCGCAGGAACCGTCGACCTCGTGGTCGGCGGGGCGATCACCCTCCCGGACCTGCCGCCCAAGACGATCGGTGCGATCCGGAAGATCCGATACGACAAGGCGCAGCTGCGCCTGGACGAGCAGTTCGCTGAGCCCGTCTGGATCACCGTCGATACCTTCGGCATCGACATCGACACCCGGCCGAACTCCAGCGGTCAGCCGGTCGTCAGCCGCGCCGCCGTGGCGGACGCCATCGCACGCGCGGTGCGCATCGCTACCCCTCAGATGCCGATGCAGATCGTAAGCGCACCCGGCCTCGGCCGGCTCGCTGGGATCCGCGCCGAACTGACCAAGCGGCTCTACCCCGACGAGGTGCTGCTCGTTGAAGTGAAGCCCGGTCAGACGGTCCTGACCCCCGCGGTGCTCGCTCACGCAGAGACCGCTCGCGCGGTCATCGTCGACGGACTCGGCTCAGCCGACGCCCGGACTCAGGAAGAGGTCACCGAGCTGCTGCTACGAGGGGCACGACGAGAGGACGCGCTGCTGTTCGTCTCCGACACCGAAGGTCAGGAAGCATCGCTCGACCACCCGGACATGCTTCCGGTCGTGCGCATCGCGATCTGATCACATCCATCTCTCGACCCGACCCCGCCCAGGTTCCTCCGCCTGGGCGGGGTCATGTTCTTGGTCGGAGCCGTTCCCGTTCCCGAGTCGATCACAGAGCCGGGAACGGGACACCATCGCGTGATCACGCGGCTTGGCGCAGATGCCGTTCCCGGCTGTCGGGAACACCACTCCTCCTGAAGACCCTCGTCACCCATCCGGGTGGCGGGGGTCTTTCTTTTTCGCCGGCGAGAGCGGGTGGTGGCCGCGCTCTGGCCAGGTGTTGCCCCGACCGTGGTCACTCAGTGGTCGCTGTGGGGTCGGATCGCGCTGGATTCGGGCTCTTGTCCGCGTTGTGACCGTCTGGTGACCGTTCCCTGGTCACAGGGTGGCCGGGAACGGGACACAGTGCCAATCGACCGGCTGCTGTGGGTGTCAGCGGCGCTTCGCGCCCGTGTTCCGGTTTCGGCGCGGATTCGTCGCGGCCACAGAGGGCCGCTCATTGGTCACCAGTGGGCGCGCAGTGGCCGCGATGCGACCAGACAGGGGCCGCGCGTTTCGACCTCGTGACGGGGCTGGCGGCCGCGCTCGGCAGGATGCTCTGCTGCCAGGTGTGGCAGCGGTCGTGCTCTCGCAGGGCTGCTCGTCGACGTCGTCGCAGATGAGCTCGCGAGGGTCTGCTCGAGCACGGTGCGAGGGTGCTGCAGTGTGCAGCCGGCGGGAGCCGGAGATGGGGTGAAAGCCGTCCCCGGGGGCTACGCCCCGTCGGCATGGTCGCGCAATCGTTGCTCGGACCGAAGGTCCTCACAGCAGCCCTGAGTGTCCGATGGTGCCAGGGCGGTTCGACCCTTACTTCGGAACTGGACCCCAAGAGGGTCAAAGCTCAGCCAGTTCCGAAATACAGGGGGCCAAGGACCGAGCGGTGACTGAGCTGCGAGCCAGGGTTGGCGGATCTGACAGCGCCACCGGTGCGGATCCTGGACGGGATCTCGTGACCGGGTGTGGCTGCTCGGCGCAGGGGCGGTGGAAGCGCTGCGCGCGCCGTGTGTGGTGACTGATCTGGCAGCGGTCTTGTGACCGCCGTGGCGACGTCTGACAGCCGTCGTGGTGACCGGATGCCCCATCCCCCGATCTGTCGACCGGAGTGGAAGCAGGGGTGGCATCAGGCAGTGGATACGGTCCGTCCGCCGCTGCCAAACAGCGCCGGCCGAGAGGGTGAAAGCGAGCCTGGATGCACGGTGGTCACCGTGCCGACTGTGACCCATCGTCACCACCTCCGTTGCACTCCGGCGATGCCGCTGGAAGGGGTGATGGCAGTCACTCAAAGGAGGCCGGAGCATGGCTCCGTCCTGCGCTGACGGGAGGGCAAAAGCGACCGTGTGCCCACGGCCGCGACGGGCTTGAGTCAAGCGTGGTTCCCACGCTCTCCACCCGCTTCGCGGACGTTGTGAACATGACGCCGATTCGCCTCAGAGCTTGTTCACAACGGAATCCCGTCTTTCCGGCGTTTTCTGGACCCCTTGTTAACAGCCTTCCTCGCCGCGATGCTCTGAGTCAGGCCGTTAAACGGGAGGTTGAGTCAACCAGAAACCGCCGATCCGGCAGCAATAATGAGGCCGTTCCTCGGTTGAAACCTCGGAAGCGACCGCAGAAAGGAAAAGAGCATAAGGGGAAGTGACGCCGGGCTGCGCTTTCTGCCTCGCTTCGCTCGTTGAAAACTTGCCAGGCGGTCGGCATGGCCGACACTTCTTCGGACGCCCTTGAGACTGTCGCTGCGCTCGGTCTCCCGGCCGTCCTCACCTTCGCCGCTGGAGCGTCGAAGGCCCTCACTTCGGAGCTGTCGCTCCTCGCCTTCCAACGCCCCGTCGGGGGCGTTCTCAGGTGCTCCCGACGATGTCGCTTCTTCGCTTCGCTGCGTGCGTCACCGTCGGCTGACCACGTCCTTCCCGGACGTGGGGTGAGAGCGCGGCCGCGGGGCCGCTGTAGTGGCTACAAGTGGTGGTGTCACCTGCGACCTCGACCGCTGTGCGGCGAGTCCGTGTGGCGGTGCCACCAAGGGTGACAGGGGGGCCGGCGATGCCGACCCGGGGGGAGGAACGATGTCACTCACGATTCCGTGAGTGATCGCGTGGCCATGCCCCCTCGCGTACCGCTGTGCGATCGCTGAGGCGCCTATGGAGGCGTCTTGGTGACCCAGTGGTGGTGGTGGTGCTTCCGAGCGCGCTGTGGTCGCTGAGCGACCTTTCGGCTGTCCCCCTTCGTGTTGTGTCCGCAGCTGCCTGTGGAGCGCTGCGTGTGGTCGCTTCTGTTGGTCCAGCGCGGGGCTCCCGTGCCGCACTCCGAGGATCGGAGTCGGCACTGAGCCGTGTTCGCACCTTCCTCGAGCTGGCAGGGCGACGCGGCATGGCGGTGTCTCGCACCGGCGCCCCCGCGCCGCCGCTTCGCGCAGTTCCGGCCGCGCTCGCACGCGCCGCATCGTGTCGCCCACAGTCTGCGGGGGCAGTCCGTTGCGGCGGCTCTCCTGCAGCCCCACTCCCCTATCTGAACTTCCGCAATTCCGCGCGAGCGCATTCTGCAAATCATTTCCGAAACGTCGTGCTCCGACTTTCGGGCACCGTCACCCCGAAGGGAAACGACCGATGAACCTCCGCATCATCCACATTCCGACCTCCGAGACCGAAGAAGTGCGCGTCGAATACGTGCCCTCCGAACGCCTGGACCAGCGCCTGTCCGAGCTCTGCCGCGGCTACTTCCAGGTCGTTCCGATGGACAACGACACCTGCCTGTGGCTGAACGAGGAGGGCAAGATCCACGGCCTACCGTGGAACCCACGCACCCAGATCCTCTGGGACGCGAAGCACGGCGCAGGCACCGACATCATCGTCGGACCTGCTGTCCTCACGGGCGGTATCGGCCACGACGGCGAGACCCTCGGTCTCAACGAGGAGCAGTTCGCAGGCTGCCTCGAGGCGCTCGGGCTCGTCCACGTTCGGGTCGAGAACACCTTCGAGGACGGCCTCGAGTCGACGGCTGAGGCCCTCCTTCCCGCACCGTCGGAGTTCGACGCAGACACCCTGCTGGAGTGGTTCACCGACGAGGTTCTCCTCGTCGCAAGCGAAGCGCACGGCTCGGGTCCGACCTGCAGCTCATACGCGAAGATCATCGGCGGCCCTGCCGAGATCATCGGCAAGAGCGAAGAGTACGTCGGCTGATGGCTGGCCCTTCAAGGACCGGCCACATCCCCGTGCAGCCCCGAGGCTACGGCGAGATCCGCAAGGACTACATCGTGCAGCGCACGGACGCGATCCTGCGTTCCGGCGGAGGTCGCCACAACCGTGCCACGGCGAAGGAACTGGCGTGCCGGGAGTTCGACTCGTTCGTCGCCCGCGAGCGTGAGATCGCTGTCGCAGTCGCCCTCGGGAGACGCGAGTGAGCGCCCAGCCGGTGTTCACCGGCACCCCTGAGCAGTGGTGGGAGCAGGCAGAGCCTGTCATGGAGTCCGAGGCGGCCGAGCGCCTGCTGGGCAGCTGGTACATCGTTGCCGAGTCGCGAAAGGGTGGGCACACCGGGTCATACCGGGTCGCTCGCCCCACGCGCGCGGGCAACGACCAGCGCCTCGCCTCCCTCCGCCACGAGGTCGCTCGCGGCCGCAAGACGGAGACGCAGACCTCAGACACCGTTCGGCGTCTGATCTACGTCCCGCAGAGCGAACCCGAATGGGCCACCGCGCAGATCGTCATCGCGGACGCCCGGGAGGGGTCCGACGAGCGCGTGGCCTGGCGCAAGTCCCCGAAGTACTGGCTTCAGGTGTTCGACGCGCGGGCCTCCGTCAGCGACGCCACCATGGCGCGGCTGAACCCGGTCGTCGCCACCATCACAACGTCCGAGCAGGGCCGGGTCTGAGCCCTCCCCTGCGGCAAGGAGAACCCATGTCCATCCCGACCGTCAACACCCCGCAGATCCTCCACCTGAGCGCGCGCGCCACTGCCGAGCAGCCTGCTGTTCGCATCGGCACGATCCTTGACGCCTCTCGCGGCGTCTATGTCAACGCGAGCATCACGGTCGAGCACCCCGCTGTGCCCGTCACGCCCACCCGGCTGGCAAAGATGCGCCTCGGCGGCCTGCGCCGCGACCTGCTTCGTGAAGCGCTCGCGAAGGAGAACCCCGGGCTCACCGACAACGCCGCCGTGAAGACCTACTTCAAGGGCACGAACGGCCGCCCGGTCGCAGAGAAGGTTCGGGCAAACCCCACGTTCGACCACCTACAGACCGCTGCGCTGATCCACCGTCTGGCACGCCTCGTGGGCGATTACCCCGTGCTCGCGATCGCTCGCAGCTTCGGGCTCGAAGCCGGCGAAGCGCGCCACTGGGTCTCCCAGGCGCGCAAGGGCGGCGCGATCTGACCAACCACAACCCCACGACGACCTAAGGAGGCCGCCATGTCGACAACCACCGCAACCCTCTCCGACGGCCGGCGGGTCGACGTGCCCCGTGCCGCCGTTGCGGATTGGGCGATCGCCGCTGCCGACGGCGACACCACGCTGAGCCTCGCCGACTGGTATACCCAGGAGGGCGAGGCTCGTGTGGACGAGATCTACGGCGACCGCGCGCCCGAGCACACCGATGAGTGGCCGAAGTGCCAGCACATCTACGACGAGCCCACCCGTGTCCGCGTCACCAACGCCTCGCAAGTCGGCGCCTACGACCCAACGCGGCCGCACGTCTCATCCGTCGTCTGCGGACGCCGGGCGTGCATCCTCGACGCCCTGGCCTGGGTCGAGCGTCAGACCGGTGAGCAGGGGATGTGGATCGGCGACGACCTCATCGCTCGAGCCGATCTGCCCGAGGTGCCCGTAGCCCTCTAGGAGTGCCCTCAGCGCCGACGTCGGTTGCGCGCTCGCGCCTTCTCGACGAACGCCTTCGTGAAGGGGAACTCGACTTCCAAGCGTGCTGCCTCTGTGCGGTGCGTCTCGGGTCGGTTCCCCTTCCGAGTGCCTTCCCACGTCTGACGAATACACGGAGCGCCCGTCGGCGCCGCGCATTCGGGGCACAGCTTCTCGTTCAGCTCAAACTTCGTCGGGCTGACCGTCACCAACCGGCCATTCATCGGTCCGCCGGTCTTCCCCTTTGCCATACCTGTCACCGTAGCCCGCTGTGACGACACCCACGAAGAGAGGAGGTCGCGATGACCAAGCAACATGCGCCCCGCCACCGTCTGACCGCACTTCCGGAGTTCCAGCGAGCCATGCACGGCCTCGGCAGCTCGAACGCCACCCAGCCCCACGTCCCCACGCCCAAGAAGGGCACGCGCAGCGAACGTGTGCGGCAATCCATCCGCGAGCAGCTGTAGCCGCTCACCCAATCTCAAGGAGGGTGCCATGCGCCACATCCAGTTGATCGTCCCCGCCAAGACGATCCCCGAAATCATCGACGACCCGGACCGGGGAGTCATCTCCCTCATCGGCGACCGCGGCGGCCTGTCCCAGATCACCGGCGACGTCGAGCGATCGTCCGTGATGGGGGGTCTCGCTGTCGAGACCGAGCACGGCACGGTCTACTTCGACCCGGAAGACCAGATCCACATCGACGAGGCGGTCCCCTACGACGACCAGCACGAGTGGCTGGTGTCCTGGACCATCGACTCCTACGGGGCCACCCCCGCGGAGGCGGCGGCTCGCGTCTGGCGCCAGCACTTCGGTCGCACCTTGGCAGGAAACGATGACGCGTGCGTGTTCACGGTCGTCGACAGCGAGTCCAAGACTGAGCACACCGTCGACCTGAGCGAGGTCGACCTGACGACCGGAGGCTGACGCTCGTGGCGTCTGCCGACCAACCGCCGCTCCTCAAGTCGCTTTCTGTGGAGGCTGAGTACTTCGACCGAGTCTCTGCGGCGATCGAAGCTGCATTCCCCGCCATGGTCGTCACGGCGTTCCCTGATGAGCTGCAAACGACCCCGAGCGTGCGAGAGCACTTCTTGGCACCACGGGTAACGCCCGGGAAGGACTTTCCATGAGCACCCACCACCCGCTCGCGGCGCGCATGCGCCCCACCTCACTCGACGAGATCGTCGGGCAGGGCCACCTCCTTGGTCCCGGATCGGCTCTTCGCCGGCTCACTGAGACCGAGGGGGCCGCCTCCGTCATCCTGTGGGGGCCTCCGGGCACCGGGAAGACGACGATCGCCAACGTCATCGCCAGCTGCACCAAGCAGCGGTTTGACGAGCTCTCTGCCACGTCGGCCGGCGTCAAGGAGGTGCGGGCCGCACTGACGGCCGCCACCAAGACCCGCGCCGCGGAGGATCGGGGCACGGTCCTGTTCATCGACGAGGTTCACCGCTTCTCGAAGGCTCAGCAGGACGTGCTCCTGCCTGCCGTCGAGGACCGGACAATCACGCTGATCGCAGCCACCACGGAGAACCCGAGCTTCTCGGTCGTCTCCGCGCTGCTCTCGCGGTCGATGCTGCTGACGCTGCGCCCGCTCACGGACGCTGATGTTGTCTCGCTACTGGAACGTGCCACGGCGGACGCTCGCGGTCTTGACAGCAGTACGACGCTCGATGCGAACGCAGCTCGCGCTCTTGCCGAGCTTGCCGGGGGCGACGCACGGCGCGCGCTGACCTACCTCGAGGAGGCCGCGGCTTCCGCGAAGGCCCAGGGGCTCGCAGCCATCACCGTCGACGTTGTCGCCGCTGCCGTCGATCGAGCAATCGCCAGGTATGACCGTGACGGTGATCAGCACTACGACGTCATCTCCGCGTTCATCAAGTCGATGCGTGGGTCCGACCCGCAGGCGACCCTCCACTGGCTCGCCAGGATGATCGAGGCGGGCGAAGACCCCCGCTTCATCGCTCGTCGCATCGTCGTGCACGCCAGCGAGGACGTCGGCATGGCCGACCCCTCAGTGCTTCCCGTCGCTGTCGCTGCGGCTCAAGCCGTTCAGTTCATCGGCATGCCCGAGGCGAGGATCAACCTGGCGCAGGCGGCCATCGCTGTCGCCACCGCGCCGAAGTCCCCCGCCGTCATGGGGATCGACTCGGCGATCGCCGACGTGCGCGCCGGTCGCACAGGCGAGGTGCCGATGCACCTTCGTGACGCGCACTACCCGGGGGCCAAGGCTCTGGGGCACGGGCGGGGCTACCTGTTCCCGCACGACTTCCCTCACGGGGTCGTCGCGCAGCAGTACCTGCCGACCGAAGCGCTCGGTCGGCACTATTACGAACCCACCGACAACGGCTTCGAGCGCACCGTCGCCGGCCGCCTCCACGCGATCTCGCAGATCACGGAAGGATCATCATGACCACCACGTACCGACCGCTCGACGTCATCCGGGCTGAGCGGGCCGCTGCCGAAGAGGCTCTCGAACAGGCCAAGCTCAAGGCCGACGCGCTGCGCGCCGAGTTCGCACGCACGATCCTGCACGAGACGTTCCCGACCCACGAGATCGCGATCTTCAGCCGCCACTACGACGAAGAGGAGCCCGAACTGCTCCACATCCTCGGCGGGCTGGCCGACATCGAGGAGTGGCCGCTGGGCACACCCGGTCGAGAGGCGATCCTCGAGGCGGAAAACGCCATCCAGCTGATGGGCCACGACGACGACATTCTCGAGTTCCTCACGCAGGGCGAAGAGCACGAAGGCTGGATCGAGTTCCAGTTGCCGCTCATCCTCCGGCGCAAGAAGGCTGGCCGATGAGCGGTGGCTGGCTCCCGCTACGCGGTGACGCAGACTTGAACGAGGCTGTGCGCACCAAGGCGGGGCCGAAGGAGGAGTCATGACCGACCCAACGACCCCGGCGACGGTCGAAGAACGAACCGTCGCCTTCTTCGTGGATCCGCGAGCATCCTCACTGCTGCTCGCGGAGACTGTCGAGGGGCTCATCAACTCGCTGGGCATCCAGCGCGCCCTGATCGACCTGTCGGCGGTCCCCGGCCTGGTGATCGCGTCCGCGTTCGAGCGCGCCGGCCTCCCATTCGACTCGCTCGAGTTCGGTCAGGAGGACCACCTCGATGACGCTCCGGTCGACCGGCATCCGGTGTTCGCACCCGTCGTCGCCTCGGACGCCGATCGGATTCGCGAAGCGGCTGCGGGCATCCACGAGATCCAGGTCTCGGACTTCGGCAGCATCGACGCGAACATCGTCGTTGTCCCGGCCATGGTCGCCCATGATGAGGCCCTCCTGGACTTCAGCCAGGGCTCCATCGTCGGCGCCGTGCTCACGCAGGCTGAGGCGACCGCACGCGACCTGGTGCTGATCGACACCCCGGAGCGGGGTCTGCGCCCGCAGCCCGACGGCAGCTACACGCGGTCGGTAGTCCACATCGGCGCCACATCTGACGAAGCCTGACGCCACACACGCGGAGGCCCCCACCCCTTCTCTTCGGAGAGGTGTGGGGGCCTTCGGCGTTCCCTGCCCCCACGCTCAGAAGGAGCACCCATGACCACCCTCACCCAGACGGGGAAGATCACCAACGGCGTGCCCCCGTTCGGTGGGTACGAAGACACCTCTCTCTTCGCGATCCTCTGCCGCAAGCGCGGCTGGACGACCGACTTCCTCATCGAGATCAACGACCCCAGCCACGACGAGCTGCACGACGTCGACCGCATGGCGGCCGAGCTGCACCGCATCAGGCTTGCCGGCGAACAGATCGTCGTTCTCCCCGACTTCGACATGGACGGCATCACCGCCGGCGTGCTCGGTTGGGCTGGCCTCAACGAGCTCGGCTTCGATGCCCAGCTGTACGTCCCGGACTACCGCCGAGGGCACGACATCACCGTCGAGGCGGTGCGCGAGCTGCGCGCGCAGTTCCCGAACGCTCGCGCGATGATCACCTGCGACGGCGGCATCAACAGCAACGACGGCATCCTGGAAGCCAAGCGGCTCGGGCTCATCACCCTCGTCACCGACCACCACGTCGAGCTTCCCCCGGGTAGCGCGGCCGACATCGCGGTGAACCCGGAGCGGATGAGCGAGACCTACGCCCACCCCGCCATCTGTGGGGCGTACGTGCTCCACCAGGTGCTCGCCGCCTACGCCCAGCGCTATGCGCCGCTGAAGGCCGGGAGCATCTCGAAGCTCAAGCTGTTCGCGGGCATCGGCACCGTCGGCGACGTCATGCCGCTGTTCTACGAGAACCGCAAGATGGTGCGTGACTCGCTGTCGCTGGCCAGGCTGCTCTACATCTCCATCCCGCCGGAGGATCTCGTCACCGAGTACGACGTCGAGAAGAGCACGCTGCTCACCCTGCTGCGCGCACGCGACCACCACCCGGCGTTCGTCTCGGCCTTCGAGGGGTTCGCCCTGATGATGAAGGCGTTCCGCGAGCACCGGAAGCCCAAGGTCGACGCCGACGGCAACGTCGTGGTCGACGACTGGGGCAAGCCCGTCCTCAAGCCGGGCAAGATCCAGACGGTCACCGACCTCACGGAGGAGTTCTACGCCTTCTACCTGGCGCCGGCGTTCAATGCGATCCGCCGCATCGGCGGCTCGATGCACGACGCGTTCGGAGTGTTCACCGCTCCCACAGCCGAGCAGAAGTACGAGCACGCCAAGGCGATCATCGACGGCAATGAGCTTCGCAAGGAGCAGAGCGCCGCGTACCTCGAGGCGCTGTGGGAGGAGGATCAGCCGCTCGCCGAGAAGGGTGTCTACTTCACCGACGCGCCCAGCGGAATGCTTGGCTTGCTCGCCTCGGCGATCATGCGGGACACCGATCGGCCCACCGTCGTGTGCCGTCGCCCGTCGGACCCCAGCGCTCCCGTCGGCGGATCGGCTCGCTCGCCGTTCTGGTTCCCGATCATCACCACGATGACCCCGCTCGGGTTCACCGCGATCGGCCACGAGAACGCGTGTGGCGCCCGCGTCGACAACCTCGATGAGCTCGTCCGGTTCGCCGACGAGATGAACGCGCGCGCATCGGAGATCTACGCCCAGATGCTGGCCTCCGGCGAGCTGAGCGCCGCTCAGACCGCGGACCTCGTCCTCGGGTCGTCGCCCGATTGTGACGCGGCGCTGACCGACGTCGACGAGTTGATGGACCTGACCGAGGGCATCGAGTCCCTCGCGCCGTTCGGTCACGCGTTCCCGCGCCCTGAGATCGAGCTGGTCATCGACCTGTCTCGGTGCTCGATCGGCACCCTCGGGTCGGACAAGCAGCATCTCAAGCTGGTGCTGCCGATCGGCATGAAGGTGCTGTGGTGGAACGCGGCCGACAAGCTGCCGGGCCTCAAGGAGATCGCGGAGAGTCCCGTTCCGGGTGAGAGCATCGTACGGTTGCGTGTCACGCTGTCGATCAACGTCTTCCGCGGGCACGAGTCCGTGCAGGCCGTCGTCGACCGCCTGGTCGAACCCATCCCCGCCCTCGAATCAGCAGAGGATCAGTGAGCAGCGTGTCACCGAGAAAGCCCACTCGCGACGGTATCCGCCGCGGGATGCGCACGATCGCCGTCCTGGGAGGGGCACTTGCCATCTATGTGGCGGTGACCCTCCTGGTCGCGGCGCTCACAGGTGACGCACTCACCGGGGCGGCTGCGGCCAACATCACGGCGTTCGTGCTCTTCCTGGTCTATCGCCAGTGGAGCACGGGCACGCCGCAGGCTGCAGCCGCTCACCCGATCGCCAAGACGTCGCGCTTCTGGGGCTACGCCCTGTCCACCCTCGTCGTCTGCTGGCTCGCTGGCCAGTCGGCAGGGATGAGCCTCTACCTCGCGTGGGGATCGGACGGGTTCGACGCTGTCGCGGGCACACAGGCCAACGCTCCACTGGGCCTGCTGCTCGTCTCGACCGTGGTCTTCGCCCCCATCGGAGAGGAGTCGCTCCTGCGCGGCATCGCCTACCCGGCGCTGCGCACGCACTGGTCACCACTGGTCGCGGCGGTCATCACCGCGCTCGGCTTCGCCGTCCTGCACGGCAACATCGTGCAGATCGCGCTCACCGTGCCGCTGGGGATCCTGCTCGCATTCGTCTACGAATCGAGCCAGCGCCTCTGGCCGCTTGTGCTCATGCACGCGGGGTTCAACGCCATCGCCTTCGCAATGCCGGTCCCGATCATCCTCGTCCTCGCTAATCCCTTCGTCGCCACGGCGCTCGTCGCGGCGGCGGGGCTGAGTCTGTACCTCTTTCGACAGTGGTCGAAAGGTGGCGCTCTCGCGGATTCCCGCTGAGAGCCATGCGCCCGGAGAACCGGGCGATGGTCAGCTGTCGCTGACCGACTGCCGAGAGCGCAGAAGCGCAATCTCGGCAGCAGTGCAGATGCCAGCCGGCTGAGCCGGTCCGTGACCCGGACCGGCCCTTCGCCGGCTGTGAAGTGAAGTGGTGGGTGACCGGGAGGGCGGTCACCCGGGGATGTTGGTGAGGAGGCGAATCACCAACGTCTGAGTTAGGGTCTCCTCGCAGACCTTTCACGAAGACGACCCAGGAGGTGATAGCCGTGAAGATTGCACCCTGCCGATACGACGAGTCCGGTGAGCTTCTGGCTCCCCGCGAGGTCGACGTGAAGGTCGCCAGCGGCCACATGGGTCGCTTCCCGACGAAGGACGAAGGCTGGTACCACCGGTTCCAGTTCTTCGCGAAGTCCGAGCGCGAGATCAAGGCCAAGCGCATGCGCTTCTTCCAGGAGATCGGCGCAGTCCCGCGCTCCATGATCCTCACCGTCAACGAGCGCAAGTTCGACATGTTCGGCGCCCCGCAGTGGACCGTCGACGTCGTCTACGTCATCGAGAAGGAGAACGGCGCGGCCGAGCCCTTCAACGAGATGTGGTTCCTCAACCGGTACTCCCAGCAGTAGCCGGCTCCCTACTCCCCCGAGCCTCCCTGAGTGGAGGCTGCCCGGGTACCCACGCGGGAGGCTCTCCGGAATGAGCCTCCCACGACCATTTTTTGCGGCAAGTGCCGGCGCCGTCATGCTTATCCGATTTCAAGAGGCATGATGGTCTGTGACATCGGAATCGCTGATTTATCAGCAGATCCGACATCTCAGTGCCGCGCCCCCCGCTGCATCAAGTACCACGAAGGAGATGATCCTCATGTCTGAGGACCTCACTACCGACGCAGCGGCACCCGCTCCCCGTCGACGCCCCCGCCGCCGTACCATCGCGATCCTCTCGGTCGCTGGTCTGGTGGCCGCCGGCGTCATCACCGGGACCACGGTCGTCTACGCCAACGAGACCGCTCGCCAGTGCGATGTCGCCCTCGACCTGGCGTCGACGGCCGCGACCACCAGTGAGAAGTCCGTTGCCGGCGCCGACTCCGCGCTCGAGCTGATCACCAGCGTCGACCTCCCCGACACCAAGGGCTGGAAGAGCACCGTCTACACCGACCGCCCCGCGGTCGAGGCAGTCGAAGCCAAGTCCGCCAGCAAGGGCGAGAAGGCTGTCGAAGCGGTCGCGGCCCGCCCCAGCGGCGCGGACTTCACCCGTGACGTCATCGACACCCGGGACGAGCTGCTCGCCATCGAGATCGCCGCCGTGTGCGGTGACCGAGACGAGGCGGCGACGATTACCGCGGCCGCCGAGCGCACCACGTCCACCGCGACCGTGCTCGACGAGCGCGTCGAGGCCCTGACCGCCGACTTCGCCACCTTCCAGGCGGATGAGAAGGCTCGCATCACCGCCGAGAAGAAGGTTGCGGCGAAGAAGGCCGCCGCCGAGAAGGCGCGCAAGATCGCTGCAGCCAAGAAGGCCAAGGCCGCCAAGAAGGCCGCCGAAGAGGCTGCTCGCAAGGCCGCCGCTTCCCGCCAGTCCTCGTCCCGCTCCGGCTCGTCCGGCTACACCGGCTCCCGCTCGTCTGGCTCGTCCGGCAGCTCGGGCTCCAAGGGCTCGGGCGGTTCCTCCAGCGGCTCCAAGGGCGGCGGCGGTTCGTCCGGCGGCGGCGGTAGTGGCGGCGGGAGCGTCGGTGGCGGTGGCGTCGGCGGAGGCGGAGGCCCGAAGGTCTGCCGCGGCGACAACGGCCACGGCGGTTCGATGATCGTCCCCTGCCCCTAAGACCGGGGCTGTACTGACAGCCCAGCATCTCGCTCGCCAGCGGCGAGAGGAGAACCGGGACCGTCGCTCGGCACAGCGTCGATCCCTACACAGAAACCCCCGGGAGGCTTCGGCTTCTCGGGGGTTTCTTCTCGCCAGCCATGCCCGTACCCGTTTATCGGGTACAGCGTGGGGACCGTCGCACTAACGAGAAAATCCCAGTTCAACGCGGAGAAGCACGATGCTCAGAGCGGGGCTCGCAGGAGGGCTGTACCCGCACCTGTACCCCGCCACGATGGCGATATTTGTTCGCTGACCTGGGCGAAATGCGCTATGTACCCGACGTACCAACTTCTGGACTGAACTATATGCGTGCATGCGTGCATGCGCGCATGTGTGTACTTTCCGTAAACGGTGGGTACATCGGGTACATCTCTCTCTTCTTCTAACCAAAACACCGAAAAGACGCGGAAAATGGCCCCTCCGAGCTGTACCCGTTGCATTTTCAAACGGGTACACAGATTCGTCGTGCAACGCCCGAAAGGGCCGTTGACCTGCGTATTTCCCTGTACCCGGTTTCTGAGTCAAACGGGTACAGCCACCCGCGATCACCCTCCGACGAGCCCCTATGGCGGTCATTCCCCCTCGAGCTACCGGTCAGCTGTCCGGCCGAACACCCCAGTCGGCCTTCGCCGCACCACCCGGGCCGAGCGTCTTGAGGTAGGCGGCATGGACTCGATCCAGCGCGAGCCGCAACGTCGTCGACCAGCCGATCAGCTGGCCGTACAGCTCCACCCTGTAACGCGGCCCATCAGAAGTGCGTCGGATCTCCACTCGTCCGTACGGTTCGCTGTCGTACTGAGCGGTGAGGGTCCAGACACCCGGCTGCGGCTCCTCAGCGCTGAGGAACGGGTGCCAGTCGGCAGGCATGACGAGAGATCCCTTCTCCGGCCGAGCATCAACCAGGCTACGCCCGTACTGTCTCGCGCCGGCACTGCCCCGCACTGCAGAGTCGTGAGGCAATATGCTCGAAGCATCATGGATGAAGACGCCGCTGGGGAGCGCCGAGCTCCTAGATCGAAGCAACCGCTGCTCGACGCGAACATGCTTGCGCTGGCGAGCATGCTGCTCGCCGCAGACGCACCGCGCACCGTTCCCGACCTGGTCGAGATGCTCGGATCGCGTCAGGGCAGCGAGGAGACCGTCCGGGACGCCCTGGAGTCCCCGCTGTTCGCCGGCCTCATCGTAGAGACCGACGAGGGTGTCAGCGTTCGCGCGGACCGCCGCGGCGACCTGTTCGACAGGGCGCTCATCGAAGGCGTGATCGCAGCGAACCGCGAGTCCCCGGAGAACATCACCTACTGGCGGCAGGACGTCACCTCCGGCCGCGACCAGGCAGAGACCATTTGGGCCGCCGTCGAGGGCTGCTACGTCTCCGGCCCCGTCGCCATCCCCCAGATCACCGGGCAGAGGCGGCCGCTCGGTCGCGTCATTGCCTACGTGCCGCGCGCCGCGTCGATGAAGGAAATCGGCTTCTCCGAAGCTGACTCGACGGACTTCACGCTGATGCTCATCACCGGCACCAAGGAGCGCCTCGGCACCAGCGCCATGGCCTGGGTCGACACCAAGACCACCATGTTCGTGGACCCGCTCATCGCCGGACGAGACCTGCTTCGCCCGCAGATGGTCAGCTCCGTGACCCGGAAGCACCTGGCCAATCTCCGAGAGTACGTCGAGGCGCCTCGGGGCTGATCGTCAGCTGCTCCACTGGAGCACCATCACGTTGGTGCCCGGGATGGTCACGAATCCCATCTCGCCCCAATGCTTCACCAGCGCCCTGCGCTTCGCGGGGTCGTGGATGAGCTCATCGTTCGCGCCGGGGGTGACCTCCGAAGGCAAGAGTGCGATCGCGTCACCCTCGAACACGCGCGCGAGCGAGTGGATGAGCCGGTGGCTCCATTTCTTTCCTCGCGCGACTTCGGGGACCTCGATGTAATCCACCACCACGAGCGCGTTCGCCCAGAGGGCTTCTTCGTGCACCTCTGCGACACGATCCCTGTCCATGAACGCCCCCGCGACCTCCGAGAGGTCGCTGCTGACGCTGTCGAACAGATCGAACCACGCGTCCTCGAAGTGAGCGCGGAATACCCGCGCGTCCGCGAGCAGACGGGTCGGATCCCCGTTCTCGTCGCTGTCGTGCAGCGTGACCTCCCACGCCTCGGGTCGCTCGTCGTGGTCTTCGATCTGCATCGTCATCGCGAAGATCGGGCACGCGACTGTCTCGTCTGGCTGCATCTCTATCCCTCGTCGAGCCCCGGTGCGTGAGTTGGCACCGAACACGACGCTACCGATGTCCTCCGACGTAACCGGCCGCGAAGCCTTCCTGTGCTGCGTCGGCGCCATGTGATGATCGTTTTGGAGCGCGCAGCGCTTCCCCGGAAAGGCCCCCCATGAAGAAGAACCGACTCGCACCCTTCGCCGTGCTCACAGCTGCGGCCGTCCTGATGCTCACCGGTTGCACCGGCCAGCCGCTCACGCCGCGGGGGCTTCAGATCTCCGGGTGGTCGTTCCTTCAGTTGGATCCGATCTACAGCTTCGAGACGGCAGAGTTCACCCAAGATCGACCAACCCTGATCACCCTGCAGGACTCGCTGATCGAGGCCGCCGGCATCGCGGAGAACCGCGATATCACACAGCTTGGGTTGAATCCGATGGATCTGCGCGACCCGTCCCACTGCGCGGTCGAGCTGGTGATCGGCTACGCCGACGAGACCATCCCCGCGCGACTGCTGGAGGCGTCCGATCCGGTCGCCACGGTCGCCTTCTCCATCGGCCTCCGGCTCACTGATGGCAAGGTGCACGCCGAGCCGTTCGACGAGGCGTCCTACGAATACGGGGCTTACGTCAGCGAAGACCTGCGGTTTGTCACGATCGTCGAGCCATGTGCGATGCGGCCGGATGACACATCGCATGCCGCCATTGTCCAGCTGCGATACGCCCCAACCATCACTGCCGAACTGCCGATCGCTACGGTGAAGATCACGGCCATGGCCAAGGGCAACTTCGGGCTCGTCGGGCAGGTGCACGGCTACGTGCAGGACTCGAACGGCAACTGGATCGCCGACTGACGTTCCTGGCAGCGAGAACCCCGTCACCAATCTGGTGGCGGGGTTCCTGCTATGGGAGGGCTTCGATCAGGGAAGCTTCTCAGCCTGCTCCGGACACAGGTACTTCACGACGAGTCGGTACTGCCTCATGGTCGTGTCGAAGATCCCACCATCGAGCTCGCTGCGCTGCTCCTCGATGAACGAGGCGACCTCGCTCTTGCTCATCCCCTCCCACTCGCGGCACGCAATGTGGCCCAGCTCGATCCAGTTGTCCTCGTCGAGGACGTCCGTAATGTGCGTGAACTGACCCAACTCCGCGATGAACGCGGCTTCCGGGTCGGCGGGGAGCGGCGACGAGCACGCGGTCAGGGCGAGTGCGGCGACTGCGATTGCCGCGCTTGCGATGGTCTTCATGGCTCTGAATCTACCGGCGACCGAGTACCCCTCC
>CALALQ010000177.1 GCA_937925595.1 uncultured Demequina sp. | reverse complement strand
CCAGTGCCCGAGCAGGCGCTTCTTGATGTGCTCCTTGTTCAGCGGTTCGCGCAGCAGCGGGTTGTCGAGGAGATAGATCTGCCCGACCGACAGGTAGTTGGCCGCCCGCCAGTACGCGTCGAGGTGGGTCCGTTCTTCGGCGCCGAGTCCCATGGGTGGAAGCTACCCCTCGGCGTTTTATTCAGCCTTGACTTATATAAGTCGAGACGCAAGGATGTGGTTGTGCACGCGCTCGACGTCCTCGGCGACCCGGTGCGCCGGCGCATCCTCGAGCTGCTCGCGGACGGGGAGACGCCGGCGGGCTCGGTCGCGGCCGTGATCTGCGCCGAGTTCGGGATCTCCCAGCCCGCCGTCTCCCAGCACCTGCGGGTGTTGCGCGAGCACGGGTTCGCGACGGTCCGCCCCGAAGGCACCCGCCGGCTCTACGCGGTGGACCCGGCGGGCCTGCAGGAGGCGAGCGCGTGGCTGACCCCGTTCGAGCGCTTCTGGCGCGGGCCGTTGGCCGCGCTCGGCACCGAGCTCGCGCGCGGCAAACGCGCCCGCCGGCTCTCTTCTTCCCAGCCCCAGGAGTGACCATGGTCGACGTCCCGAAGCAGATCGATGCCGTGACCCGCACGCTGCGCGGCGGCGAGCTCGACGGCGAGCCCACCCACGTCCAGACGATCGCGCAGGAGTATCCCGCCGGGATCGAGGATGTGTGGGACGCCACCACCACCGCCGAGCGGATCGCGCGCTGGTTCTTGCCCGTCGACGGCGATCTGCGGCTCGGGGGCCGGTTTCAGCTGCAGGGGCAGGCGGGCGGCGAGGTGCTGGCCTGTGACCCGCCGGCTTCGGGTCGCGCGTCCTACCGCGTGACCTGGGAGTTCGGCGGCAGCGTCTCCTGGGTCACGGTGCGCCTGACCGAGCAGGGGGAAGAGCGCACGCTGTTCGAGCTCGAGCACACCGCGAAGGTCGGCGACCTGCCGCCCGGCATGTGGGAGCAGTTCGGCCCGGGCGCGACGGGCGTCGGCTGGGACCAGGCGCTGCTCGGCCTCGCGCTGCACTTCCGCACGCAGGACGCGGTCGTCACGCCCGAGGAGGGCGCGGCCTGGGCGTTGAGCGACGAGGGCAAGCAGTTCACGCGCGCCGCCGCGGACCGCTGGGCCGAGGCGCAGATCACCGCGGGCGGCGATCCGGAGGCGGCGCGCCGGTCCGCCGACGCGACCTACGGGTTCTACACGGGCGAGACGGGCGAGAGCTGAGAGGGGGTGCCGCAATCTGGCGCCACCCCTCGGCGGTGGCTTGCCGCACCCCGGCCCTGAACGAGGAGAGCGCGTACGTGGCGACGCCAACCGCGGGCCGCAACACCTCCTACGAGTCCGGCGTGCAGCCACTGCAGGGCGGCTACGAACCCTCCGCCGTCGCCACCGCCCAGATCCCCGCTGCCTACCTCGAGCTCTATCAACGCGCCGGGCAGCGCTACGGAATCGACCCGTGGACGCTCGCCGCCATCGGCCACATCGGGTCCGACCCACGGCTGGCTCGCCGCCCGCGGCGTGCGTTCCGGCGTCAACGCGTTTGGGTGCTGCGCCGGCCCAATGCGGTTCTCGATCGTCGACACCCCCAGCACCTGGGACTGCTACGGCGTCGACGGCAACCACGACGGCCGCAAGGGCCAGTGGGACCCCGCGGACGCGATCCCCGACGCCGCCCGCTACCTGCGCGCGTCAGGCGCCCCGGCCGACTACCGGCGCGCGATCTTCACCTACAACCACGCCGACTGGTACGTCGCCGACGTCCTCGCCCAAGCCGACCGCTACCGCGGCGCCGCCACCAACTC
Source organism: uncultured Demequina sp. (assembly GCA_937925595.1). The sequence goes on along the minus strand of CALALQ010000177.1, from coordinate 8,528 downwards.
GTCCGCCTCGTCACCGGCCGAGCGCGCGAACGTCCGCGAACTGCTCGCCAACAAGCGGCTGATCTTCACGCCCGGCCAACGCGCCGACCTGCGCGCCGGCAGCCTCGAAGCTCGTCTGCTCTCCACGCTTGCCTGGATCGGCCAACGGCACTCGATCATCGTCACCGCGCTGCGTTCCGATCACTCGCCGGGGCACCAACCATGAGGCCGGGCGCGCCGTTGACGGCGAGAAGCAGTTGACCCCGAACCTGCCGGCGGCGGCTCTCTACGCAGGGGCGATCACAGCGACAGGAGCGGCTGCTGTGATCGCCTCGTTTGAGGTGCTGGCGGTGAACTACTTCCCGAGGTGAAGGATCTGTTTGTGGCCGTGACCGTCGGATTGGCTGCGGCAGGTTGCTTCTTGGTCACGATGGTCCTCCTCGATGTCTGGGTTTCACTCCCTGAGAGCCCGGAGGTCCGTGCAACGCACTGGCTCGACGCGCAGGACGCGGCATCCCGATGGTCTTTGCGCCTCGGACTTGTCGCATCATTGTTGGTGCTCGCCTCCGGCGCGGCTCACCCTCTCGGCTGGACGATCAACCTGAGCCCGACGATGTCTCATGTGGTGATCGGCGTCGGAATGTCGCTGGTCCTGCTTGGGGCTGTGGGCGCGATCGCTCGCACGATGCATCCGACATCCGGCTCGCATCGAGGTGTCAGGAGCGGAGAAGCGTTTCTGATTGTCGGGCTACTTACGACGTATCTCGTGCTTCTGATCGTGTCGCTGCCGTAGTGGGTTCAGTCGAGCCGACTGGGTCCGGCGATAGCGATCACTGAACCGTTAAATGGAGTCGCTTATGTCGAAACGCTAACTTCGGCGGTCGTCGAAAGAGCCCCGATCAGTGGCGGGCGATCACGAACTGATTCGGACTTCGCGGATCACTGCGTCGCGCAGCTCCCCGTCGCGGCGGCCGTGCGCGTCGATGACGAGTTCCACGGCGCGAGGTCGCCAACAACGCCGGACCAACAACTGCCTCATCTATCGCTGGGGAGCCAATGCGACGGACCTCCCCTTGGCTCAGCCGATAACCGAAGCGATGCCGTACGAACGCCGCGTTCACACGGTCTTTGACTCTTGGTCAGCGCGGAGTGTCCGGCTTCGAACTTCGACGGTGTACGTCCACGGCATATTCGCCTCCTCGGCCAATATCTCCACGGCATCGAGGAAGTCTTCAACAGGTCTATACGGGTCCATAAGGAACCCGGCCAGCGTGCCCGTAGCAGCATTGACGGCGTAGAACCTCTGGCCGAAGTGCCGCTCACAGCTAACGCAAACTCGCTCGTCGAACTTGAGGCCGACTAGAGCCTTTGTCGTAGGCTCGACCCGAAGGCGCCGTGCGCTCGATCGTGAGTGAGCATCCGCGCGCTGCAGCGCGAGGCCGATCGGCTCCCGTCGAGTCGCGACCGCGCGATCATTACGGCACTGGTGCTGGCTGGCCTGCGGGTCGGTGACCTGGGCGCCCACCAGGTGTCGGTGACCTGCGGGTGACGCAGCCCACGAGCAGCCGGCCATGCGCCGCGGCGGGCCGCCGTCACGCTCACTGCAACGTGACGGCGGACCCGTCCGAGCGAACTTCACCCGCCATCGCGCAGGACGCGCCGCGCTCCGCTCAGAGCCTCCGAGAAGCGCGGCGGATCACCGGCGCTCACATGGCGGGCTGCTACCTGCTGAAGGTGTAGTCCACGTTGGCCTCCGGGCCGAGGGAGATCGCTTTGACGGTGTCACCCTTCGGGATCGGGATCGCGCCCGTGTTTGCCTTCCCCGCGCTGTTCACCGTGAGCCTCCACTTGACGTTCTTCCACCACACCTCGAACTTGGCGTTCGGAAGGGCCCCCGCCACACCCACCTTGCGCCATTCCGTACCGCAGTTGATGTCCCAAGAGAAAGAGAATTGCACCCCCCTTTTCGAAACGTACTGCGTCGCGTACGCGGGAGTGCATGCGGCGCGCGATGGCTGCACGACGACGAACAGCGCAACGACAGCCGCGACGATAGGGACAAGCGCGAACGACCGTTTGATCGTAAACTGCATGATAAACCCCCTTACCGACCTGACCGCCGGCGACGTGGTTGAGGACGAGCGGACGCTTTCAGACTGCTGCAGTTCACACCATCCCCCAAACGACCTATTACGCCGCGCGTTCAAACCGGTCGCGGGACACCCCGCTTCCCAACGTCACAGTGATGACATTTGAGCGCAGCGCGCGCAGCCCGCGACGCGATTAATAGTAAGCAGGATGAACGTTTGCCACGTTAAAGGTGGAAAAGCATACGGGTGAGAGCCAGCGGTCGCGCGAGGGCCGGCGGCCGTCGGGCTTTCGACTCGTGCTTTAGCCCGAATCCACGCGGTAACTCACCGCGTGACTGCACTCACCGTTGGGCAGCCGTTAACGGTCGACGTCACGGACCGTAACCGCGCTCGGGCTGCGGTCCCGCGATCGCGGACTCGAATCTATCTGTCGCACGACGGCAAGGTTGATGCGCGCGACGTCACGCTGGCGACACCTGCGCTGACGGGCGGGCGGAGCCGCAGGCACTCGGTGCGTGTGCGGACGCCGGCGCGCTTCGCGTCTGGCAAGTACTGGGTGATTGGCTACGCCGACTCGACGCGACGAGGGCGCGAGCGCTCTGAGCGCAACAATTGCCGCGCCGCCGCCCGCGGGATTCACCTGCTCGCTCCAACCGCGGCGCCCGTCCCCGCCGCTCCCGCGCTGCCCATGCCCCTGCCTTCCGCGGCCACATCGACGCCAGGGCCGGCCGAACCCACCCCTTCCGCTACCGCCACGCCGGGCCGACCGCCGCGACGACATCGCGGTTGCAGGTCGGCGCCTGTCGGGCGCGGCTCGCCGTCTCAGGTAGCGCAGGCCCACCGTCGGTCGTCGAGGGCGACACGATCGAGTACGCAGCCACGGTCCGCAACGAGCCCACCGGACCGTGCTTCGGCAACCAAGACGAACGCACGGTCTCGGGGCAGATCGACATCGTTGCGGCGGCCCTGGCGGGCGAGCCCGACACCCGACTGCGACAGCGAATCCGTCCAGCGGATCGCCGGCAACCTCAGCATGAGCGACGGGAGCCGGTTGGAGCTCGGCGGCGGTCAGTCGGCGACATTGCCGTTCGAGCCTTTCCCGGCACTGAAGGGAGATGACGTAGCCGTGCTCGCCAGCGGCAACGTCGAGCTGGTCGTAGCGCTCAGGCTTGTCGACGGCTCGGTCCTCGCGCGGCGCGCCGGTTGCGTTCGCTGATGCCCCTGCGCTCAACGATGTCGCGTTGACCTCACAGGTCGTGGGCGCGAGTCGACAGAGATCGAAGTTGGCCGGCTTGCAGCGAACGAGCAGGTCGAACTGCTCGCCGGTAGCCATCTCACATCGGAGGCCGATCCGTCGGTTGTCGAAAGCCGCTTCGGCGCGAGCGCTGCAGACGGACTGTCCGCTGAGTCCATTGTCGCGACAACGATGGTCACCAACGACCCAGCCGCAGTCCCTGCCGTATCGGCAACCGCGTGGCCCGAGGCGATCACCGCCGGCACCACGCCCGACATCCTTGTCAGCGCGCCGCTGCGCGGCGTCGTGACCGGACAACGGCAGTCTCGCTCGAAGGCGGCGAGGTTCTCGGCGCGCTCGCCGACGACGGCACCGGCGGTGACCTCGCGGCCGGCGATGGCATCTGATCAGCCCGTGTGGCGCCGGTGCTCGCAGACTCCGGCGCGCTGCGCGCGGACGCCACGTAGACGACGTCGAGCAGTCCGCCACGATCAGCATCGACGTTCTGCCGTCAACGCGCCGACCGGCCCGGCGATCGCGTCTCTCACGCCGCCGCTCGCCGACGGAAACGAGCGCTTCGTCCCGGACCGGATCACAATCTGGACGGCCTCCGGCAGCGGCTATGCCGCGGCCGCTGCCGCCGCGATGCGCGTGTCGGGGACCGTCGTCGGGCGCACGCGCGCAGCTAGATGATTGATTCCGCGGGTCAGCGGCTGAGGTCGGCGATCGTTCGGGTTGGGCGGTCGCCGAGGTAGTGGTTGAGCCAGACGCTGGCGGCCAGTGCGAGGAGCTTGGCGGCGATCCGGGTTCTGAGCCCGTGCAGGCTGCGGGCGTTGTGGCGTTCCAGGCCGAGGCGGTCTTTGAGGGTCCAGAAGATGCTCTCGATGCACGCGCGCACGAGCGGACGCTCGCGACACAGCTGGATCAAGGCCCAACCGCTGAGCGCAGGCCGCTTGAGGCGCACGCGATCGCAACCCCTCGAAAAGGGGTTGGCGATCCGTCCGGCACCCGGGTACAGTTGGGGAAGGCATTTATGTGGCTCCTCACGGAGCGAATGGGCGGCGAAGCCGCAGCACGAAGACCGGGCGGCCACCCGGTCTTTGTCGTTCTGCGGCCAGGTTGCGGCGGTCCACGGGGGCCCCGAGCGGAAGCCGCCGACCGCAGCTCAGCAAGCGTGTTCAGCCCGTGGGGCGGCCGTTCGCAACTCGCGTTGCAGGACGGCGCGGGCCGGTGCGCTGTGCACCCGCCCGTCACCTTTTCGTCACCTTTTACGCGCGAGCCCAGCGAACTGCTGCTGAGCCGTGCGGGTGGCGACTGGACCGGGGCGCCGCGAAAGTCCTGCATTTGCGGCGCGCTGCGGTCCAGTGCGGAACGGGAGCGACGGGGCTCGAACCCGCGACCTCCGGCGTGACAGGCCGGCGCTCTAACCAACTGAGCTACGCCCCCTTGGCGCGCGGGACATAGTAGCGGGCCGTCGCGGGAACCCGGGCGCGTAGCCGCCGAGGCCCGCCCGAATGGGCAGGCTCGTCAACGGCGCTCGACGGCCGCAACGACGCGAGAAGCGGCGCCAAACCGTCCATCCGGCCGAACAAGTGGCGCACCGACGTTAGGAAAGGGCGAGAAGTGGGGTACTGGCTCTGCCATGTACATCGGCATTGGCACCCTCCTCCTCATCGTCATCATCCTGCTGCTCATCTTCCTGCTCTGAGCAGGGAAACTATGGCTTTCCCCACCCCCTAGACGGTGGGGCGCTATAGCCACACTGGCCGGTATGCGCGAGTGAAGTCCGGCCCCATTCTCGGGACGCTCCGCGCATGCCTAAGAAGAACCTCGCCGCGCGTGCCGGACACTGGAGCGCGCGGCACCGGAAGACCGCCATTTTCGGATGGCTCGCGTTCGTCGTCATCGCGTTCGTGCTCGGCGGGGCGATCGGGACCAACTCGCTCAAGAGCGAGGACACGGGGAACGGCAGCTCAGCCGTCGCCGACAAGGCGATCGCCAACGCGGACTTCCCGGACAAGGCCGACGAGCAGGTCCTGATCACCGCGCGCGGTGATCAGGCGCTCAAGGCGACCGACCCCGAGTTCAGAGCGGGCGTCGAGGACGTGATCGCGCGGCTGAAGCAGGCGCCGCACACCGAGCAGATCCTTTCGCCCTACGACAAGGGCAACGAAGGGCAGATCTCCGAAGACCAGGACGCGGCGCTCGTCACGTTCTCGATCAAAGGGGATAGCGACGTCACCGACAAGCGCGTCGACGCGACGCTGAACGCCACCAAGGCGGCCCAGGACTCCCACCCCGAACTGCGGATCGAGCAGTTCGGCGACGCGTCCGCCGACAAGGCGCTGTCCGCCTCGCTGGACGACGACTTCAAGCGCGCGGAGTTCCTGTCGCTCCCGATCACGCTGCTGATCCTCATCGTCGCCTTCGGCGCGCTGGTCGCGGCGGGCGTCCCGCTGCTGCTCGGCATCACGGCCGTGATCGCCACGCTGGGGCTCGTCGGCCCGATCAGCCAGATCGTCCCGATGGAGGACTCGGCGGCGTCCGTGATCCTGCTGATCGGCCTCGCGGTGGGCGTCGACTACTCGCTCTTCTACCTGCGGCGCAAGATGGAGGAACGGGACGCGGGCCGATCGTCGGAGGCCGCGCTCGAGTTCGCGGCGGCCACGTCCGGCCGGGCCGTGCTGATCTCCGGCATGACGGTGCTGATCGCGATGGCGGGCATGTTCATCGCCGGCAACGCCGTGTTCACCTCGTTCGCGGTCGGCACGATGCTCGTGGTCGCGGTCGCGATGCTCGGCAGCGTCACGGTGCTGCCCGCCGTGATCTCCAAGCTCGGCGACAAGGTCGAGAAGGGCCGCGTGCCGCTGATCGGCCGCCTGCGCCACCGCAACCACGGCGAATCACGCGTGTGGGCGTTCGTGATCGACCGCTCGCTCAAGCGCCCGGTCCTGGCCGTCGTGCTCTCCGTCGGCTTCCTGCTCGTGCTCGCCTACCCGGCGCTGAACATGCGCACGATCAACCCGGGCGCCGCGGGCCTGCCGCACGACCTGCCGATCATGCAGACCTACGACCGCATCCAGTCCGAGTTCCCGGGCGGCCCGCTGCCGGCGTACGTCGTGGTCGAGGCCGCGGACGTCACGGCGCCGCAGGTCCAGCAGGGCATCGAGAAGCTGGTCGCCGACGCGAGCGGCCCGACGAACACGATCGTCTCCCCCGACAAGGAGGTCGCGATCGTCTCGATCCCGCTCCCGGGCAACGGCACCGACGCCACCTCCGAGGCCGCGCTCACGACCCTGCGCGAGAGCACGATCCCGCACACGATCGGCGCGATCCAGGGCGTCGAGGCCAACGTGACCGGCATGACCGCGGGCTCGAAGGACTTCAACGACCGCATGAACTCGCGTCTGCCGTTCGTGTTCGCGTTCGTGCTCGGCCTGGCCTTCCTGCTGCTGCTGGTGACCTTCCGCAGCATCGTGATCCCGCTGAAGGCGATCGTCCTGAACCTGCTGTCGGTCGGCGCGTCCTACGGCGTGATGACCTGGATCTTCCAGGACGGCCACTTCGAGGGCCTGCTCAACTTCCAGTCGGTGGGCGGCATCACGTCCTGGCTGCCGCTGTTCATGTTCGTGATCCTGTTCGGCCTCTCGATGGACTACCACGTGTTCATCCTCAGCCGCATCCGCGAGGCGTTCGACCGCGGCGAGTCCACCGAGGACGCGGTCGCGCACGGCATCAAGGCGACGGCGGGCGTGGTGACCAGCGCGGCGATCGTGATGGTCGCGGTGTTCGCGATCTTCGCCACGCTGTCGATGATCGAGTTCAAGCAGATGGGCGTCGGCCTGGCCGTGGCCATCCTGCTCGACGCGACCCTGGTCCGCGCGGTCCTGCTGCCGGCGGCGATGAAGCTGCTCGGCGAGCGCAACTGGTACCTCCCGCGCGGTCTGCGTTGGCTGCCCAAGTTCGAGCACGAGCCGACCGCGGAGCCGGTGCACGCATAAGCTCCCATGCATGCGAATTGGAGTGCTGACCGGGGGCGGCGACTGCCCCGGCCTGAATGCGGTCATCCGGGCCGTCGTCCGTAAGGGGATCAACACCCACGGCCACGAGTTCTTCGGCTTTCGTCACGGGTGGGCCGGCGTCATCAACAACGAGGGCGTCGACCTCACCCTGGACAGCACGCGCGGCATCCTGCACAGGGGCGGGACGATCCTCGGGTCGTCCCGCACCAACGTGTACAAGGTCGAGGACGGCCTGAACAAGGTCAAGGCCGCGATGCAGGCGCAGAAGCTCGACGCGCTGATCCCGATCGGCGGCGAGGACACGCTGGGCGTCGCGGGCAAGCTGCACGAGGACGGCATCCCGGTCGTCGGCGTGCCGAAGACGATCGACAACGACCTCGCCGCCACCGACTTCACGTTCGGCTTCCAGACCGCGGTGCAGATCGCCACGGACGCGATCGACCGCCTGCACACCACCGCCGAGTCGCACAACCGCGTGCTCGTGTGCGAGGTCATGGGCCGTCACGCCGGCTGGCTCGCCGTGTACTCCGGCATGGCCGGCGGCGCGGACGTGATCCTGATTCCGGAGCGCCCGTTCGACATCGACGAGGTCGTCGACCACCTCAAGAACCGCCACTCGCGCGGCGCGACGTTCTCGATCGTCGTCGTCGCCGAGGGCGCCACGCCCAAGGACGGCGGCCTGCTCACCGCGTACGAGACCAAGGACGCGTTCGGCCACGTCCGCCTCGGCGGCATCGGCATGATGCTGGAGAAGGAGATCGAGGAGAAAACGGGCTTCGAGTCCCGCACGACGATCCTCGGGCACATCCAGCGCGGCGGCACGCCGCTCGCGTTCGACCGGGTGCTCGGCTCGCGCTTCGGCGTCGCCGCCGTGGACGCGATCACCGAGGGCAACTACGGCAAGATGACCGCGCTGCGCGGCACCGCGATCGAGCTGGTGCCGTTGGCGGAGGCGCTCGCCGAGCCCAAGCTCGTCGACGCCGAGCTCTACGAGACCGCTGAAGTCTTCTTCGGTTAGCCCCTACGTTCTCCCGGTCCTGCTGACCGGGCTGAACCTGCGGCCGCTGTTCGGGAGCCTGCCGCCGCTGCTGGCCGACGTCCGGGACGACCTCGGGCTGTCGGCCGCGGCGGCGGGCCTGCTCACGACCGGCCCGCTGCTGTGTTTGGGCATCCTCGCGCCGCTCGGCCCGCGGATCGCCCGCC
>CALALQ010000176.1 GCA_937925595.1 uncultured Demequina sp. | reverse complement strand
CGCGCATCTGTTCCGACAGCTCAAAGCGCCGGCCGCCGCCCGGGCGCTGCCCAAGCTCGCAGACCGCGCCCGCCAGGAGGAATGGAGCTTTGAGCAGTTCGCCGCCGCGTTGTTGAAGACCGAGACCGACAGCCGCGACAGCCACGGCGGCCAATCACGCATCAAGGCCGCGCGCTTTCCGGCGCGCAAGACGCTGGAGGAGTTCGACTTCGCCTTCCAGGCGTCGCTGAAGCGCGACACGGTGCTGCACCTCGGACAGCTCGACTTCCTCGCCGGCCGCGAGAACGTGATCCTGCTCGGCCCACCGGGCACCGGCAAGACACACCTCGCCATCGCTCTGGGCATCAGGGCCTGCCTCGCGGGGCACCGCGTCGCCTTCCGCACCGCCACCGAATGGGTCGCGCTGTTGGCCGACGCCCAACGCCAAGGGCGCCTCGACGACGAGCTCGCCCGCCTCCAACGGATCCCGCTGCTGATCGTCGACGAAGTCGGCTACATCCCATTCGATCCGCAGGCCGCGAACCTGATGTTCATGCTCGTCTCGCGCCGCTACGAACGCGCCTCGCTGATCGTCACCAGCAACAAGCCCTTCAGCGGCTGGGGCGAGATCTTCGGCGACGACGTCACCGCCGCCGCCATGATCGACCGGCTCGTTCACCACGCCGAGATCCTCGCGCTCAAAGGCGACTCCTACCGCCTCAAAGACCGCGACCTCGCCCGCCCTGCCGCCGACTGACCACGGCACGCACCACGCTTCCTCAGACGATCACAGACACAGGAGGAAGGGGGTCAGTTTCAACCGGCGCCAGGGGGTCAATTTTCGAGCGGCCTTGACACACACGGGAAGCGCGGTACTTCATGCCGGACTAGCCGCCCGACCCGCGCGATCCTGGAGTTAGTCGCCGTCGGAAGCGCATGCATTGCGGCTGACGCTCGATAAGTGGCCTTTACGGCGCAGGCTCAGTGACGGGCGCGTGAGCCTGCGCCGATGACCGGCGTCTCGGGCACTGCTCGAGCATTGCCCGCTCCCCTGCCTGAGGCTTAGGAAGGGCGTGGGGGTCCGGGCGGCGGGCCGACCACCCCTCAGCATTGCACGCCCATCTCGTCGTGGCGTGCAGGGCCGCGGCGGGGGTGGGGTGGGCGTGCGGAGGGGTGGCGATCGGCCCGCCGCCCGGAGCGGGCCCTGAGATGGAAGGGACGGATCCGCCGTCATGACTTCGCCCGCACCTGAGTTGAGCAGTCGCGCGTCTGCGCAGCTGCGCATAGCGCTGGACCGCATCCGCGTGGCCGAGAACGTCCGCGCGCTGGATCCCGCGCACGTGCAGGCGCTGGCCGCCTCGATCGCGCTGCAGGGCCTGCTGGTCCCGCTGGTGGTGCGTCCGAGCGCCGATGACGAGCGCGCCGCGGACTTCGACCTGGTCGCCGGCTTCCATCGCCACGCCGCCGCCACGCAGCTCGGACTGGCCGAGGTGGAGGTCGTGGTCCGCGACGGCGAGAGCGAGGACGCCGACCGGGCGGTGGAGAACATCACGCGTAAGGCGCTGGATCCGCGCGAGGAGGCGCGCGCCGTGCAGGCCATGCTCGCCCGGGGCTTGTCCGAGGACGGGGCCGCCCGAGCCTTGGGGTGGAGCCCGCGGCGCGTCTGCGCGCGCGTGAAGCTGCTGCAGCTGCCGGAAGCCGCGCAGGCCATGGTCGGCGACGGCACGATCGCGCTGTCGGCCGTCGATCAGCTGCTCGCGATCGGCCGGGTCAGCGGCCCGCTGCTGGACGCGGTCCTGGCTTACCTGGTCGACGGCAACGGGTGGGCGGCCGAGCGGCTGGCCCGCGAGCCCGGCTGGGTCGTGGACTCGGCCCTGCGCGCGAGTGACACGAAGGTCTTCGCCGCGCACCTGGACACGATCCGCTCCGACCAGATCGCGGAGCTGCGGCTGGGCAAGAAGACCGACGCGTTCTACGAGCAGGCCTGCGCGCTGCGCAAGCAGCTGGACCGGCACGCCTGGGGCCGGCCGGAGGTCCGCTTCAGCGACGAGGACGTAGACCAGGCGCGCGCCGCCGGCGTGCTGGTCGAGTTCGAGCGCTCGCGCCCGGTGATCTGCGATCGCGGCCTGTACCGCGAGCTCACCAAGGCCGCGATCAAGCGCACCGCCGTGCTGCTCGAGCAGCGCGTCGCGGCCACTGCCGCGGAGCGCGCGCAGGCGCGAACCGAGCGGCGCGCCCAGCAGGCGCAGGACCCGCTCGCCGCGCCCGCCCGCGAGCGCGACAGCGCGCTGCGTGAAGTGGCCGACCAGGCGCACGGCGCCAACCTGGATCTCGGCACGAGCCTGTTGGACGGGCTCTCGGTCGTCGACCCCGCCGACCTGCGGGTGGCGCGGTTCTTCGTCTACGCGCTGCTCGACCCGGACTTCGACAACAGCCCGTACACGCAGGCCGGCGAGCGCGTCCAGCGGCTCGCCGCCCAGGGCATCCGGCTCACGATCGCCGAGTTCCGAGAGGACGCCACCAAGACCCGCAAGGACGGCACCCAGGGCCGGCTGCGGATCGACTACGGCGACGCGCGCAACCCCGAAGGCGCGGTGAAGTGGCTGTGGCGTTACCTGGACGGTGCCCGCACGGCCGGGGAGCTCTACGGGCGCGCGCTGGTCGTGATCGCGGCCGAGCAGTACGCCAGCCGGCTGGTCGTCCCGGCCGCTCAGCGCACGCCCGCGACCAGGTGGAGCTCGCGCAAGGACACCGCCGCCAAGGCCCTCGCCAAGCTCTGCGGCCCGCACCTCCCCGCTTCGCTCAAGCGCCTCGAGAAGGCCGTCGAGCATGCGCACGCCACATACCAGGCGGCCGAACAGGCCCAGCGCGCCATGGCCGACACCGCATCCACCGGGAACGCCGACGCGCCCGACTGCGCGGACGGCGTCGACGTCGACGAGCTCGACAGCGATCCCGACGCCGAGGCCGAGTCTGCCGCCGAGCGGCCGGCGCCGGTCGCCTGAACCAGCCACCTCGCGCGGGCCGCCGTTCGGGTTGGCCCGCGCCCAACTCCGTTGTCTTCGTTCCCTTCGCTCCCGGAGGTCCGTCACTCATGCCCAAGAGCGCCCAGCGACGTCGCTTGTCTGAGAGCGAGCGTGCCGAACGTCGCGCGCAGGACCGCGAGTTGAGCAGGCGCGCGGTTGCGCAGCTGCGCACCAGCGCGGGCTGGCAAGCCTGGCTGCGTGTGCGCGCCCGGACCGGGCTGCGTCGCTACAGCCTCGGCAACCAGCTGTTGATCGCCTTCCAGGACCCGGACGCGACCCGGGTCGCTGGGTTTCGGGCGTGGTTGGCGCTCGGCTTCTGCGTCCGCAGAGGGGAGAGGAGCCGGATCCAGGTGTGGGCGCGCTGTGAGCCGTCCAAGAAGAAGCTGCAGGCGTGGCGGGATGCCGGCGCGATCCCGGCCGACAAGCCCAGGGCGTTCTACCGGCTTGAGCGGGTCTTCGACCGTGCGCAAGTGGACCCGCTTCCCGCACCCGCCACGCCGGCCGCGTTGGATCCGCCGATCGCCCCGATCACGGGCGACACGCTGGCGTGGGCGATCCCGGGGCTGACGGCCTTCGCGCACCAGATCGGCGTCACCGTGACCCACGAGGCGCTGCAGGACGGCTGTGATGGCAGCTACCACCCCGCCACGCGGCGGATCACGATCAGCACCGCGGTGGCAGTCAATCAGCAGGCCGCGGCGCTGGTGCACGAGCTCGCGCACGCGCTCGTCCGGCTCGACCACCTGGACGAGGACCCGGCGCTGGACTACGCCACCGAAGAGCTCGTGGCCGAGTCCGTCGCCTACACGGTCTGCGGGTTCCTCGGCCTGGACACGGCCGCGAACTCGGTCCCGTACCTCGCCGTCTGGAGCGAACACACGCCCGAGGACGCGTTCGAGCGGATCGCCGGGCTGATCGACAGGCTCGCCCGCCGGCTCGAGGACGTGCTCGACGTCGTCGAGCAGCCGGCGGCGCCGGTGGCCAGCGTCGTGCAGTAGTCGCTGAGGCGGCTTGGCGGCCGGAGGCTTGAAGGTCCCGTTGGGGGTTGGGTGGCAGGGGACTGGGCTGCGCGGATGCTGCCACTGCGGGTGCAATCCGCCGCACCACCTGCGCCCTACGGGGAACGCGGCTCACAGGTTCGCGCGCGCAGGTGGCGCGTGCGTTCGCACCCTCCGCGGCTTGGGGCACCGCATGCCCAGCCCCCAGCCCACCAACCGCCCGCGGGCCAGCGCTCCGACCGCCAAGCAGCTGCGGTTTCTGCGGACGCTGGCGCAGACCAGCGGCACCACCTTCGTCTACCCGGCGACCAAGGCGCAGGCGTCCCGCGAGATCGACCGGCTCCTGAACGGGCTGATCGAGGCGCCGGGCCCGCGCTTTGACGCGGAAGCTCAGCGCGAGATCGACTACGAGCTCGGCGGGCCCGAGAACGCCGCCGCGGTCCGTGAGGACGAGGTGACCGGGTACGGCGCCGACGCCCGGTGGGTTCACACCCGCGAGCGCGAGGACCGGTCATGAGCGTCGCCGGCACGCGGCACGAGCTCGCGCGCTACGAGCTGCCCGATGGCACCCAGCGCGTGCTGTGCGCGCAGCGCATCAACGGCCGCGTCGCCATCAGCGATATCCCGACCACGGACGAGGGCGGGCGCGTGTACCTGGTCGAGCGCCACATCGAAAGCCAGGCCGCCATGCAGGCCCTCGCGCGCGCCTACGTCAGCGAGTCGATTGAGCGCGGCGAGCCCGCCATCCTGGTCCCGCGCGAGTTCGCCGAGGCCCGCGCATGACCGCCTCAAGCCGCACCCGCGACAGTGACGCGGGCCGTGACGGGGCGCTGACCGCGTTCTACCAAGCACACCACCAGCGACTTGACCGGCACGTGCACGCACGCGCCCGCGCCAGCGATGAGATCGTCCAGGACGCCTGCGCCTACGCCTGGCTGCAGCTGGTCCGCCGCACCGACATCAGCCTCGATCGCGCCGGCTACCAGTGGCTGAGCACCGTCGCCATCCACGAAGCCTGGCGCCTGGCCGCCCCCACCAGCGAACAGCCCGCCGGGGCGATGATGCCCGACATCGACCACCCCAACGAGCTGCGCGAGCCCGCCGGGCCCGCGTCCGACCCCCTCGAGCTCGTGATCGCTGCCGAGCTCTACCTCGCGCGCCGCGCCGCGTTCTCCCGGCTGGTTGAGCGCGAGCAGCGCGAGCTGCTGCTGCTCGCCGGCGGCTACCGCTATCAGGAGATCGCCCAGCTCACCGGCACCAGCTACACCGCGGTGAACCGCTGGATCGACCGTGCCCGCAAGCACCTTCGTCAGCACTGGGGGGCGAGCAACTCCACCACGGGCCTATAAGCACCATGAGCACCCAGCTGATCACCCTCCACGGGCGCCCGCGCGCAATCTGTACCCGCCGGCGCGTGTACCTGCTGCTCGACGACACCGCTTCAGACACTCCGTTCGTGCTGGCCATGTGTCTCTACGCCGGTCAGATCCTCAACGGACACCGGTCCGGCCCGTACCGGCAGACCCGGGCCCGCGCCTACGCGCGCGCATTGCTCGTCCCCGCCGAACTACACGAACCACCTGCTCGAGCCTGGGACACCAACGCACTTGCCGCGTGGCTGGGCGCACCGCCAGCCGAAATACAGCTTGCCCTCGCAACCCCGAGAACGCCCCGACGCACCCGGCGGCGCCGTCGCCTCGCCCACGGATGTCTGGCGGTCAAGACGCGCCGCAAGCGAGACCACCGATGACCGCGCCCGAGTGCGGGACCTACCGCTGCAGCCCGGACGCCTTCGGAACGCACCAACTCGCCGACAGCTGCGACGCGACCGTGCTGCTCGAACTGGTCGGCGTGGCCCTCGTCGTCGACCTCCCGCGCGATTGCCCGCGAACGCGCTGGCGCATTCTGCTGGCCGGCTGGAGCGCCGACCCGCAGACACCGCTTGAGCGCGGACACATCGCCACCATCGCCTCCGGCTGCACGCGAACAGGGCGGCTTCCCCACGTGCTCGCCTCAGCCGCGACCGTGGTCGTGCGACTCGCCGAGCTGCGGATGGCCGGATACCGCCTCACCGCCGATCGCTACGCCTGGCAGCTGTGCCATCCCGACAGCAGGCGATCCTTCTACCAACGCGCCACGCGCGTCCGGACCCGCGGGCTCGCGCGCGCGATCAGCCGCCTGCAGCGCATCCCCGATCACCCACCGCCAATACCTAAGGTCACCGTCCGCGACGCGATAGTCAACGAACTCACCGCCGACCTCGACCACGCCCACACCGCGCACCTGCTCGCGCTCACCCTCAGCTTCGACCGCGACCAAGACGTCGACAGCGCCCAAGCGATCGCCCAGCACGCCGCAGAACACCTGCGCAACGGCGCCCTCAGCACCTACCACGCCATCCGCGCCGCGCGCGATTACCCACACGACATGCTCGACCCTCAGCCGCCACCGGCGTAACCTCCCAACCGCGTGCCCGTGACTCTCACGACTTTCGTCACGTTCGTTCTGCCCGCGCTGCTGCTGGCCTGCGGCCCGCGCGCCCGACAGCACCTACCCAGCCCGCCCGCGTGGCTTCCAGCGCTCGCGACCGCGGCCCTCGCATGGCTCATAGCCGCAAACCCCCCAGCGACCCAGGGTCCGCCGCTCCTGGCCGCAGCTTTCTGCCTGTGCGCCATGGCCACCTGGACCCTGCGACCCAGCCCGCTGGCCGGCATGCTCGCCCTACCGGCCGCCCCGCTCGCAGCACTGCTCGCCTTCGCGCTGCTCCCGACTGCGCTCGCGCTGACCGTGCTAGCGCTCGCCATTGCGCTCGCCGTCGACGCGTGGCCGATCGCCGGGGCCGACCCGCCGGTCAACCCAGCAAACGTCGTCGATGACGTTGGCTCGGCTGCGTAGCGTCGGCTGGAGTCTGAGGCCAGATCACCCGCATCCGATGGCGCGCGTGGGGACGCCGGGTGGCGACCGGAACCGGACGACTGAAGATATGTCCGAACGTGGCCGCGTGCACGCGGCGCAGCGCTCGCATTCGCGCCGATCGTCCTCGCGACTTCACGTGCCCGGGCGCGCTCAAAGCAAGTTGTCAATAGCCACCGAAGAATGTCGGTGAATCGCCATCGAAAAATGTCGGTCGGC
>CALALQ010000175.1 GCA_937925595.1 uncultured Demequina sp. | reverse complement strand
ACCAACTACCCTGCGGCAACCAGACCAGGCCAGAACCGACCCAACCGGGCTAGAGCGCGAGCAGCTCTACCCTGCGGCCAGGATCGGATCGTATACCCACGCATGGACTTGCCGCGGGAGGCACCCAGGAACGCCGGAAGCCCAGGTCGCCTATGCGGACCTGGGCTTCCCTGCTCGTGTCTCTCGATTTCGCTGGTGTGCGCGCAGATGGGAGCACCGCTGTGCGAGGCGCTGCATCTGGTCCGCGCGGAGGCGCCTACACTGCGCAAAGCAGAAAGCCCGCCCCGTGGTTGACGACCGG
The DNA here is from genome assembly GCA_937925595.1 of uncultured Demequina sp. The sequence continues at coordinate 4,216 of CALALQ010000175.1, read as the reverse complement.
GTGGGGCGGGCTTTCTGGGTCTTGTGAGGGTCACTCCTCGTCGTCGACGCCGTTCGTGAGTTCGAACAGCTTCTCCGCGAGCACGGGGACGCCGGACAGGCGGTCGCTGACCGCCGTGGCCTTCGAGTCGGTGCTGCCAAGCGCGGTGCGCATCGCCAGGGTCTCCTTGCGGGCCGGGCGGCTCAGCGCCAGGTTCTCCGCGTACACCGACGACCAGGACTGCGTCTGGGTCTGACCGTGAGGGATGAGCTCCGGGTAGACACGCTGGGCGGCCTTGAACGCGTTGCTCGTGTTGAACAGGGCGATTTCCTTGCCGTCCTTGACGCCGAAGAAGCCGATGTTCTCACCCTTAGGCACCCACGTGGCCGCCTTCGGGTCGTACTCCCAGCCGAGGCTCTGGTTGAGCGCACCGACGATGGTGCCGCCCGGGTCGGAATCACCGTCGCGGACCGAGAACGGCGGGGCGCCGGGGGTCGTCGCGTTGCGCAGGTGCGCCTTGCCGGTGGCCATGAGGTTGCCGAGCGCCTTGAGCAGGGCCGTACCGGGCGTGGTCGAGCGGGCACGGGTGATGCCCTCCGCGGCCAGGCCGTACAGCTCGCGAACGTAGCCGTCCTCACCGCCGAGCTTGTCGAGGATGGGGTCGTCACGGTCGATGCCTGCCCAGATTGCCAGGTGGTACATGATGTTCAGTGACAGGCCGAGCGAGGAGACCTGGCCGACGAAACGGGCGGCCTCACCTGCGGGGATGCCGTGCTCCTCGCTGAGGACCTCGAACGCCGTCTCCTTCTCGTCGTTCCAGATGCGCTCGAGCGTGGCCTGACGGTCCGCCCACGAGTGGCCGAAGCCGGTGTCGTCCTGCTGCCAGAAGCGGATCATCGCGGCGGCGAGGCGGGCCGGGGCACCGTCCACGTCACACAGGCGGATGAGTTCCTTCTCGCGCCAGCCGGGCTCGCTGCCGCCTTCGGCGGAGTCGTCGAACGCGCCCTTGGGCACCTCGAACACGAGCGTGCGGTCCTGGATGGAGGGAACCGTCGGCGGGTTCTCCGCGGTGATGGCGAGCATGGCGATGGGGTTGGCCACGTCACGCTGCTCCATCGTGCGACCGTCCAGGCGGCGCTTGGCGGAGTTGTTGAACATCGCACGGATGATCGCTTCCAGGTCCGACGCCTGCTGCTCGGCCTTGCGGCGGTCCGTCTGCGGGGCCAGGTCGTCGATGACCCAGATGGGGGTCAGCGACACCGAGTTCTCGTGCGCGCCGAACGTGTCACCAGCAGAGCCCGGGAGGGCAGAGCCGGTCCACGTGCCCGGCTTCTCCTGCCAGGCACGCATGATGAACGACGCCGTGTACGACTTGCCGGCGCCCTTGGGGCCGACGAAGTACAGGGTCGTGCCGGGGTGCTTCGGGATGGTCGGGCGGAACATCGCGCAGACGACAGCGACGGCGGTGGCACGGTTCTTCCAGAAGCCGTTCTCGACGAACGCCTGGAGGACCGACTTGATGTCCTCGCGGACCTGCTCCTTGTACGCGTCGAGCTCGGCGGGGTTCTCGTCCCAGTTGTCCACGACACCGAACTTCGAAGCGCCCGGGAGCATCCGGTCGTCAACGCCGGGCTTGGTCAGCAGACGGTCGTGCTTGTTGGCGGCGAGGACCTGCTGGCCGACAATGAACGCGGGCGTGCCGTCCGGGACGGGCACCCAGCCCATCGTGTTCCACGCGACGGCCGACTCGACCTGGTCGCGCTTGTTCGCCTTGAGGGCACCCAGCCAGTCCAGGCCCTTACGCGGCGGCCAGTCGGGGTGTGCGAGCACCTCGTTGGGCAGCTGGATGGCGTGACGGACCCAGTCCTGCGGGCTGGTGGACATGAGCGTGGACGGGCCGTAGACCGTCTCCACCTCGGGGGTGTCATCCACGTCCTGGTTGCGGTCCAGGAGGCTGATCTCGATCTCGCAGGTCGCGTCCTCGAGGCGCATCATCTGTTTGTCGTCGATGACGCCGTCACGGATCTCCTTCTCGGTGGGGCGGCGACGCTCGATGTAGGAGCGCAGGCGTCCGCCGACACGGGCACGCGGCACCCAGCGGCCTTCCATCTGGCCGGACTGCGGGCTCATCTGCTCGACGTACTCTTCGGCGATCGCGTCGTTGAAGGGGTTGATGCGCCAGTCGCCGGGGACCGCGTTCGACTCCTCCTTCTTCGGCTTCGGCGGCAGGTCCGGGCTGATGAGCTCCAGCATCGTCTCCCAGGTGCCGATGCTGGCCAGGTAGTCGTCGATGCCGAGCTTGTCAGCGGGGTCCATGCCGGCAGCAAGCTGCGCGGCGGCGACCTCGGTGCTGAACAGCGTCAGCAGGGCCGGCTGACCCTTGGACTGACGGATGAACTTGAAGATGCGGTCCGTCTCTCGCCACACATTCGCGTTCTCAGCGAGGTCACCGTCGAAGGCGACGATGACGCGCTTGTCGCGCAGACCGATCTTGCGCCAGTCGCCGTCCTTGCCGTCCCAGGTCGTCACCGACGCGGAGTTGGCGATGACGGTGCGCAGCCCCTTCGGGACGCGGAGCATGATCGTCTGCAGCAGCGAGCGGGCTTCGCTGACCGTGAGCGGGACGCCGTTGTCGCCGATGACCTTCGACAGCTCTTCGACGGTCGCACCGTACGCGAGAAGCTGGGCGGTCAGCGCCGAGTCGCCCTTGAGCAGGCCCTCGTTGACGAGGACGGTGTTGGACTCCTGCATCCACTCGACCGGGGTGGCCGGGTGCACGTCGATGACCATGGACTGGCCGGGGAAGAACTTGTACTTGGCGACCTTGCCGTTCTCGTCCGCGATGGGCGAGGACGGGCGGTACTGGTACAGCGAGGCCTTCGAGTCGGTGCCGTCCTCGGCGACGGAGCGGGCGGAGTGCCAGGGCATCGCCAGCATGTCGTCGTCATCCGCGACGAAGCGGGTCAGTGAGTTCTTGAGCGTCTGGACGCCGGCTGTGCCGCGGTACTTGTTCGCGAACGCGACGGCTGCCTCTTTGTCGAGGACAGCCCAGTAGCCGCGCGCGAGGGCGACAAGAGGGGCGACGCGGCTCGATGCGAGCTTCTTCGCGCCGGAGCCGGTGAGGGTTCCGTAGCTGCCTGCGTTCCAGGGGTTCGGGGTGTGGGATTCGGTCGTCATGTGTACGGCTATGCGCCGACTTTGAAAAACCGGCCCCGGTAGCGGCCTGCCTCACGCGCGCGTGAGTCCCCTACGGCGAAAGTGCATCGCCGCAGGGGGCACGCGCATAGGGGCACCATGTCCGCTTCTACCCCACCTGCAATCGGCGTCGTCGGTGCTCCCGACGTTGCCGCCGCGCTCACCGAAATCGGCCTGAAGGTCTACACCGGTGCGACCTTCCGCACCGCGGCCGCAGCCATCATCCAGCAGCTCAACCAGGGACAGCCGTTCCCCATCGTGGTTGAGACGCTCAACGAGGTCGCCTTCGACCGTTGGGTCGCCACGGCGCACCAGCGTTCGAACGGTCAGGTCATCCTCCTGCCGACGAACCCTGACGTCGACCTCGTCTCCAACGAGTACCTCCAGGGTGTCCCGACTCTGCCGCTGCCGGCGACGGTCAATGACCTGCTCGTCCGCCTCGGTGGTGCTCCCGCCATCTCCCCTGCCGGTCAGACCGTCATCCAGGCCGAGTCCGCCGCCCCGGAGCCGGTCGCGGAGTACGTCGCGCCCGCCCCGGTCGCAGCCCCTGCAGCGCCGGTTGTCGTGCCGGACATCTCCGACCCGCTCGCCACTGCACCGGCGGTCGGGCAGCCGCTCCCGCAGCAGGTCGTCCCGGCAGTGCCGGACCCGTTCCCGGCCCCTGCTGTCACGGACCCGTTCCCTGTGCCGACCGTCACGGACGCGTTCCCGACGGAGGCTCCCGCTCCCGCCATCGCGGACCCGTTCGTGCAGGCCGCCCAGACGCCGAGCTTCCCGGTGCCGGACATCACCGACCCGTTCGCGCAGGCCGCAGCTCCCCAGGTTCCGACGCTGACGGACCCGTTCGCAGGCTCTGCCCCTGCTGCTCCGGTGTTCGACCCGACCGCCGGGTTCCCGTCCCCGGTCGCACAGCCTGAGTTCCCGGCACCTACTCCGGTTGCCACGCCTGAGCCGTTCGTCGCTCCCGCGCCTGTCGCGCAACCCGAGCCGGTCGTGGCACCGGAGCCCGCGCAGCAGTTCCCGGGTCAGGCGCAGCCGTTCG